>DATKBL010000036.1:0-11545 GCA_035513995.1 Actinomycetota bacterium
ATCGTGGACGGGATCGTCAGGCAGCTTCAGCGCCTGAGCGCCCTCACCCCTCGCAAGGGCGCCTCGGCCGACATGGAGGAGGTCGGATGGTCGATCGAGCTCGCCCTCCGGCGAGCCGGCCGGGGCCTGGCCGCTCCCGAGCAGCTCCAGGTCGAGACCACGGCGGCCGAGGTCTCGGTCGTCGAGGAGGCGGCACGGATGGACGACGAGGCGGCCGAGACCGAGGTCGAGCCGGTCGCTCCGGCGGTCGTCGCTCAACCGAACGATCAGGTGTTCGACGTCGCCGCGGACGACGTCACCATCTCCGAGACGATCGAGGAAACCCCCCTCCTCGAGATGGTCGAGGAGACCCTCGAACTCGAGACGGTCGGGGAGACGACCGTCACGAAGGACGAGGAGGACGTCCCCGCCGCCGCCGCCGCCATCGGGGATGGGGCGCCCGCCCCGATCCGCGTCCTCCTGGTGGACGACGAGCCGCGCACGCTCGCGATGCTCGCGGTATCGCTCAAGGGCGAGCACGACATCGAGGTCATCGGGTTGGCCTCCGACGTCTCCGAGGCGATCGGGATCGCACGCACCTCCCAACCGGACGTCGCCGTCGTGGACGTGCGGATGCCCCGGGGGGGAGGGCCACGGGCCGCTCGCGGCATCCTGGCCCTCTCCTCCTCGACCCGGATCCTCGCCTACTCCGCGCTCGACGAGCGACGGGCCGTGCTGTCGATGCTCGAGGCCGGCGCGGTCGGCTACCTCGTCAAGGGCGGGCCCCAGGAGGAGGTCGCGGGGGCGATCCGCAAGGCGATGCGCGGCGAGCGCCCGCTCTCGGGCCGGGTGGCCGGAGAGGTGATGGAAGCCCTGACCGAGCGCGTCCGCCTCGAGGCCGACGACCGCGACTCGAGCGACCAGGCCGAGCGACAGGTGCGCCGCTTCCTCTCGGGCCGGGACCTTCGGATGGTGTGGCAGCCGATCGTGCGTCTCCACACCGGGGACGTCGTGGGCGCCGAGGCGCTCCCCCGGTTCCGCAACGCCGGGAAGCGCACGCCGGAGGGTTGGTTCCGCGAGGCGTGGCGGCTCGGGTTCGGCGCCGAGCTCGAGATCACGGTGCTCGAGGGCGCCGCAGCGAGGCTCGAGCGGCTGCCCGAGGAGCTCTTCATCGCGGTGAACCTCTCCCCCGGGTGCCTCGTCGAGCCGGGCTTCCTCGGCGCGGTGAAGCACCTCCCCTGGGAGCGGATCGTGATCGAGGTCACCGAACGCTCCTCCGTGGACGACTACGGCCAGCTGCGGGCGGCCGCCCGGGATCTCCGGAGGCGCGGCGGGCGCCTCGCCGTGGACGACGCGGGCGCGGCCTTCGCCAGCCTCCGCCACGTCGCGGAGATCGAGCCCGACCTCGTGAAGATGGACGAGCGCGTCTCCCGCAGCATCCACATGGACCCGCGCATGTACGCCCTCGCCACGGCCCTGATCTCCTTCGCGCGGGAGCTCGGGGCCGAGATCGTCGCAGAGGGCATCGAGCACCGCGGGCAGCTGGATGCGCTCAAGGCGATCGGCGTCGAGTACGGGCAGGGCCCGATCTTCACGGGGGTGGCCGACTCGAAGGAGGTCCAGGTCCGGCTGCCGAAGAAGCTCCGCGGCCGGCGTTGACGATCAGGCTCCCTGGCCGACCCCCTGCTGGCGCTGCAGGAGCTTGCCCTCGGTGGTGACCGATGGGGCGATCATCACCTCCGCCTTCTGGAACTCCCGGATGTTCTGGTAGCCGGTCGTGGCCATGGACATCCGCAGGGCCCCGAAGAGGTTGAGCGTGCCGTCGTTCTCGTGGGCCGGGCCGACGAGGATCTCCTCGAGCGAGCCGATCTGGCGGGTGTGGACCCGCGCCCCGCGCGGCAGCGAGGGGTGGAAGGTCGCCATCCCCCAGTGGTGGCCCTGGCCGGGCGCCTCGTGAGCCTTGGCGAGCGGGGACCCCACCATCACGGCGTCGGCGCCGCAGGCGATCGCCTTCGCGATGTCGCCGCCGGTCCGCATCCCGCCGTCGGCGACCACGTGGACGTAGCGCCCGGTCTCATGGAGGTGCTGCATCCTGGCGGCCGAGGCGTCGGCGATGGCCGTGGCCTGCGGGACCCCGATGCCGAGGACCTGGCGTGAGGTGCACGCCGCCCCGGGCCCCACCCCGACGAGGACCCCGACCGCCCCGGTGCGCATCAGGTGGAGCGCGGTGGAGTACGAGGCGCAGCCGCCGACGATCACGGGGATCTCGAACCTGGCGATGAACTCCTTCAGGTTGAGCGGCTCGGTCTGGGTCGAGACGTGCTCGGCGGAGACGACCGTCCCCTGGACCACGAGGATGTCGAGCTCGGCCTCGAGGACGAGGTCGGCGTAGCGAGCGGTCCGCTGGGGGGTGAGGGAGGCGGCCGAGACCACCCCGCCCTCCCTGATCTCCCTGATCCGGCGGACGATCAGCTCCTCCTTGATCGGCTCCTGGTAGAGCTCCTGCATCCTGCGGGTGGCCTTCTCGGGCGGGAGGTTCGCGACCTCGTCGAAGAGCGGGTCGGGGTTCTCGTACCTCGTCTGGAGCCCCTCGAGGTTCAGCACCGCGAGGCCCCCGAGCCGCCCGACCTCGATCGCGGTGGCCGGGGAGACGACGGCGTCCATCGCCGAGGCCATGAGGGGCAGGGGGAAGGTCCAGGCGTCGACCTCCCACGAGACGTCGATGTCGTCGGGGTCCCGCGTCCTCCGCGAGGGGACGATCGTCACTTCGTCGAACCCGTACCCTCGCCGAGCCTGCTTCCCGATCCCGATCTCGATGTCCACGATGCCTCCCCCTCAGAGACGCGAGACGCCCGGCCGATGAGCGCGGCCAGGCGTCGGGTCACACGCCCGCACCGTAGCACCGCCTCGCGGCGACTTCAACGGACGTCGGCGGGGAGGATCCGGCCGCGGACCTCCCCGAAGCCGATGCGGGGGCGACCCGGGGCTTCGCACCAGCCGTGCAGAACCACGGTGTCGCCGTCCTCCAGGAAGCCGCGCGAGGCGCCTCCGGGGAGCTCGAGCGGCCGGCGACCGCCCTCCGTGAGCTCGATCATGCTCCCCTGCGAGCCGGGCTCCGATCCCGAGACCGTGCCGGAGGCGAAGAGGTCGCCGGGACGCGTCGAGGCCCCGTTCGAGGTGGCGTGCGCGAGCTGCTGGGCGACCGTCCAGTAGAGGCCGCGGAGGCTCGTCCGCGAGATGGGGGTCGGCTCGGCGGCGTCCTGGGGCATCAGGGCGACCTCGAGCTCGACGTCCAGGCCCCAGGGCTCGTCGGTGCGCAGGTACGGGAGGGGCTCCGGGTTCTGAGGCGGGGGCGCGACGCGCCACGGAGCCAAGGCGTCCATCGTGACCACCCAGGGCGAGACCGAGGTGGCGAACGACTTCCCGAGGAACGGCCCGAGGGGCTGGTACTCCCAGCGCTGGATGTCGCGGGCGCTCCAGTCGTTGACGAGCACGAGCCCGAAGATGTGCTCTCCCGCGCGGTCGATCGGGATCGGCTCGCCGAGTGGGTTCCCCGGCCCGGTGACGAACCCGACCTCGAGCTCGAAGTCCAGGAGGCGGGAGGGGCCCCAGCCCGGGGCGGGGTCCGCGCCGCCGGGAGACGTCTGCCCGATCGGCCTACTCACCGAGGTGCCGCTCACGACGACCGTCCCCGAGCGCCCGTGGTACGCGACCGGGAGGTGACGCCAGTTCGGGAGGAGCGGGTCGCCCTCGGGTCGGAACATACGTCCGAGGTTCGTGGCGTGCTCGAGGGAGGAGTAGAAGTCGACGAAGTCCCCGGGCCGGAAGGGGAGGCGGAGGCGGGCCTCGCCGATCGGGACGAGGGCCCGATCGGCGAGGCCCGCCTCCCGGACCCGGCGGTCCCCCTCAGCCAGGACCCCCGAGATCCGCTCGCGCACGGCTCGCCACGCCTCGCGCCCGAGAACCATGAAGGGGTTGAGGGAGTCGGCCAGGAAGACCTCGGGCCGCACGGGGAGGTCGTCGAGGAGCCCCCCGAGCGCGAGCTCCCCGAGATCGAGCGCGAGCTCCCCGATCGCTACGCCGACCCGCGGCGGCTCGTCACCGCGTGAGAAGACCCCGTAGGGGAGGTTCTGGATCGGGAAGTCCGAGCCCTCGGAGACGGCGACCCACGAGCGGAGGCCGGGGTCCAGCGTCGGGTCGGCGCTCATAGGATCCCGAGACCGAGGAGGTCGTCGACCGGCTCGTCGAAGCTGCAGCTTCCGTAGGCGAAGAAGAGCGACCGGCGCGCCTCCTCGATGGCGGCGGGGCTCGCATCGAGGTCGCGCCAGCGGAACCGCTCGGTGGTGAGGTCGAACGCACCGGGGTCCTCCTCGGCGACGATCGCCTCGAGCTTCCCCGGGGGGAGGTCGAGCTCGCGGGCCAGGATCGCCGCCCCCACCAGGTTCACGAAGCCGTGGTGGACGAGGCCTGTCTCCGGGTCGGCATGCCTGAAGGGATGATGGAGGCCGGCGGTGGCCTTGCATCGGACGCCGAGACGCCGGCACCCATCGAGGAACGCGGCCACCCCGGCCGGCGACGGGAAGAGCTCGCCGGTCGCGCCGCCGCACCGCAGCTTCGCGCCGGCCGCGTGCTCCGCGACCGCCCCGAGGGCGTCGTCGAGGCCCGGCCCGGCCTCCACCTCGAGGAACGGGAGGGCGCCGCCCAGCCCGACACCGTCCACCCACTCGAGAAGATCTCCCACCGAGGCCGCGTCGGTGACCGGCAGCTTGGTCTCGACGAGCTCAACCTCGACGCGGTCCCTGTCGGCGAAGTCGGCCGCGGCCTCGAGCCCGGTGTCGAGCACGGCCGCGTCGAGCAGGACGCTCAGGCGCCAGCGCTCCAGGACCTCGAGCCGCTCGGCGAGCTCGGGGAGGCGCTCTGCGGGGCAGATGAACCGCCCGAGCATCCACGCGTGGGGGCCCGCTCTGGCCGCGGCGTGCTGCCCGGCGGCGGCCTCCATCGACAGGGAGGCCGGTGGGAAGAGCCCCGCGTCGTCGATCAGCTGCTCGAGGAACGCCCGCCGGGCGTCGGTGGCCATGCGCGGATTCTAGGCGGGTCGGCGGCTCGGGTCAGCGCCCGGTCTGCGAGAAGTGCTGGTAGTCCTTGACGGAGCTCCAGGACCCACCCCACGACCAGCCGATGCTCGCGAACGCACTGACGACCCGGTCCCCCGCGCGGATCATCGCGGGATGCCGGCGGGACCGGTCCACGAAGGGCCGGCCCCGCTTCGGGAGCACACGCCCCGAGGGGGAGACGTACGGGTTCTGCACGGGGTTGACGTCGATCGCCCGGCCGTAGGCGTGCTCGGACCACGAGGAGGAGCCGGTGGCGGTCCGGCAGTTGAACGCCGAGGTGTTGTTGGCGTTCATCGAGCGCCGGTCGCTCCCGCCGTACTCGTCCACGAGCTGCATCCGCTTGATCGGGTACTCGGCCCGGAACATCCGGCGCATCACCCGGACGATGGGGCCGGCCTTGTTGCGCGCCACGACCAGGCGACCCATCTTCACCTCGCCGTCGAACCCCCAGTGGCTCACGATCAGCAGCCGCAGCCTCTTCGGCCCCACCGGGCAGCCCGGGCGCCACGAGTGCGGGAGGTCGGAGCGGCGCACGCGCTCGATCTCGTACTCGAACCCGGTGTCGGCGAGCGCCGTCAGCTGCACGGAGGCGCCAGACAGCGCCACCGCGACCACGATCGCCGTCCTCCGCAGAGCGTTCCGCAGATGCACGACACCATGATGCCTCAGGTCGGCAGGATCTCGGGCGAGGTCTGGAGCCGAGTGCCGTCGGGACGGATCCAGACGAGCTCGTCCGCGGGATGCCCCCGCAAGCGCCAGCCGCCCTCGTGCAGCATCCGATGGTGCGCGTGACAGAGCAGCACGAGGTTGTCCAGGTCGGTGGGCCCGCCCCGCGCCCAGTGCTGGATGTGGTGGGCCTTCAGCCACGCCTGCCGCTCGCACGCAGGGAAGCGACAGGCGCGATCCCGGAACCGGAGGAGCCGCCAGATTCGTGGCGGGATCGAGCGCATGCGCCTGCCGATCCCCACCGGGCGTCCGTCCGCCTCCAGCACCCATTCGACCTTCGCGTGACATGCGAGCCGACGGACCGCCTCGGCCGACAGCCGCACGCCCCCCTCGGTCTCCGCGAGGTGCGGCCTTCCCCGCTCCGGCGCGCCCGCGAGCAGCTCCGCAGCGGTGTGCACCACCAGCACCGGGGCCACCGCCCGGTCCGCGGACGGAACGGTCGTCGACGCGACCAGCGCGTCGGCCAGCATCGCTCCGCGCCGGTCCAGGGCGTCGGATGGGGACTCCGTTCGCTCCGCTCGCGCTCCGAGCGCCGCCTGCAGGGCGGCCCCCTGCTCCGAGGCGAGCATCCCCTCGAGGTAGAGGAGCGGCCGCTCCGGATCCCAGTCCAGCCGCAGGTACCGCCGCCGGTGGAGAGACTCCTCCTCGTCCCGCTCCAGGTGCTCATGGCGCCGGACCTCCTGCCAGAGGCTCACCGGCCGCATCCGCGGGGCGCGCCGGGACCAGACCTCGTCGGTCTCCCGGGTGGCGAACCGCGTGAGAGGGCGGAGCTGGTCCCACGACAGACGCCGCTCCTCGAACGCCCGCCGCACTGACGGGAGATCCCTCAGCGCGTTCGCCACCCGTACCATCTCGCGGGCCGTGGACCTGGCCAGGCCCCACCTCCCAGCGAGCCAGACGGACATCGACGTCGCGCCATCTCGCCGCCACAGCCGCTCGGCATCCACCAGTGCGATCCACTGGAGCCGCTCGACCGAGGCGTCGTGCGCACGCCGGTGTCCGTCGTCGAGCATCGCCACGGGGTCCCGCGCCGCCGGGCGCGCCAGCACCGTCTCCATGGCAGGGCAGGTTAGCACCCGGGTCTGACATGGACCCTTCGCCCGAACCGTCCGGATGCTAAACCGGCGCTACCAACGGGCGATCACGCGGCAGGGTCCCCCCGAACCCTCCTCCCACGGGATCAGGCCGACGAAGACCGTCGCGCGGTTCGCCGGGACGCGCCCGAGATTGGCCACGCCCTCGAGCCCGTAGCGCTCCTCCCCCAGCAGCGTGGTGTGGACCACGAACGTCGCGCTCGGCCCGAAGTCCAGCGACGAGGTGTCCACGCCGATCCCCTGGATGTCGCGGCGATCCAGGAGCCATTCGACCGCTTCGAGCGAGAACCCGGGGAAGTGGAACACGCCCGAGGCGTCGGGGTTCAGATAGGACGCTCGATCCCCGACCCTCGAATCCCATCCCGAGTTCATGCAGACCAGCGCCCGCCTGGGGATCCTCCCGTGCCGCCGCTCGAACGCGACCAGGTCGGCCACCCTCACCTCGGCGTCCGGGTTCGTCGCCGCCCGCTTCGAGATGTCCACGACCGCCAACGGGACGACGAGCTCCTCGGGCGGGAGCTCGTCGGCGAGCCGGTTCCCCTCGATGAAGTGGCCCGGCGCGTCGAGGTGCGTCCCCGAGTGCTCGGCGAACGTCCACTCCTGCGCGTAGAAGCCGTCGTTCGGGATCGTCACCAGGGTCCGCCGGCTGGGAGGGTTCCCCGTGTAGACCGGGAACCCGTCGCGGAAGACGTGCGTGAGGTCCCGCGTGTGGCGGTGACGCGTGCTCCGCGCAAGCGCGGGGGCGGGGAGGGCCGCCAGCGCGGCGGCCGCCCCTCCGGCGGCGAGGAACCTCCGCCTGCTCAGCACCGGCCCCTCGGGCCGGTGGCTCCGGACGGTCTCAGCGGTACCCGCGAGACACATGGCTCCACCTCCTGACGCTCGGTTGGTCCGAGCGTACGCCCGGCCGCACCGACCGCACAACCGGCTCCTGCGCTCGCTCCGGTTTCTTCGTGAGGACCCTCGGGTAGACACGACGAGGACACACGGAAGGAGTGTGACGATGGGCGGCATCCAGAAGCAGTTCGAGGGCAGGTTCGACCAGGTCAAGGGCAAGATCAAGGAGACCTGGGGGGACATCACCGATGACGAGCTGGATCAGACCGAGGGCAAGTGGGATCAGCTCGTGGGCAAGATCAAGGCCAAGACCGGGGAGTCCCAGGAGGAGATCGAGCGCAAGCTCGAGAGCATGTAAGGCGCCCCCACTAGGGGCAACGAGGGCGGCACCCTAGGAGCGGGCGGGGGTGCCGCTCTCTACGTCCGCGGCCGCGCGGGCCACGTGATCGGTGACCGAGCGGGGACGGCCCAGCCGGTACCATCCCTGCCCGAACCGCACCCCGAGGGTCCGCAGCGTTCTGAGCTCCCCCTCGGTCTCGATGCCCTCAGCGACCACGTCCGCCCCGATCTGCGCGGCGAGCATCGCCACCCCCGCGGCGAGGCTCCGGAGGGCGGGATCCCGGTCCACGTTCCGCACGAGCGACATGTCGAGCTTGATCAGCTCGGGGCCGAGCTGCAGGACGTGGCGGAAGCTCGCGTAGCCCGCGCCGGCATCGTCCACCGCGACCCGCCCGCCGCGGCTGCGCAGATCCTCGAGCACCTTGCCCAGCGCGTGGTAGTCCGCCACAGGCGTGTGCTCGGTCATCTCGATCACGAGCCGCTCGACCGGGAGCTTGGGGAGCGCCTCGCGGAAGGCAGGGGATGCCACCGTGCCCGCGGAGAGGTTGATCGAGACGTAGCCGTCCCCCGGAAGGCCGTCCATCTCTCGCATCACCGCTCGCACCGCGTACAGCTCGAGCTCGGTCCCCAGGCCGACCTCCCATGCCTCGGCGAACCACTCGTTCGGGGGGCGCTCCGGCTCGCGATCGAAGCGGGCGAGTGCCTCGAAGCCCGCCCGACGCTCGGTCCGCAGCTCCACCACCGGCTGGAAGACCATCGTCATGCCCCGCCCGCCGAGCACCGTCTCGATCCGGCGCCTGCGGATGCCGTACTCGCGACGCGAGGCGGGACCCGCGGGCGCCCGTCCGGTGAGGACCTGCACGGCCTGGTCCGAGGTCCGCAGCCGGATCTGCACGTCACGGTATCGATCGAAGAGCCACGCCACGGTGACGCCGGCGAGGAGGAAGAAGCTCGTGCGGATCAGCCACTCCGCGGGAGGCTGCATCGCGCCGGTGAGCGTGTCGTGAGGGACCAGCGGGCCGGCGAGCACGCCCGCGGCGAGCCCCACCACCACGCCTCCGACATAGCGGAACCGCGCGGCCGCGAGGGCCACAGGGATCAGGAAGCCGGTCGGCGGCACCCTTCCGGTTCCGCCGACCGCCCACGCCGCGTGCCAGAACGCCACGAGCAGCAGCAAGACCGCGAGCGCCAGCCAAGGGAGTCCGGAGGCCTGGCCCGGCTCGGGGCCGACGATGACCCGGATCATCCGGGTGGTCGCGCCGATACGCAGAGGCCTCCCCATGTCCCTATTCTCGGCACGTCGGCCCTCGGGGTCGCTGGCACATCGGGGCCATTTATTGTTGTAGGCCGTTCGGGGGACGCCCGGGGGTTGGTGTCCCGCGGGCCGGACGTTGAGACTCAGGCGGGGAGGTGCCCCAGCTCCTCGAGCCGAGCGACGATCTGCCGGAGGCACTCCTCGATCGAGTCGCGCTCGGTGTCCACGACGATCTCGGCCTGCTCCGGAGGCTCGTACGGGTCGTTCACCCCGGTGAAGTTCTGGATCTCGCCCTTGAACGCCCGCTCGTAGAGGCCCTTCGTGTCGCGGCGCGCGCACTCCTCCACCGAGCACGAGACGAAGACCTCGACGAACCGTTCGGGCATCCCCGCCCGCACCTCGTCGCGGACGGCCTTGTAGGGGCTGATCGCGCTCGTGATCGCGGCGGCCCCGTGCGCGGAGAGTCGGTTCGCCACCCAGCCGATCCGGAGGATGTTCGTGTCGCGATCCTCCTTCGAGAACCCGAGGCCCTTCGAGAGGTGCGTGCGGATCACGTCGCCGTCGAGCAGCTCCACCGAGAGCCCTCGCCCGTCGAAGATCGGGACGAGCCGCTCAGCCAGCGTCGACTTGCCCGAGCCCGAGAGGCCGGTCATCCAAAGGGTGAAGCCCCTGTTGCCCTCCTTGGGGGCGTTGGAGGTCCGCATGTCCTCCTTCGCGAAGATCTCTGCCACTAGAGGATGCTCCTTCCTTCTGCGTCGTGGGGCACCGGCACCCCGTACAGGCTCATCAAGGTCGGGCCCACGTCGATCAGGCGGAAGCCGGTGTCGACCATCCCGGGCTCCACCCCCTCGAGGTTCGAGAGCGCGAAGACCCCGCGCTTGTCGTGGTTCGCCCCGTCCGGGCCGGTGTCGTTCTCGTACGTGAAGATCTCGCCCGTGCCGACGGTGCCCACCGAGCGCCACTCGAGGTCCCCGAAGTAGACGATCAGGTCCGGCGCCACGCCCCGCACCTCCGGGTAGACGTTCTCCGGACGGAACACCCGGGTGCCCAGCGACTTGCCGTCCGGGTCCTTCATCTCCTCGAGCTTGCCGGCGATCTCGGCGCGCACCGTCTCGTAGTCCTCGGGCTCGATCGTTCCCTGGGGCTCGCGGCCCTTCACGTTCAGGAAGAGGCGACCGTAGTAACCGCCGTCGCCCCACGCGGTCGTCTTCGCCCAGTCGATCGGCGCCTTGGCGATCGGCGTGGGCTCGGTGAGAGGCTGCTCCATCGCCAGGTAGCCCTCCTGCATCAGCCAGTCGTTGAAGAGGATCCCGCCGGCCATCGGGCGCGCGCCGTGGTCGGACATCAGGATCACCGCGACGTCGTCGGGGAGGGTCTCGAGGAGCGAGCCGACCTCGCCGTCGAGCATCCGATAGTAGTCGACGAACGCCGTCTCGTAGGGGTTGCCCGGCTCGTACTTCGGGTGATCGGGGTCGCAGTACTGCCAGAAGACGTGGTGGAGCCGGTCGGGGCCCATCTCGACCATCATGAAGAAGTCCCAGGGCTTCGCCTTGACCATGTGGCGGGCGAGGGCGAAGCGCTTCTTCGTCATCTCGTGCGACTGGGAGAGCACGAAGTCCAGGCCCTGCTGGCGGAAGTTGGGGATGTCGAAGATGTAGTCGCCCACGACCTCCTGAACCTCGGCCTTCAGGTCGGCCGGGTGCGTGTAGGTGTCTGCGGACGGCGGCGTGAGGAAGCAGGAGACCCTCCACCCCTCGATCGGCTTGATCGGGTAGCCGGGCGGCACGCCGATCAGGAGCGACTTCATCCCGGCCTCCCCGAGCAGGTCCCAGACCGCCGGCTCCTTCACCGCGAGCGACGTCGCGATCGAGAGACCGTCGTAGCTGGTGTCCTTGCGGTTCCGGAACCCGTAGATCCCGAGCTGGCCCGGGGTCTTCCCCGTCATCGAGCATGCCCATGCCGGGATCGTGATGGGGGGCGTGATGCTCTCGAGCTCGCCGTGCATCGAGCGCTGGAGGAGGGCCTGGAGGTTGGGCGTCTCCGACCGAAGCCGGTCGAACAGCAGCAGCGGGGTCGCGCAGTCGAGCCCGATGACGGCGATCCTCGGTCCGGTCATGCCGTGTCAGCGTCCCTTCGCGGATGGGGTGGTCATGATGCGGCGCGACCGTGGCCGCGCCGACGGCCCATTCTAGCGGCTCCCGGCC
>DATKBL010000037.1:0-8411 GCA_035513995.1 Actinomycetota bacterium
GTTCCTCACCCACCACGACGCGCTCGACGTCCCGATGTACCTGCGGATCGCCCTCGAGCTGCACCTCAAGCGCCTGCTGGTCGGCGGGCTCGAGCGTGTCTACGAGATCGGCCGGACGTTCCGCAACGAGGGCGTCTCCACGAAGTACAACCCCGAGTTCACGATGCTCGAGGCGTACCAGGCCTTCGCCAGCTACGAGGGCATGATGGACCTCGTCGAGGGGCTGGTGAGGGCGGCGGCCGACGCCGCGATCGGGACCCGGCGGTTCACCTACCGGGGCACCGAGATCGACCTCGACGCGCCGTGGCCGCGGCGCACCGTGATCGAGCTCGTCTCGGAGGCGGCCGGCGAGGAGATGTCGCTCGACACACCGGTCGAAGGTCTCCGCTCTCTCGCCGAGCGCCACGGGATCGCTCCCCACGAGTCGTGGGGAGCGGGGAAGCTCATCCTCGAGCTCTTCGAGAAGCTGGTCGAGGAGTCGCTCATCGCCCCGACGCTCGTGAAGGACTTCCCGCGGGAGGTGTCCCCGCTCGCGCGGCCCCACCGCGACGATCCGCGGCTGACCGAGCACTTCGACCTCGTCATGGGCGGGATCGAGATCGCCCCCGCCTACTCCGAGCTGGCCGACCCCGACGAGCAGCGCCGGCGGTTCGAGGAGCAGCGGGAGCAGAAGGCCGCCGGCGAGGAGGAGGCCCACCCCTTCGACGAGGAGTTCCTGGTGGCGCTGGAGCACGGGATGCCCCCGGCGGGGGGCCTCGGCCTGGGGGTGGATCGCCTGCTGGTGATCCTGACCGACGCCCCCTCGATCCGTGAGGTCATCCTGTTCCCCGCCCTCCGTCCCGAGCCCCCGGGCTAGCGTGCGAGCGGGCGGGGCGCGGGCGCTGACGCTGCTGCTCGCGGCGCTGGCCGCGTGCACGGGCCCCGCCGAGACCCCGGGGCCGGGCCCCACACCCGCCCCGGCCGCGTCCTCGCCCGCCGCCGAGGACCCCTTGGTGCTGGGCGTGATCGGGTCGGTCACCGGCGAAGGCCGCCTCGCCGATCGGCCGTTCCTCGACGGGATGGCGCTCGCCGAGGCGGAGATCAACGCCGCCGGCGGGGTCGCGGGCCGTCCGATCCGTCTCCGGGTCGTGGACGACGGGAGCCGCGACCCCGCGACGGGCGAGGCGCTCGCGGAGATGCTCAGCCCGGAAGGCCCCGAGGCCGTGCTCGTGGCCGGCTCCGGCGGCGCGATCGTGGACCTCCGTGCCGAGGTCCAGACGCTCGGCCGGCCGATCGTCCTCCTGGGCGACGACCTCTATAGCGACCGCCTGCTCTTCCGGCAGGTCTTCCAGACGAGCCCTCCGCTCCGGTGGCAGGCCCGGGTGGTCGCGCGGTACCTCGCTCGGGATCGGGGGCACCGGCGCGTCGTGGCGGTCCGGGAGTCCGCGGGGGCTGCGTTCCTCGAGGAGCTCGCGCTCGAGGGGGTGGAGGCCGAGACGATCCCCCCCGGCGACGACCGACTCGTCGGACGGGCACGCGACGCCGACGCCCTGATCGCCCTCGTGGGCCTCGAGCGCCTCCCCCCGATCCTCGACGCTCTCGCCGACGTGGATCGCCCGCCCCAGCTCGTGCTCCCCGCCCACCTGCTCAGGACCGACCTCGATCGGCTGCCGCCGGGAACCGCGGCCCCCGGGCCCTACACGTGGGCGCCGTGGGCGCGCCCGATCTCGCGCGTCGGCGGGTTCCGCTCCTCCTTCGAGAGGACGATCGGGAGGCTCCCGGTCGCTTCCGAGCAGGAGGGCTACGACGCCGTCCGGATCCTCGCGCTGGGGCTCGCGGAGACCGGGGGGCGCACCGGCGAGCCGCTCGTGCGGTTCCTCGAGCGGAACCGCCCCACCGGCCCGGTCTTCTCATCCACCTCGGTGACGCTGGGGCCCGACGACCACCTGTTCGCCGGCGAGCTGTGGCTGGGGATGTTCGCGGTCGCCGGCCGGGGCGAGCGCGCGGAGCCCTGGCTCGAGGGGACCCGGTGGCGCCCGATCATCCGCACCTTCTCCTACACCGGTGAGCGGACGCTCTTCCCGGAGCGCGACCGGCGGGTCTTCTTCCCGTTCTGGCGGCCGGGGCGACCGAGCCCGAAGTTCCACAGGGCGCGCTGGGGGATCGTCACGGGGTCCGGGGACCCGCTCCACTAGGGCTCGGCGTAGGTCCAGTCGGGCTGCTTCAGGCGGTAGCGCTCGTCGAGCGCGAACCCGGTCTCGGGGTCGTAGTCGACGAACTTGGGGAGCGGGATCTCGCGGTCGCTCTCGCACGCGCGCCCCAGGTGGCTCGCGAACTCCTCCCAGAACTGCTGCACCGCGCTCTGGACGATCAGGGTCTCGCCGGTGGGGAGGGCGCAGCGCTGCGCGTCGGTCACGGTGAGCGCGCGGGCCAGGATCGTCTCGAGGTCGGCCTCGGAGCCCTCGCCCCGCTCGATGCGCTCGAGGAGCCGCGTGATCTCGCCCGTCCCGTGCTTGCAGGCGGGGCACTGGGCGCACGACTCGATGTACAGAAATCGCGAGTAGGTGAGCGTGGTCCGCACGATGCAGGCGGTGTCGTCGTAGACTACGAACCCCCCCGAGCCCAGGCCGGAGCCGACCTGGCGCATCGAGTCGAAGTCAAGCGGCGTGTCGACCTGCTCGAGCGAGAGCACGGTGGAGGAGGCCCCGGGGAACACCGCCTTCACCTTCCGGCCCTCGGCGGGGCCCCCTCCGACGTCGAAGACGAGATCGTAGACCGAGCGGCCCAGCGGCAGCTCGTACACGCCCGGCCGCCGCACGTCGCCCGAGATCGTGAAGATCATCGCCCCCGGCGACCTCTCGGTGCCCACTTCGCGGAACGCGTCGGCGCCCTCCCGCAGGATGAACGGGACGTTGGCCAGGGTCTCCACGTTGTTGACGACGGTGGGGTTGGGCTGCCCCGGCCCCCGGAAGAGCCCCTCCATGTAGGGAGGCACGATGCGGGGAAGCGGGGGGTTGCCCTCGATCACCTCGAGGAGCGCCTTCTCCTCGCCGAACAGGTACTCGTCGGGGCCGGGAACCACCTGGATCGGGATGGATCCGAGGATGCCCGCCTCCTCCATCTCGTGCATCGCCCGCCCCAGCCGCTCGATCTCCGCCTCGAACGCTGCCTTCACCCCGAGGTACGCGTGCTCCGCGCCGATCGCGTGCGCGGCGATCGCCGTCCCCTCGAGCACGGCGTAGGGGTTGCGCCGCATCAGCCAGCGGTCCTTGAAGGTGCCCGGCTCGCCCTCGGCGCCGTTCACGGCCAGGAACCTCCTAGGGTGCTCGTCCTCGAGGACCGAGCGCCACTTCGTCCCCGTGGGGAAGCCGGCGCCCCCGCGTCCCCTGAGGCCCGAGCGGCGAACCTCCTCGATCACCTCGTCGGGCGGGAGCTTCAGTGCCGCGCGCAGACCCTCACCCCCGCCGAGCTTGACGTAGCCGTCGAGGTCGAGCGGCGCGTCGGGGAGCAGCTCCCGCCCGGGCATCAGGCCGGGGACTCTGCGGGGGAGGCGTGGTCGTGGATGTGCGCCTCCCGCGGATGCTCCTTCTCCGCGTCCTCGTGGGCCTCGTGCAGGTGCTCGAGGGCGGGGTGGTTGTGCTCGTGCTCGTGGCTGGCCTCGAGGTGGGTGACCTCCTCGTCGGGCCGCGCGTAGTGGGTGATGTGCACGTGCTCGTGGGCGTGCACCTTCTCGTCGTGGGTGTGCCGATCCTCGCCCATGGCGACTCCTCCTCTCGCTCGGCGGAGCCCTCCCCCGCATCAGCGTAGCCGAACCTGGTAGGGTCCGGTCGGCCGGCTCGTTTGTGGCCGGGATCGCCAGGGAATGGTGCCGACGACAAGGAGGTCGCGATGGGATTCAAGACCGGCATGATCATCGGCTTCGGCGTCGGCTACGTGCTCGGGACCAAGGCCGGGCGCGAGCGCTACGAGGAGCTGCGGCAGTCGTGGCAGGAGCTCACCGGGAACCCCCGATTCCAGGAGGCCGTGGACCGGGGAAAAGACCTGGTGGGGAGCGGGATGCGTGAGAGCCTGACCGCGGTGCAGGGCGGTGTCGAGAAGGCCGCCGACGCCGTGAAGGACCGCCTCGACAAGGACGAGGACCTGGGGGCGGGCGGCTAGGGGGAACACCGCTCGACCATCCGGCGTTCCATACCCTACGGTAGGCCCTTCCACGTGCCGATGGGAACGGTGAGATCGGCGCCCCTGGGAAGGGCTGCCGGAGGGCCGGGGGTATAATTGGCATCGGCGCGCTCCGGAGAGGTTCGGAGCGCCCCAGACGCCTCGGGGGTAGGACGGAGTCCACGGATCCCCGAGGGGACCCGACGGGGCCGGGTTACCGGCCCAGAGGGAGAACTGATGTTTGAGCGGTTCACCGACAGGGCCCGAAGGGTCGTCGTCCTGGCCCAGGAGGAAGCGCGGCTCCTGAATCACAACTACATCGGGACCGAGCACATCCTCCTCGGCCTGATCCACGAGGGCGAGGGCGTGGCCGCCAAGGCGCTGGAGTCCCTGGGGATCTCCCTGGAGGCCGTCCGCCAGCAGGTCGAGGACATCATCGGACAGGGGCAGTCGGCGCCGACCGGCCACATCCCGTTCACGCCTCGGGCCAAGAAGGTCCTGGAGCTCTCGCTGCGCGAGGCGCTCCAGCTTGGGCACAACTACATCGGGACCGAGCACATCCTCCTCGGGCTGATCCGGGAGGGCGAGGGCGTCGCCGCCCAGGTGCTCCAGAAGCTCGGCGCCGACCTGAACCGCGTCCGCCAGCAGGTGATCCAGCTCCTGTCCGGCTACACCGGCAAGGAGGCGACGACCGGGGCGCCCGGCGAGGCGTCCCCCCAGGGCTCGATGGTCCTGGACCAGTTCGGCCGCAACCTGACCCAACTGGCGCGAGAGACGAAGCTCGACCCGGTCATCGGGCGCGAGAAGGAGATCGAGCGGGTGATGCAGGTCCTGTCCCGGCGCACCAAGAACAACCCGGTGCTGATCGGCGACCCGGGCGTGGGCAAGACGGCCGTGGTCGAGGGGCTCGCCCAGGCGATCATGAAGGGCGAGGTCCCCGAGACGATCAAGGACCGGCAGATCTACACGCTCGACCTCGGCGCGCTGGTGGCGGGCTCGCGCTACCGCGGCGACTTCGAGGAGCGCCTGAAGAAGGTGCTGAAGGAGATCAAGAGCCGGGGCGACATCATCCTGTTCATCGACGAGCTGCACACGCTGGTCGGCGCCGGCGCGGCCGAGGGCGCGATCGACGCGGCCTCGATCCTGAAGCCTATGCTGGCCCGCGGCGAGCTCCAGACGATCGGCGCCACGACGCGCGACGAGTACCGCAAGCACCTGGAGAAGGACGCGGCCCTCGAGCGTCGGTTCCAGCCGATCGACGTGAGCGAGCCGAGCGTGGCGCACACGATCGACATCCTGAAGGGGCTCCGCGACCGCTACGAGGCGCACCACCGCGTGTCGTTCACCGACGACGCGCTGGTCGCGGCGGCGAACCTGTCCGACCGCTACATCTCGGACCGCTTCCTCCCCGACAAGGCGATCGACCTGATCGACGAGGCCGGCTCCCGCATGCGCATCCGGCGGATGACCGCGCCCCCCGACGTCCGGGAGTTCGACGAGAAGATCGCGGACGTCCGGATGCGGAAGGAGTCCTCGATCGACGCGCAGGACTTCGAGACGGCCGCCCGGCTCCGCGACGAGGAGCGCCAGCTCTCCGAGCAGCGCTCGGTCCGCGAGCAGGAATGGAAGGCCGGCGAGCTCGACGTCCTCTCCGAGGTCGACGAGGAGGAGATCGCCGAGGTCCTCGCCGCGTGGACGGGCATCCCCGTCTACAAGCTCACCGAGGAGGAGACCGAGAAGCTCCTCCGGATGGAGGACGAGATCCACAAGCGGATCGTGAGCCAGACCGAGGCCGTGGCCGCCGTGTCCAAGGCGATCCGCCGGACGCGCGCGGGGCTGAAGGACCCCAAGCGCCCCTCGGGCTCGTTCATCTTCCTCGGGCCGTCGGGTGTCGGGAAGACCGAGCTCTCGAAGGCCCTGGCCGAGTTCCTGTTCGGCGACGAGGACGCGCTGGTCCAGCTCGACATGTCGGAGTACATGGAGAAGCACACGGTCAGCCGCCTGATCGGCTCGCCGCCGGGATACGTCGGCTACGAGGAGGGCGGGCAGCTCACCGAGGCCGTGCGGCGGAAGCCGTTCAGCGTGGTGCTCTTCGACGAGATCGAGAAGGCCCACCCGGACGTGTTCAATACGCTGCTCCAGATCCTCGAGGACGGGCGCCTCACCGACGCCCAGGGTCACACGGTGGACTTCAAGAACACCGTGATCATCATGACCTCGAACCTCGGGACGAGGGATCTGCTGAAGGCCGCGGTGGGGTTCTCGGCCGAGGATCAGGACGAGGGCATCTCCTACGACAAGATGCGGGAGAAGGTCATGGAGGAGCTGAAGCGCTCCTTCCGCCCGGAGTTCCTCAACCGCCTCGACGAGATCATCGTCTTCCACTCGCTCACCCGCGAGCAGGTCAAGGACATCGTGGACCTGATGATGGTGCGGGTGCGAGAGCAGCTGAAGGCGAAGGACGTCGAGATCTCGCTGACCGAGGCGGCGAAGGACCTGCTCGCCGAGAAGGGGTACGACCCCTCGCTCGGGGCCCGGCCGCTGCGACGCACGATCCAGCGCCTGGTCGAGGACCCGCTCTCCGAGAAGCTCCTGTGGAAGGAGTTCTCCGCGGGTGTGTCCATCGTGGTGGACGTCCGGGAGGGCGAGATCGTGTTCGAGTCGCCGGACTCCCCCGACGCCCTGCCGGTCGAGATGGCCGGACACGGGAAGCCGGAGGGCTCCAGCTGATCACACCCTGCGGCCATCGCGGGCCGCAGGGGGACCCCGTCGGCGGGGACGCTCGCCGGCGGTAAGGCCGAGGCCCGGCAGCCTTTCGGGTTGCCGGGCTTTCGGCATCCCGGGGCTCAGGTCTCGAGCAGCGCGTCGATCTCGGCCTGGAGGCTCGCCCCGTCGAGCGCGCCGAAGTGGGTCTTCACGGTGCCGTCGTCGTCGACGAACGCCCACGCCGGCTGGTAGCTGAACCCGAACGAGGTGAAGATCCCGTCGGTCTCGTCGATCGCCGTGGGCATCCGGATGTCATAGCGATCGACGAACGCCTGCATCGCGTCGCGGGTGTCGTGCCACGCGATGCCGAGGAACTCGACGTCTCCTTCGTTCTGCCGCTCAGCCTGAGCGACCCCGGGGGCCTCCCGGTTGCAGGTGCCTCACCAGGGGGCCCAGAACCAGATCACCAGGTCGCTTCCGGCGTAGTCGGCGCCGTCGATCTCCCCACCTCCGAGGGCGGGGGCGGAGAAGCGGAGCTCCCGGGGGACCTCGGGGCCGCCGCCGGGGGCGTCGGTGGGCTGAGGCGACGGGCCGGACGGAGGCGACGGGCTCTCGGCCGTGGCGGCGGGGCCGGGGGCGGGGTCGGGCGCGGAGGAGGCGCACGAGGTCAGGATCAGGCCGAGGATCGCGGTCGCCAGGATCCACGGCCGCCCGCTCCCTCGAGATCCCATCGCGGTCCCAGTATAGGAAGGGAAGCCGATCTTCGGAGACGGGCGGGAGCGGCGCCGGGACGCGGGCGGCTAGCATGGGCCGGTGGTCGGCGCGCGGATCACGAGGCGGCGGTTCCTTGCCGGGGGGCTCGGGGCCCTCCTCGCCGGCCTGCGCCCGGTCTCGACCCTCGCCGCCGCGCCCAAGCGCGTCGAGGTCATCTGCCGCAAGGCGTGGCGGGCGGCCCCGCCTCGCGACGGGCTCAGGAAGCATCGGATCAGGCGGCTGACCGTCCACCACTCGGCCGTCGTGCTCTCGGACAGCCGGGATGCCCCCTCGCGGTTCCGCTCGCATCAGCAGGCCCACTTCGGCAACGACTGGTCGGACATCGCCTATCACCTGCTGATCGACAGGAACGGCAACGTGTATCGCGGGAGGAACCCCAGATTCCGGGGCGACACGGCCACCGACTACGACCCGAAGGGCCACCTCCTCGTCCTGTGCGAGGGCGACTTCGACCGGCAGTCGCTCTCGGGGAAGCAGGTCACGGCGCTCGTGGATGTCCTCGCGTGGGCGTGCGAGCGATACGGGGTGAAGCCGGGGACGATCCGTGGCCACAGCGACTGGGCCTCGACCTCGTGTCCGGGTCGGCGCCTGCAGGCCAGGATCGAGAGCGGGCGGATCCGCGGGCGCGTGAGGTCCAGGCTGCGGCAGGGAGGGGTGGAGCTGCGGGGCCTCTGCGGGGACGCCGGGAGGCGCCGCGTCCGCCGGATCGAGCGGGGCGAGGCCTGACCGTTCGTGACAGACCCGGCCGCTACGGTAGGGCCCGTGGGGAAGGCGCGCACCGCCTACGAGTGCAC
>DATKBL010000038.1:0-4362 GCA_035513995.1 Actinomycetota bacterium
CAGATCCCGTATGTGTCGATAGCGGCGATCGGGTAGCCGCTCCAGCAACTGCATCAGCTGGGGCCGAGCCCTGCGGCGCCGGGCCTCCTCGATCAGATCCCTCCTGCTCGCCCCCGATCCCGAGAAGACACCTCTGAGCTCGTCCACCACCTCGGTCCTCGTCACTCGCCTCGTCACGGACCACCTCCCGTCGTCATCGCATCCGTCGGGCGAATCCTCACTACCCTTCCGTAAGTGTAGAATACACGACCATGACGAAACCCGACCCGGCGAGGGACCTGCTGCAGATCGGCGAGGCCGCCGAGCGCACCGGCCTCTCCATCAGGACCATCCGCTACTACGAGGAGATGCGACTCGTCACGCCCTCGGGGCGCACCCCCGGCGGCTTCCGCCTGTACACCGACGAGGACATCGAGCGGCTCCTCCTCGTCAAGGCAACCAAGGCCCTCGACCTGAGCCTCGAGACGACGCAACGGATGCTCCGGGCCCGGGATCGCCTCGCGTCGGGGTCGGCCACGGCCGAGCAGAGGGAGGCCCACACCGGGACCCTGGCCGCCTATCTCGAGGCGGCCGACGAACGACTGAAGCGAGCCGAGTCGCGGCTGGAGGCGGCGCGTGAGGCGTTGGGGCGGATCAGGCGGGAGATCCGGACGCGGGCACGCTCGGCGTCGTCCGGCTGATGTCCAAGATCGAGTCCGAGGCAGCGCGGCGGCGCACCTTCGCGATCATCTCGCACCCCGACGCCGGCAAGACGACGCTGACCGAGAAGCTCCTCCTCTACGCCGGCGCCATCGAGGAGGCGGGCGCCGTCAGGGCCCGCCGAGGCGCGCGCGCGGCGCTCTCGGATTGGATGGACCTCGAACGTCAACGGGGCATCTCGATCTCCTCGACGGCCCTCCGCTTCGAGCATCGGGGGCACGTCCTCAACCTGCTCGACACACCCGGGCACGCCGACTTCTCGGAGGACACCTACCGCGTGCTCACGGCGGTGGACGCCGCGGTGATGGTCCTGGACGCCGCGAAGGGGGTGGAGGAGCGCACCCTGCGGCTGTTCGAGGTGTGTCGCGCGAGAGGCACGCCGCTCCTCGCCTTCGTCAACAAGTGCGACCGCCCGGCTCCCGAGGCCCTGGGCATCCTCGATGAGATCGAGACGAAGCTTGCGATCCGAGCCACACCGGTGACCTGGCCCGTGGGGCTGGGCGCAGCCTTTCGGGGGGTGGTGGATCGCCGCAGCGGCGTCTTCCACAGGTTCCTCCGGACGGCTCGAGGCGCCGCCGAGGCTCCCGAGGAGACGCTGGACCGGTCCCTGCTCCTCGCCGAAGGACCCGAGGGGGCCGCAGCCTCGGAGGATCTCGACCTGCTGGACAGCGTGGGTGCAAACCTCGACGAGCCTTCCTTCCTCGCGGGCGACTCCGCGCCCGTGTTCTTCGGCTCCGCGCTGTGGAACTTCGGCATCCGCCTGCTCCTGGACGCCCTGGTGGACGACGCCCCGGGACCCGGTCCCCGGGGCGACGCGTCCGGACATCCCCGGGCACTGGAGGCGCCCTTCTCCGGCCAAGTGTTCAAGGTGCAGGCGAACCTCGACCCGCGCCACCGAGACCGCCTCGCCTTCGTCCGGGTCTGCTCCGGGCGCTTCGAGCGGGGGATGACCCTGACGATCGCCCGCAACGCCAAGCCCTTCGCCACCAGCTACGCACACAGGCTCTTCGGCAGGGAACGAGAGACGGTGGAAGAAGCCTACCCGGGAGACGTCGTGGGGCTCGTGAACGCGCGCGACCTGCGCCTCGGCGACAGCCTGTACGAACAGGACCCAGTGGAGTTCCCGGCGATCCCAACCTTCGCACCCGAGCACTTCGTACGAGCCCGCAGCCTCGATCCCGGCAGGTCCAAGCAGTTCCGAAGAGGCCTGGCTCAGCTCGAAGAGGAGGGGGTGGTCCAGATCCTCGCCGACCACACCAACGGCGGGCCCGTCCCGGTGCTGGGCGCCGTCGGCCCCATGCAGTACGAGGTCGCGGTCCATCGCCTGGACCAGGAGTTCGGCGTGCCGGTCGAGCTCACACCGCTCCCCTACTCGATCGCGCGCCGAACCGACGAGAAGGGAGCGGAGGCGCTCCTCGGGTCGAACCGGGTTCACCTGGTCGTACGGACCGACGGGACGCTCGTGGCGCTGTTCCCCAGTGAGTTCTGGCTGCAGCAGGCGCAAAGGGACCATCCGGACGCGACCCTGGAACCCTTGTTCTCCGCTCGGTGAGATCGGGGGCCGGGCGCCTCCCGACCGCCAGCGCTATCCGGACCCCCGGCCCCACGTGTCCCGCCCGGTCATGCGGACCCCGGCGTGGCGGATGCCGTAGGTGCGGTTCACGCGGATCAGCACGGCCGTGATCGGCTCCAGGATCCGCGCCATCGTCAGCGGGCCGCAGTCCACCCACCGCATGGCCATGCGCTCGACGAGCCCGCCGATCTCGGCCTTGGCCTCCGCGTCACTCCCGCACAGCAGGACGTCCGAGGAGGGATCGTCGTCGAGATCCTCGAGGTCCTCGGCGCTGACGGTGTGGAACCCGGAGACGAAGGCGACGTGATCCGGGAGGTACGAGGCCGCCTGCTCCGCCGCCGACCCCTGCCACGGCCGGAGCACCTGCGTGGCGGCGGCGCCCACGGCGGTGGCCAGCGGCGTGGTCGTGTCGCAGACGATCGCGCCCTGGGCCCAGTGGTCCTTCAGCCCCTTGTAGGTGGCGGCCTGGCCCGCGTAGGGCACCGTGACGAAGGCGACGCTCGCGTCCGCCACGGCCTCCGGGTTCTCCGCACCCCCCACCGGCGCGTCGTCGCCGATGCGCTCTTTGGCGCGGGCCACGGCGTCGGCCGCCTTCTCGGCCGACCGGGACCCGATCACGACCCGCCTGCCGGCCCTCGCGAGTCGAAGGGCGATGCCGAAACCGAGGTCGCCCGTGCCCCCGACGATCGCGACGTGGTCGCTCACCGCGGGCGGTGCTCCCCGAAGACCCCGCGCAGACGGTCGGAGACCTCTCCGAGGGTGGCCCGCAGCCGCAGCGCCTCGCGCATCGGGTAGAGGAGGTTGTCGGTCCCGCGGGCGGCCTCCTCGACGGCGCCGAGCGCCTCGTCGACCGCCGCGGCGTCCCGCCGCTCGCGCAGCTGGCGCAGCCGAGCCACCTGGCGGGACACGGCCTCCTCGTCGAGCCGCTCCAGTTCGAGCGGCTCCTCGTCGTCCTCGACGAACCGGTTCACCCCCACGACGACGCGCTCTCCCGACTCCACCCCCTGCTGGATGCGGTACGCCGCGTCGTGGATCTCGTCCTGGATCCAGCCCGCCTCGATCGCCTGGACCGAGCCCCCCATGCCGTCGATCTTCTCGAGGTACTCCCAGGCGCGGGTCTCGATCTCGTTCGTCAGCGACTCGACGAAGTACGCGCCGCCGAGCGGATCGGCGGTGTCGGCCACCCCCGTCTCGTGCGCGATAACCTGCTGCGTGCGGAGCGCGATCTTCGCGGCCCGCTCGGAGGGGAGGGCCAGGGCTTCGTCGAAGGAATTCGTGTGGAGCGACTGCGTGCCGCCCAGCACCGCGGCCAGGCCCTCGAGGGCCGTGCGCACGATGTTGTTCTCCGGCTGCTGGGCGGTGAGCGTGGCCCCGCCGGTCTGCGTGTGGAAGCGGAGCATCGCGGAGCGGCGGTCCTTCGCCCCGAACCGCTCCGTCATGATCCGGGCCCACATCCGCCGGGCGGCGCGGAACTTCGCCACCTCCTCGAAGAAGCTCATGTGGCACGCGAAGAAGAAAGAGACCCTGGGGGCGAAGGCGTCGACGTCGAGCCCCGCGTCGAGCGCGGCCTGGACGTAGGAGATCGCGTTGGCGAGCGTGAAGGCGACCTCCTGGACGGCCGTCGAGCCGGCCTCGCGCATGTGGTAGCCCGAGACCGAGATCGTGTTCCAGCGCGGGATGCGGTCGGCGCAGTACGCGAACAGATCGGTGACGAGGCGCATCGAGGGCTTGGGCGGATAGATGTAGGTTCCGCGCGCGGCGTACTCCTTGAGGATGTCGTTCTGCACGGTGCCCCCGAGCTTCTCGGAGGGCACCCCCTGCTCTTCGGCCACCAACTCATACAGAAGCAGCAGGATCGGCGCCGTAGCGTTGATCGTCATCGAGGTCGTGACTTGATCGAGCGGGATCCCGTCGAGCAGCCGGCGCATGTCCTCGACCGAGTCGATCGCGACACCCGTGCGACCGACCTCGTCCTCGGCGCGCGGATGGTCGGAGTCGAGCCCCATCTGCGTGGGGAGATCGAACGCGACCGAAAGGCCGGTCTGCCCGTGATCGAGGAGGTAGCGGAAGCGGCGGTTCGTCTCCTCGGC
>DATKBL010000039.1:0-4736 GCA_035513995.1 Actinomycetota bacterium
GTGCTGGTCACTCCCGCGACCTCGGCGGTCGGCCCCGAGGTCGGGATCCCCGAGCGCTCGAACCTCGGGACCGAGAAGGAGCTCGTGTCGTCGGAGCCCGTGGTGCGGCTAGTAGAGGAGGAGCTCGGGGCCGAGAGCGACGAAGACCTGACCGACGACCTGACCGTGGACGTCGTCACGGACACCGAGATCGTCGTCATCATGTACGACCATCCCGATCCCCTGGTCGCCCAGCGGCGGGCGGGCGCCTTTGCGAACGCTTACCTGGAGTTTCGTAGTCAGCAGATCGAGGAAGACATCCACGCCGCGACCGCCGGGGCTCGCCAGGAGCTCCAGCGCCTGGAGCGGCGACTCACGCGGGTCACCGGAGAGATCGCCCAACTCGAGGCGGCGGCCGACCCGGCGCAGGTCGCCGAGCTGTCCGCGCTGCAGACCGAGCGGGCGCTCCTGAGCCAGGAGATCGCCAACCTCAGGGCGACGCTCCCGAACGTCGAGGATAGCTCGCTGAGAGTCGGGCAGGTGGTCGAGCCCGCGACCCTGCCCGTGACCCCAGTCTCCCCCGACCACCTCCGCAACGTGCTGCTGGCGCTGTTCGTCGGGCTGGCCCTTGGGGTCGGGGTCGCGTTCCTGCGTGAGCGGCTCGATGACCGGCTCCGGGGGCGGGTCGACATGGAGCAGCGGGTGGGCGCTCCCGTGCTGGCCGTGGTCCCGCGGGTGCCGAGCTGGAGACGGACCAAGGACGCTCGTCTGGTCACGGTACGCGAGCCCAAGTCCGGGGCTTCCGAGGCCTACCGCACCCTCCGCACGGGACTCCAGTACCTCGCTTCGCAGGAGGACGTGAAGGTCGTGCTCATCACGAGTCCCCATCAAGAAGAGGGCAAGACGACCACCGCGGCGAACCTTGGGGTCGTGCTGGCGAACGCGGGGAAGCGGACCGTGGTCGTCGGGGCCGACCTGAGGAAGCCCCGACTCCACCAGTTCTTCGCGAAGGGAAGTGGGGCCGGGCTGTCGATGATCCTGAGTGGACACTCGCGTGAGCAGAATCCCCTCATGGATACGGGGATCCGAGATCTCCGGCTGCTGTCCTCGGGACCCGTGCCTGCCCGTCCCGCCGAGCTCCTCGGTTCGGAGATGATGGGGAAGTTCCTCGACTGGCTCCGTGATCAGGCGGACTTCGTGGTCATCGACACGGCGCCCATCCTCGTGGTCTCCGACGCACTCACCCTCGCCCCGCTGGCCGATGCGGTCCTGCTGGTCGCCGATGCCGGGAGGACGACACGCGGTGCGGTCACCCATGCTCGGGAACAGCTCGCCCAGGTGAACGCACGCGTCGTCGGCGCGGTCCTGAACAATTTCGATCCTTCACGGGCGAAGGCCTCGCCCTACTACTATCGGTACCAGTACGTGTACCGGTACGCGGGCGAGCCCGCAGGCCGGCGAAGGGACCACTCCTGACCATCGATCCCGGCTTCGCGTCGCAGCTACTCTCCATCTTTCTCGGCTCGAGGCCCGTGCCAGATCAGCTCTTATCGGTCTTGACCCCTCGCTGACACAGAGGAACAATCGACCGATATCCGGGCGAAAAGGGAGGGCACCGTGGACAGGCACGGATCCGAGAGCTACTTCGTCCTCGGAGAGGGTCTCCTCGCCGAGAGCGTGGGGGGGAGGGAACGCACCTTCGCCACGGCAGAGAACGTGCCGCCCTTCCGCTTCTCACGGATGGGGCCCCGCGGAGGCGGTCGACAGCTCAGCGAGGCAAACCGGAAGAAGATCGCCGAGGCGATGGTCGGAGGCGACCGGCGGTCATCGAGCATCCCGGCCGGCTTCACCTACCTGGGCCAGTTCGTGGACCACGACCTGACGTTCGACAAGACCGAGGTGATGCTCGGCGAGAACGTCTCGCCGACCGACCTGCTCCAAGCTCGCTCCCCCAGCCTCGACCTCGACTCCCTGTACGGGGCCGGCCCGGATGATCCCGCATCGGCGAAGTTCTACGAGGACGACGGCCTCCACCTCAAGATGGGGAGGACGACCCCGGAGAGTGGCGTCGGGGCCAAGGACGGCTTCGATCTGCCGCGCGGCGAAGGCTCGACGGCGAAGGCCAGACGCCGCGCCGTCATCCCCGACCCGCGGAACGACGAGAATCTGGCCGTCGCTCAGACCCACCTGGCGTTCATCCGCTTCCACAACCGCGTCGTGGACTCCCTTCCCGCCTCGGTCCCGGCGGGCCAGCGCTTCATCCGGGCCCGGCGGATCGTCACCCGCCACTACCAGTGGATGCTTCGGACCGACTACCTGCCCCGGATGTGCGCGAGGGGCGTTGTGAACAGCGTGTTCACGAGCGGTAGGAAGGCCTTCGAGGTGGGCGTGCCTCCCACCGCTGTTCCCACGATGCCGATCGAGTTCTCCGTCGCGGCGTTCCGGCTGGGGCACTCGATGATCCGGGACGACTACAACTGGAATCGCTTCTTCGACTTCGGCAGGGGGACCCTCGACCTCCTCTTCGAGTTCTCGGCGACGAGCGGGTCGCTGGGAGGGAGCCAGAGACTCCCCAGCAACTGGATCGCCGACTTCCGGCGCCTGTACGACTTCGGCGAGGCGGGACGGGCCAACCTCACCGTCCCCGAGGCCAAGTTCAACAGGGCGATGCGCATCGATACCACGCTGGCCAGGGCGCTTCGGAGGCTCCCGCGCCTTCCACGGGCCGAAGCCAACCTGGCCCTCCGGAACCTCACGCGGGGCAAGATGGTGAGCCTCGGCACGGGGCAGCAGATGGCGAGGTTCCTGCGGAGCAAGGGCGTCGCGGTCACCACGTTGAGCAAGCAGAGGATACGGGACGGCCGGAGGGGCGCGGAGCTCGACGGCCTCACCGGGCCCCAGCGAGACGCGCTGCTCAAGAACACCCCTCTGTGGTTCTACGTCCTGCGCGAGGCCGAGTTCAACGGAGGGAGGCTGGCGGGCGTCGGCGCCCGGATCGTCGCGGAGACGTTCCACCGGGCGATGGAGGGGAGCCAGACGTCGATCGTGCGGGATCCGACGTGGCGTCCCTCGCTGGGCCCGAACAGCACGACATTCCGCATGGTCGACCTGCTGCTCTTCGCCTTCGAGGGGAAGAAGGGCCTGCTTGCGCCTCTCGGGTAGACGGCGCTCGGCTCAGGCCCCCTCGTAGACGTCGATGAAGTGGCGGTAGCTCTGGCCGATCCGTGAAGCGGCCTCGCTCCGATCGATCTTGTCCTCGACGAACTCCATGAGCGGCGGGCCCCAGATCGTGCGGCCGATCGCGAAGCCTCGGTAGCCCGGGACACCGGCGCCCTGCCGCAGCCAGTGCTCCACCGCCGCGTCGTCGGCCCCGCGCCCGAGCACCACGCACGCCACGCCGTCGCGACCCTCCGAGCGCACGAGCTCGCTGACCGCCTCGCAGTCCTCACGCTTGTCGAGGCCCTCGATCTTCCAGATGTCGGGCTCGACCTCACCGCCCTGCAGATCCCGGATGGCCTCGAGCATTAGCCGCGGGCGCACCTCGGTGTCGTAGCGCTGTTCGTCGCCGCCCACCGACGCGAGCTGCTCCTCGGTCGCGGGCACCAGCAGCTCGAACAGGTACAGCCGGCCCCGCTCGTGGAGCCAGTCGCCCAGCTCCTTGAGCCGCACGAGCTGGCGCGCGTTCATCTCGCGATCGCCCTCGGGGTTGTAGCGCACCAGGACCTTGGAGAACGTCGGGTCGAAGTCCTCGATGTGCTTCCCGAACTCCTCGCCGTACTCGAAGTCGAACTCGTCCTGCCCGCTCTTCTCCACGGGCATGGCGAACATGAAGCCCTCGGCCTTCGCCTTGCGGGCCACGTCGGTTCCGTACTCCTCGTCCATGAGGACACCGGCCGCGTCGCGCGGGGCGCCCTCGGCGATCGCCTGCTGGAACCCCTCGAAGATGAGCATCTTGCCGTCCCGGAGGCGCTGCACCTCCTCTGGGGTCGGGTCCCCGCCCACGCCCATCTTCTTGCGGAACGATCCCCGGTGATCGAACGCCAGGATGTACAGGCTCCCCTCGAAGCCCAGCGCCATCTCAATCCCTCCTTGTCGTCATTCCCACGTCGAGGCCGGCTCGGCTCGCCGGGCCTCGTCGTGGGCCACCATCTTCAGCAGCCCCGCCACCACGAGCAGCATCACGACCGTCGCGATCCCCGCGACGAGACCGGTCCTGATCGCGAGCATGCGCGCCAGGGCGAGGCACTCCTCGCCCGGAGCCGCGCCACAGCCTGCATTCCCCGCCGACACCGACGCCGCCGCCACCACGAGCCCGACGACCGCCCCCAGCGTCACGAGGAGAGCGACGAGGCGGGCTGGAGCGATGTGATGGGGGCGCGAGACTCTCACCCCAGGTCGAAGTCGTGCTCGGGGGTCATGATCTCCACGCGTACGGGCGCGGCCGCCTGTTTGAAGGCCTCGGCATCGGAGGTCGTCCCGGACTCGAACGCGTAGTGGTTGGGGACGGCGATCTCGGGGTTGATCACCTTCACGAGGTCGGCGGCCTCCTGTGGGCCCATGGTGAACACCTCGTTCCCCACGCAGACGAAGGCCACCCGTGCGCTCACGCTCTCCAACTCGGGCAGGTGGTCGGTGTCGCCGCTGAAGTAGTAGGAGACCCCGCCCAGCTCGAGGATGTACCCCACCCAGTTGCTGCTCTTGGGGTGGGACTTCAGCCGCTCCTCCACGGTGTTGTAGGCGGGCACGGCCTGGGCCTT
>DATKBL010000040.1:0-9177 GCA_035513995.1 Actinomycetota bacterium
CGCGGCCGACCTTCGGGACCGGGTGCGTCGCGCGCTGACACGCGTGATGGACCCCGAGATCCCCACGGCGTCGATCGTCGACCTGGGGATGGTCGAGCGGGTGGAGGTCGGCGACCAGGCGATCGAGGTGGACCTCCTGCCTACGTTCGTGGGCTGCCCCGCCAAGGACGTGATCGGCGAGGACGCGGAGGCGGCGGTCCGCGAGGCGGCCGCCGACCGCGAGGTCCGGGTGCGCTTCGTCTACGACCCTCCGTGGACCACCGACCGCATCACCGAGAAGGGCAAGGCCGCCCTGCGTGAGTACGGCATCTCCCCGCACTGGGAGGGCGGCCCGCCCGAGAGGTCGGTGGTCGTCCCGCTGCTGGGGAAGCCGGCGGGGATACCGTGCCCCTACTGCGGGTCCGATCGGACGGTCACCGAGTCGTCGTTCGGACCCACGCCGTGTCGCGCCGCACACTTCTGCCGCGCGTGCCGCAACGCCTTCGAGGGGTTCAAGGTGAAGTGAAACGAGCCCCCGCCGGGTCGGCGGGGGCTCGTTCCGAGGTGAAGCGCGCTACGCCTGTGGCCCGTGCGCCGCGATCTGCCCCCGGATCTCGCCTCCCGGGAACTGGGTGGTGTGCACGTTGACGTACGCGTTGCCGTTCCGCATGTGCTCGAGGAGCACCGAGAGCGGCTGCCCCGCGAGCGCGCCCACGAGGTTGGCCTCCGTGATCGTTCCGGTGGCCAGGGTCCCGCTTGAGCGACCGGGGATCAGCTGGGCCGGAGGCGCCGAGGGGTACAGCCAGACCACGACGCCGCCGTTCGCACCCGCCGGCGCCAGGTGGATGTGTGACTGCGTGACGTTCTCGATGTTGGCGACGATGAGCCGGTAGTCCATCGAGTCGCCGTCCTTCGAGACCGTGAAGATGGTCTGCCCCGCCGCGATCGAGTCGTTGGCCGGCACCTCCTCGCCGCCGGAGAGGCTGGCGGTGAAGGACTGACCGGCGGGCGCCGCGCCGGCGATCGCGGGGACGAGTAGAGCGGCGAACAGCATCGGGAGGATGCGTCGCATGGTCCCTCCTTTCGGGTTGGGCGTCCGGAGACCGTATCGCGAGGTTCGAAAAACAGCAACGCGAGGTCAGCGTCCCCTGAAGGTCGGGTCGCGCTTTTCCGCGAAGGCCATCACGCCCTCGGTGTGGTCCTCGGTCTTTCCCATCCTCGCCTGGGTCTCGGCCTCGCGCTGCAGCGCGTCGTGGAGGTCGAGGGTGAGCGCCTGGCGGAGCAGGCGCTTCGTCTCGGCGATGGCGAGGGTGGGCATCGCGGCGAGGCGTTCCGCGTACGCGCGGAGCTCGTCGGCGAAGGAGTCGGCCGGCACCACCCGGTTGACCAGATGGATCCGGTGCGCCTCGGCCGCGTCGATCATCTCGCCGGTCATCGAGAGCTCGAGCGCCTTCGCGTAGCCGACCACGCGCGGCAGGAGATAGGTCCCCCCGGAGTCGGGGATCAGCCCGATCTTCACGAAGGCCTGGGTGAGCCGCGCCTCGTCGCTGGCGACGCGGACGTCGCACGCGAGCGCGAGCGAGAGCCCTGCTCCCGCCGCGACGCCGTTCACGCCGGCGATCACCGGCTTCGGCGTCTCCACGATCAGGGGGATCAGCCGGTGATAGGTCTCTGCGAGGTGCTGCTCGATGTCCGGGCGGTCGCCCGAGACGTACGCGTTGCGGAACTCGGTGAGGTCCTGGCCGGCGCAGAAGCCCCGGCCCGCGCCGGTGACGACCACCGCGCGGACCTCGTCGTCCCCGTGGATCTCCTCGAGCACGTCGCAGAGCTCGTCGCTCATCACGGAGGTGAGGGCGTTCAGCTTGTCGGGCCGGTTCAGGGTGATCCAGCCGACGCCGCCGTCCCGCTCGTAGGTGATCTGCTCCATGGGCTACCCCCCGTCGAATCGTCCGGCCTCGATGTAGCGCTGCACCAGCGTCCCGCGTCCGACCACCCCGGCGGGGCCGCGCACCTCGACCTCGGCCGCGCACTCGCGCGCGTCCACCTTCGTCGCCCGGGCGAGCACCGTGAGGCGCTCGCCCAGCCTCGCGGGTCGCTCGTGGACGACCGAGATCGCGTACCCGGTGGCGTCCTCGCCCGCATGGAAGTGGGGCTCGACGAGCATCCGGCCCGCCTCCTCGACGTGCCGCACCATGGCGGCGGTCGCGTAGAGGGGGTGGATCCTCCGGCCGCCGAGGTCCACGAGCATGTCCTCGGTCACCGTGACCTCGATCGTCGCCTCGTCGCCGGGCGCCGGCCGCTCTCGCTGCACGCCGCTCATCCTAATCGGCGGTGGCGCGGGCAACGCGCGGGCGGTAGGGTCGCGCCCAGCAGGGGAGTCCGATGACACCGGGCTGAGAGGCCGGCTGGGGAGCTGGCGACCCTCGAACCTGATCCGGGTCATGCCGGCGGAGGGAGCGATCGGATGGTCAGCGGAGGCGCCGCCCTGTCGATCACCTTCGCGGCGCTCGCGCTGTTCGCCGCGATCGGCGTCGCGGGGGCGAGACGGCTCGGGGCCGCCGATCGGGACCGCTACCTGACGGCCCGGAGGACCCAGGGGTCCGGGGCGCTCGCGCTCAGCTTCTTCGCCTCGGCGCTCGGCACCTGGATCCTCTTCGCGCCACCCGAGGTGGGGACCTTCGGCGGCCTGCTGGGGATCCTCGGCTACGCGGTGGGGCAGGCGACGGCGATAGCGGTCTTCGCCTGGCTCGGGCCCCGGGTGCTGGAACGGATGCCCGAGGGGTCCACGATCCTCGGATGGGTGGGCGAGCGGTTCGGCCCGGCCGCAGGGGTGGTGGTCGGGGTCGTCTCGGTCTCGTACATGTTCATCTTCCTGACCGCCGAGCTCACCGCGATCGGGGGCGTGCTCGCGCTGCTCGCGGGGACCGACCCGCTCGTGCCCGTCGTGGCGGTGGCGCTGGCCACGGCCGCGTACACGGCCTACGGAGGGCTGCCCGCCTCGGTGGCCACCGACCGCTGGCAGGGGTGGCTCGTCCTCGCGTTCCTGGCGATCGCGGCAGCCGCCGTCGTGGTGGAGTCGGGCTCGCCGATCGAGCAGCTCCGGGACGGCGGGGCCGGGGAGGTGACCAGGCTCGGGGCGGAGACCTTCGTCGTCCTGTTCCTCGCGATCGTCGCCGCGAACCTCTTCCACCAGGGGTTTTGGCAGAGGGTGTGGGCGGCCCGTGACCGACGGGCGCTGACGCGGGGGGCGCTGGGGGGCGCGGCGATCATCCTGCCCGTGGTGCTGCTGACCGGGCTGGCCGGGGCGATGGCGGCGGGGGCGGGGCGCGCCGACCCACCGTCGCTCGCGTTCTTCGCGCTGCTCCGCGAGCTCCCGGGGCCGGTGCTGTGGGTCGTGGTCGGGCTGGCCGTCGCGCTCGTGGCATCGACGACGGACACTCTGCAGAACGGCCTGGTCTCGCTCGTGGCCGCCGACGTCGGCGCGAGGCGCGTCTCGCTGGGGGCGGCGAGGTGGCTGACGGTGGCGCTGACGGTGCCGGGGGCGGCGATCGCCGTGCAGGGGTTCAGCGTGCTGCGCCTGTTCCTGATCGCCGACCTCCTGGCCGCGGCGATCGCCGCCCCCGTCTTCCTCGGGCTCTGGCGGAGGGCGACCGCCGCGGGGGTCCTGGCCGGCGCGGCCGCGGGCATCGCCGGGGTCGTCGCCGTGGGATGGGTGGCCGCCGGCAGCGTCTCCGAGGGGCTCCGCCTCCTCTCCCTGCCGCCGGATCGGATCGACCTCCGCCTCGGCGCCTTCGTGGCGGCCGCGGCCACCTCCGCCGCGGTGGCGACCGTCGCGGCTCTCCTCAGCCGGTCGGAGGGGGAGCGGTCACCATCAGCACGACGAGCGGCTCGGCCGAGGCGTTCTTCACCGTGACGTCGTCGCCCGCCGCCACCAGCACCGAGCCCCACTGCTTCAGACGCGTCCGGCGCTTCCCGACCTGGAACGCGGCCTCGCCGGCCAGCACCGTGAGCATCGCGTCGGCCTCCGGGTCCCCCACCGGCCCGAACGACTGGTTGCGAGACAGGCACAACAGCTGGCTGAAGAGGCGCTCGGACTCGAAGATCGGGCTGCGCGCCGCTTCCCCGTCCTCGAACCGGACGTGGTCGGTGAGGTTCGACTGCTCCATGGCGGTCCAGCCTACGAGCCCGGACGACGCCCGGCAAAGCGTCTAGACTGCGCGACTGCACCCCCGTTCAGGAGGTTCCCTTGCCGAGGATCGACTACGCCGCCGCCGCGCCCGCGAAGCACGACGCCGACCTGCTCGTCCTGCCCGTCTTCGAGGGCCCCGAGGCCGGCCCCGGACTGAAGGAGGCGGGCAAGGCGATGGCCGAGGACCTCCTCGCGCTCCTTCGGCGCAACGGCGTCAAGGGGAAGCGGGGCGAGGCGTTCTCCGTCCCCACCTTCGGGCGCCTGCCCGCCGGCACGCTGCTGTTCGTGGGGCTCGGGAAGCGCGATCAGGTAGACGCCGACCGCCTCCGGCGCACGATCGGGAAGCTCGCCTCGCGGTTCCAGGGCTACGGGAACGTCGCCACGACCCTGCCCCAGGCCGCGCGCGGCCCATGGGAGGACGCGGTCCAGGCCGTCGCCGAGGGCCTCGTCCTCGGCGGCTACCGGTTCCTCCGGTACAAGAAGGACGATGGCGAGCGGAAGCTCAGGCGGCTCACCCTGCTCGGCTCGAGCCGGTGGGACGAGCGCCGGGCGAAGCGGGCCGCCAAGCGAGGCGAGGTCGTGGCCGAGGCCGCCGGGTGGGCCCGCGACCTCGTCAACACCCCGGCGATCGACGCCACGCCCGACTTCCTCGCGAGCGAGGCCCGGAAGATGGCCCGCGAGGTCGGTCTCGAGGTGAAGGTCTGGACGAAGCGCCGCCTCGAGGAGGGCGGCTTCGGCGGGATCCTCGGCGTGGGCGCCGGCAGCGCCAACGACCCGCGGCTGATCGAGCTCACCTACTCCGGGGGCTCGGGGAAGCCGATCGCGCTCGCCGGGAAGGGCATCACCTTCGACTCGGGCGGCCTCTCGCTCAAGGACGCCAAGCAGATGGAGTGGATGAAGGCCGACATGGCCGGGGCCGCCGCCGTCCTGGCCACGATGCGCGCGATCGCCACGCTGAAGCCGAAGGTGAACGTTGTGGCCGTGGTTCCGAGCGCCGAGAACATGCCGGGCGGGGCGGCGATCCGCCCCGGCGACGTCCTCCGCCACCGGGGAGGCAAGACCACCGAGGTCCTGAACACCGACGCCGAGGGGCGGCTGATCCTGGCCGACGCCCTCGCGTACCTGGCCGAGAAGAAGCCCCGCCTGATCGTGGACACCGCCACCCTGACCGGCGCCTGCATGATCGCCCTCGGCGAGCAGCTCTGGGGCGTGATGGCCAACGACGATGACCTCGCGCGGAAGCTCATCGCCGCGGGGAAGGACGCGGGCGAGCCCGGCTGGCAGCTCCCCCTGTGGGACGGGTACCGCGAGCAGATCTCCTCGACGGTGGCCGACGTGAAGAACATCGGGAGCCGCTACGGCGGGGCGATCAACGCGGCGCTGTACCTCTCGGAGTTCGTGGGCGACATCCCATGGGCCCACCTGGACATCGCGGGCGTGGCGTTCGCGCAGAACGGCGGGGACTACGGCCCCAAGGGCGCGACCGGCACCCCCGTGCGCACCCTGGTGCGGTTCGTGGTGGACCAGGCCGGCCGCTGAGCTGGCCCGGCTACTCCTTCGTGGCGACGCCGAACCAGACGTCGCGCGTGTCGCCGATCCGCTCGGCGAACCGATCCTCGAAAACCGCCCGCACGCGCTCGCGGAACCGCTCCCAGATCGCGTCGCCCATGATGCGGTGGAGCGACCGAGCCAGCACGCGCGTCTCCATGCCCTCGAGGTAGGACTCGAGGGTCATCGCGAACCGGTAGGAGCGCCGCTCGACGCGGATCCCCCGCAGCCCCGCCTGCTTCAGCGACTCCTCGAAGAGCGTCGGGTCCGAGAAGCGGTCCTGCCAGGGAGCGGCGCGGCGGGCGGCGTCGCGGAAGAGCTCGGGGCCGATCAGCTCCTCGGCCACCGAGCGCCAGGCCTTCGAGAACGCGTCGTCCGTCACCGCCCAGTTCGAGAGCGCCATCACGCCGCCCGAGCGGAGCGCGCGGGACATGTCGAAGAGCGCGGTCTCCCATCGATTGAAGTGGGAGACGACGAAGTTGCCGATCACGCGATCGAAGGAGACGGTGCGGAAGGGGAGGTCGAGGGCCTCGCCCTGCACGTAGCGGACCTCGGGGTGCTTGGGTCGCGCGAGCGCCAGCATCCTCGATGAGGGGTCGAGGCCGACCACGAGGCCCTCGGCGCCGACCGTCTCCACGGCGGCGATCGCGGCCACGCCGGTCCCGGTCCCCACGTCGAGGACCCGGTGGCCGGGGCCCACGCCCGCGAGCTCCACGAGGTCCCGCCCGGCCTCGGTCGTCCGCTCGGCGGTCACCCGCTCGTACGCCTCGGCCACGTGGTCGTAGGACTCCCAGTCCTCCTGGTGGTAGCCGGAGGGCGTGCGCTGTGACGTCTCCGAGGCCGACTCGGGCCTCCGTCTGCCGAACATGGCGCCTATTGCACCACACCGAGCTTGCGTCGTCCGAACGCCGTGCGGCTACGATGCGGGGCGATGGACGGGCCTCGGCACGGCGGCAACCTGCTCGCGGCGCTCCTGCGGCAGGAGGGGGTCGAGCACCTCTTCACGCTGTCGGGAGGGCACATCGCCCCCATCTACGACGGGTGCGCGGCCGAGAGGATCCGCATCGTCGACTTCCGCCACGAGCAGGCGGCCGCGCACGCGGCCGACGGCTGGGCGCGGGTCACCGGCCGGCCGGGCGTGGCGGCGGTCACCGCCGGCCCGGGGGTGACCGACGCGGTCACGGGGGTGGCCAACGCCTACTACGCGGACTCCCCGATGCTGCTGTTGGGAGGGCGGGCCCCGCTCGCGGAGCAGCGGATGGGCTCGCTCCAGGAGATGGACCACCTCGCGCTGATGCGGTCCATCACCAAGTGGGCCGACACGTGCTGGCAGACGCGAAGGATCGCTGACTACGCAGCCGAGGCCCTGCGACACGCGACGGCCGGGCGGCAGGGGCCGGTCTTCCTCGACATCCCGGTCGACGTGCAGCTCGGGGACTGGCCGGGCGACGTGGAGCTCCCGCGGGGGTTCCGTGCGGAGGGCAGGCCCCAGGGCGATCCCGATCTGGTGCGGAGGGCGGCGAAGATGCTGGCCGACGCGGAGCGCCCGCTGATCTTCGCGGGATCGGGGGTGCGCTGGTCCGAGGCCCACGAGGCCCTGGCCGCGTTGGCCGACGCGCTGAAGATCCCCGTGCTCCTCAACTCGCTTGGGCGCGGCTCGCTCTCGCCGAGCCATCCCTCGTTCTTCTCGGCGGCGCGGAAGCACGCGCTGGGCAAGGCCGACCTCGTGCTGGCCCTGGGCGTGGATTGGGACTTCCGGCTGGGGTTCGGGCGGAAGGGCCTGGCCGAAGACGTCCGCGTGATCCAGGTGGACGTGGACGGGCGGCACATCGGACGCAACCGCCCGGTGGACCTGGGCATCGTCGGCGACCCCGGCCGCGTGATGGAGCAGCTGCTGGCCGAGGGTGTGGGGTCGGCCGAGGAGCCCGACTGGACCGAGGAGGTCCGCGGGGTCGAGGCCGAGAAGCACCGGGAGGCCCAGGCGGGGATGGCGTCAGACGCCGCGCCGATCCATCCGCAGCGGTTCGCGCGCGAGATCCGCGACTTCCTCGACGAGGACGCGACGATCGTCGGTGACGGCGGGGACATCGTCGGGATCAGCTCCTCGATCGTGCAGGCGCGCCGCCCCGGGCACTGGCTCGACCCGGGGCCGTTCGGGTGTCTCGGCGTCGGCCCCTCGTTCGCGATCGCCGCGAAGCTGGCGCGCCCCGACACGCAGGTGGCCGTGATCTACGGCGACGGCTCGTTCGGGCTCAACGCGATGGAGTACGAGAGCGCGATCCGCCAGGAGATCCCCTTCGTGGGGATCATCGGCAACGACGGCGCGTGGGGGCAGATCAAGGTGGCGCAGGAGGCGCTCTACGGCGAGGGGAACGCGCCGGCGGCGGACCTCTCCACCGAGGTGGGGTACGAGCGGATGGTGGAGGGCCTGGGGGGCTACGGGGAGCGAGTCACCGATCCGAGGGAGATCCGGCCGGCGCTGCAGCGGGCCTTCGACAGCGGTGTGGCCGCGTGCCTCAACGTGCTGGTCGACCCCTCGCTGATGCGCCGCGCCTCGTACCTGGGCTGAATCTCGGGGTCCGCGGTATGCTCGCGCCGCCCCACACAGGAGGTGTGCCCATGCGGAAGCTCATCCCGATGCTCTCCGTCTCCCTCGTCCTCGCGGTGGCGTCCCCCAGCGGTGCCATCGTGAACGGCGTGCTCGACGGGGACGACCACCCGAACGTCGGCGCGCTGATCGGCGACTTCGGTGGCGACAAGTTCATCATCTGCTCGGGGACGCTGATCGCGCCGGACGTGTTCCTGACGGCCTCGCACTGCACGGCGTTCCTCGAGTCGATCGGACAGACCACGGCCTTCGTGTCGTTCGACAGCGAGCTCGTGGAGCCGGTGACGAGCCCGCTGGCGACCTTGCACCAGGGCACGCTGCATACGCACCCGGACTTCTCGTTCTCGGGTCCGGGCGGCATGTCGGACCCCCACGACATCGCGGTCGTGGTCCTCGACGAGCCGGTGGTCGGCATCGCGCCGGCGTCGCTCCCGATGCTGAACCGGTTCGGTGAGGCGGCGAAGAAGAACGGCCTGAAGCGGCAGAAGTTCACCGCGGTGGGCTACGGGGTGCACGAAGCGGTGCTCGGCGGCGGGCCGCCCTCCTTCCCGTTCGACGGAGCGAGGTGGCAGGCGGTGTCGGAGTTCCGGTCGATCGAGAACGCCTGGCTGCACCTGTCGCAGAACAAGTCGACGGGCGACGGCGGCACGTGCTTCGGTGACTCCGGCGGCCCGAACTTCTTCGGGGCCGGCGCGGGAGAGACGGACGTGATCGCGGGGATCACCGTCACCGGCGACTCGATGTGCCGGGCGACGAACGTGACCTACCGGACCGACACATCGTCGGCGCGCGACTTCTTGGGTGACTTCGTGGCGCTCCCGTGAGGGTGGGCGCGGTCCCGTGTCAGTCGACC
>DATKBL010000041.1:0-2450 GCA_035513995.1 Actinomycetota bacterium
GAGGCGTACCGCTCGCCCGGCGTCCTGGCGTGGGAGCTGGAGGCCTTCTTCGCGCGCTCCTGGGTCTGCGTGGGGCGCGCCGACGACCTTCGCGAGCCCGGGGACCAGCGCGCCGTCGCCGTCGGCACCGAGGGGGTCCTCCTGGTGCGCGACGGCGACGGCAGCCTGCGCGGGTTCCTCAACACCTGTCGCCATCGCGGCCACGAGCTCATGCCCTGCGGGGGTGAGGCGATCAACCGCCGCGTGATCCAGTGCCCGTACCACTCCTGGACCTACGGCCTCGACGGGGTGCTCCGCGGCGCGCCCTGGTTCGCCGACCACCCGAGCTTCGAGCGGAGCGACCCCGACAACGCGCTGCGCGTCGCCCGCGTCGAGGAGTGGGGGGGCTGGGCGTTCGTGAACGCCTCGGGCGACGCGCCCCCGCTCGCCGAGCACCTGGGCAACCTCGCCGAGCTGCTCGAGCCCTACGAGCCGGGGCGCCTCGAGTCGGTGGAGGGTCACGACTACGAGATCGCCGCGAACTGGAAGATCGTCTCGGAGAACTACCACGAGTGCTACCACTGCACCGAGATCCACCCCGAGCTGTGCAAGGTCAGCCCTCCCGACAGCGGGGTGCAGGTCGAGCCCACGGGTCTCTTCCTGGGGGGCTCGATGGAGCTGCTCGACCACGCCGAGACGATGTCGCTGACCGGAGAGAGCCGGGGCGCCCCCTTCCGCCTCCTCGACGAGAAGCTGCGGAGGGAGGTGCTGTACGTGCAGCTCTTCCCCAACCTCTTGATCAGCGCGCACCCCGACTACGTGATGACCCACCTCCTGGACCCGCTGACGCCCGACCGCACCCGCGTCGAGTGCCGGTGGCTGTTCGCCCCGGAGTCGCTGGAGCGCGACGGGTTCGACCCCGGCTACGCCTCGGAGTTCTGGGACATCACGAACCGGCAGGACTGGGGGGCCTGCGAGGCCGTCCAGCGCGGGGTGGCCGGCCGCGGCTACCGCCAGGCCCCGTTCTCGGAGATGGAAGGCGGCGTCTACCAGCTCGCCGCGCTCGTGGCCCAGGGCTACCTCGCGGGAGAGGCCGCCGGCCCCGTGCCGCCGCTGCCCGCGCGGGCGATGGGCCTCCGGGAGGGGGCGTGATGGCCGACGAGCTCCGCAACTACATCGACGGCGAGTGGATGGACGCGCGGGACGGGGCCCGGTTCGACGTCGTGGACCCCGCAACCGAGGAGGTGATCGCCACCGCCCCCGACTCCCAGCGGGCCGACGCGGAGGCCGCGGTCGCCGCCGCCCGCCGGGCCTTCGACGGGGGCCCGTGGCCGCGGGCCTCGGAGCGCGAGCGCGAGCGGGTGCTCCTGCGCGCCGCCGAGATCGTCCGGCGCGAGTCCGAGCGGCTCGCCGAGCTCGAGACCCGCGACAGCGGCAAGCCCCTCGCCGAGGCCCGCGAGGACATCGACGAGGCCGCCTTCATGTTCGAGTACTACGGCGGATGGGCCACCAAGGTGATGGGCGAGATCCCGCCGGTCGGCCCCGACGCCCTCAGCCTCGTCGTGAAGGAGCCCGTCGGCGTGGCGGCGCTCATCACGCCCTGGAACTATCCGCTCCTCATGGCTGTCCAGAAGGTGGCGCCCGCGCTGGCCGCCGGCTGCACGTTCGTCCTGAAGCCGGCCGAGCAGACGCCGCTCACCGCGCTCGAGCTCCCGGCGATCCTGGAGGAGGCCGGCGTGCCTCCGGGCGTGGCCAACGTGATCGCGGGCTTCGGGCCCACGGCGGGGGCGCCGCTCGTGGAGCATCCCGACGTCGACAAGGTGGGGTTCACGGGCTCGGTCGAGGTGGGCAAGGAGATCATGCGCACGGGCGCCGACACGCTGAAGCGGGTCACGCTCGAGCTCGGCGGCAAGTCGCCGAACATCATCTTCGCCGACGCCTCGTTCGAGGAGGCCCTCGAGGGGACGGCCGCCGGGATCTTCGGGAACCAGGGCGAGATCTGCTCCGCGGGGAGCAGGATCTTCGTGGAGCGCCCGATCTACGACGACGCGCTGGACTCGATGCGCGAGCGGGCCGGAGCCGTGCGCCTGGGCCACGGCCTCGACGAGGGGACCACGATGGGCCCGCTCGTCAGCCGCGAGCAGCGGGACCGGGTCCTGTCCTACATCGAGGCTGGGAAGGCCGAGGGGGCGAAGCTCGCCACCGAGGCCTCCCCCGGCTTCGAGGCCGGGTACTTCGTGCCCCCGACCGTCTTCTACGACGTCACGAACGACATGCGGATCGCGCGCGAGGAGATCTTCGGCCCGGTCGCGGCCGTCCTGCCGTTCGATGACCCCGACGAGGTCGTGCGGCTCTCGAACGACACGACCTATGGGTTGGCGGCCGCGGTGTGGACGCGCGACATCACGAAGGCGCTTCGCACCGCCCGTGCCCTGCGCGCCGGGGTCGTGTGGATCAACGACTCCCAGCCC
>DATKBL010000042.1:0-4933 GCA_035513995.1 Actinomycetota bacterium
CCCGGAGGTCAGCGCGACGATCGGCCGTCCGTCGGCCATCAGCACGACGCTCTTCACGATCTGGCCGACCTCGCACCCGATCGCCCGCGCCGCGTCGGCAGCGGTCTTCGTGCCCTCGGGGAACTCCCGGACGTCGAGCTCCCCCAGCCGCCTGGCCTCGGCCTCGGCCCGGAACCGGTCGACCGCTCGCTCCTTCATGCGACCTCCTCGGCCAGGTCCGCGGCCGCGTCCTCGACGGCCGTCCCAGGGCGGTCCATCGCCGCCTCGAGCCCCACCCGAGCCGAGAGATCCACCACCCTCTCCGCCGGGACCTCGACCCCCCTCTCGACCTGTCCCGCGACCACGAACGCGCGCGTCCCCGTCTCGCGCGCGAGGCGGAGCACGCCCGCCGGAGCCTTGCCGTGCAGCGACTGGTGGTCGAAGCGGCCCTCCCCCGTGACCACGATCTCCGCCTCCTCGACTCGTTTCGGCAGGTCGAGGGCCTCGGCCACGAGGTCGAAGCCCGGGCGGAGGCGAGCTCCCAGGAACGCGATCAGCCCCGCCCCCATCCCGCCTGCGGCCCCCGCGCCCTCGACGCCTCGGAGATCCAGGCCGAGGTCCCGTCCGGCGACCGAGGAGAACCTGCCGAGGCATCGATCCAGGAACGCCACGTCCTCGGGGGACGCCCCCTTCTGGGGGCCGTAGACGGCGCTCGCGCCGCGGGGCCCGGTCAGCGGGTTGTCCACGTCGCAGGCCACCACCACCGAGGCCTTCGCCACGCGCGGGTCGAGGCCCCCCAGGTCGATTGCGGCCAGGCGGTCGAGCCCGGCGGCGCCGGGGGGGAGCTCCGCGCCGGCCTCGTCCAGCAGGCGGACCCCGAGGGCCTGCGCCATCCCCGCCCCCGCGTCGTTCGTGGCGCTGCCCCCGATGCACACGAGCACCTTCGTCGCCCCGGCTCCCACCGCCTCCAGGATCAGCTCGCCGGTGCCGCGCGTCGTCGCGCGCAGGGGGTCGCGCCTGGACTCCTGGACGAGGTCGAGCCCGGAGGCGCGGGCCATCTCGACGATCGCCTCCGTCCCCTCGGAGGTCTCCACCAGCCCGTACTCGGCCTCCACGGGGTCGCCGAGCGGCCCCGTGACCTTCGCCCCGCGCACCTCGCCGCCGAGCGCGGCCACCAGCGTGGACAGGGTTCCGTCCCCGCCGTCGGCGACCGGGAGCTCGACGATCTCGTCGACCGGGCGCGAGCGGCGCCAGCCCGCGGCCAGGGCCGAGGCCACGGCGGGCGCGCTCAGCGTTCCCTTGAACTTGTCCGGCGCCATCAGGACGCGCATGCGTCGAGCCTACCCGGGATTTCGGTACGCCCGACTCCGCCTGTATGATTCCGCGCGAGATGGTCCTCGACCGACGTTGGCTGCTCGGCGTGGCGCGCCGCGAGCGCGAGGCCCTGGGCAGGACGATCCAGTACACCCACCCGGACGCCTGGGAGAACCCCAGCCCGTGGCACGGCCGCCCCATCATCGAGGTCCTCTATCACCTCGCGGCGACCGAGATCGCCGCGGCCGAGGTCTGGGGGGGCGAGACCACCGCCGAGATCGACGAGCACCGCAAGACCGTGGGCGACGAGGACGCCACCGCCGAGGGCTTCACTCTCTGGGCGGTCGCCCGTCGCGGCGAGCAGTCGCCCGTCCAGACCGCCCGCGAGTGGGGTCGAGCGGCGGACCTCCTGCTCGACCGGGCCACCGCGACGTCGGCGGACGACTGGCAGAAGCGCATGCTCCCCTGGTTCGGCGGCGAGCTGCGGGCCGGGTACTTCCTCCAGTACCGCGTGTCCCAGTGGTGGCTGCACGGACAGGACATCCTCGAAGGAGGAGGACTGGAGCTCCGCTCCGAGCACGACCCCACCTTCGTGGTCAACGACTTCGCCGTGCGGCTGATCCCATACGCGCTCTCGCTCGCCGGCGAGGACCTGGGCGCTGGGGTGGTGCGCGTGGAGCTCGACACGGTCGGCGGCGGCGCGTGGACCCAGCCCACCGAGCCCGGGCCGCCCCCCTCGGACGACGCGCCGGCCGACGTGATCATCCGCGGTCGGGGCCTCTGGTTCGCTCTCGTCGCCAGCGGCCGCGTGGACCCCGACGTGGCCATGTACGAGGGCCTCGTTAACGTCGGGGGGGACGTCCGGGCCGGGGAGACGATCCTGCGGAGCCTCCGCGCCTACCCGTAGCCCTCAGCCGCGGCCGCCGTGGCGGACCAGGCGCGCGAACCCCACCGTCTGGAGGAGCTCGCGCTCGGCGTCGTTCGCCTCCCGTGACTCCGCCTGCACGAACCCCAGCGAGTCGTAGAGCGCCCAGGCCTCGTCGGCATCGAGGTCCACGTCCACGGCCACCGCCAGCCCCAGATGCTCGGCCCCCGCGATCACCCGATCCATCAGCGTCGTGGCGAGTCCTCCCCGCCGATGGTCGGGATGGACCGCCAGCGCGCTCACGTAGAGGATCCACTCCGGGACGGGCGGGTGCAGCCGATCCAGGACCCTGCCCCGCCTCACCAGATCCCTGGCGTGCTTCACCCCCGCCGCGCGCGCGAGGACCACGCTGGTCCCCAGCTTGAGCGATCCCCACCGCTTCCCGGGGAACGCGATCACGAACCCGGCGAGGTCGCCCCCTTCCTCCGCGACCATCGCCCACCTCCATCCGTACATCGTCCGCTCGGTGTGGAAGGCGTGCTCGGCCGCGTGCCAGGCCTCGTGGTCGCCGCCGAGGAGCACTCGCAGGTGCGGGGCGGCCTGGAGGATGAGAGGAGCGACGGCGTGCGCATCGTCCGACTCCGCACGCCGGAGGGTGGCCATGGCCTCGCTCAGTGGGCGGCGGCCCCGCGCGCCTCGCCCCCCTCGAGCGCCTGCTCGAGGGTGTCCCAGGCCAGGACCGCGCACTTGATGCGGGCCGGGTAGCGGACCACGCCCCTGAGGGCGGCGAGGTCGCCGAGCTCGTCCTCGGAGGGCTCGGCCTCCCCCGCCATCATGGCGCGGAACTCCTTGGTCAGGGAGTGGACCTCGTCGAGCGACCTCCCGGCCACGGCCTCGGTCATCATCGAGGCCGACGCCTGCGAGATCGAGCAGCCCTGCCCTTCGAACGCGGCCTCGGCAACCTGTCCGTCCTCGACGTTGGCGTAGACGGTCACCTCGTCGCCGCAGAGCGGGTTGTTCCCGTGCGAGGAGCAGGTCGCCGCCTCGATCCCCCGCTTGTTCCGCGGGGACTTGTAGTGGTCGAGGATGACCTCCTTGTAGAGCTCGTCGATCATCCGAACACCGCCTTGACCTTCTCCAGACCCTCCACGAGCCGGTCGACGTCCTCGCGGGTCGTGTAGACGTTGAAGCTCGCCCGCGCGGTGGCCGGTACCTCCAGGCGACGCATCAGCACCTGCGCGCAGTGGTGACCGGCCCGGATGCAGACGCCCTCCTCGTCGAGGATCGTGGCCACGTCGTGCGGGTGCGAGCCCTCGACCCAGAACGAGATCGCCCCGCCTCGCTCGGTCGCGTCCGTCGGCCCGAAGACGCGGATCCCACCCAGCTCCTCGAGCCGCTCCAGCGCGTAGGAGGTCAGCTCGACCTCGTGCGCGTGCACGGCCTCCATCCCCAGACCCTCGAGGTAGTCGACCGCGGCCCCCAGCCCCACTTCCTGGGAGATGTTCATCGTGCCGGCCTCGAACTTGTAGGGAGGCGACTTGTAGGTGGCCTCGTCCTTGAGGACCTCCTCGATCATCTCGCCGCCCCCGAGGAAGACGTCCATCTCCTCCATCACCTCGGTGGTGGCGTAGAGGCCGCCGCTGGCGGTCGGGCCGAGCATCTTGTGGCCCGAGATGGTGAGGAAGTCGCACCCGATCGCCTGCACGTCCACCGGCGCGTGCGGCACGAGCTGGGCGCCGTCCACGAGGAAGCGGGCCCCGGCGGCGTGGGCCAGCCGTCCGATCTTCTCGAGCGGTGGCATCACCCCGAGCACGTTCGACTGCCCGGTGATGGCGACGAGCTTCGTGCGATCGCTGATGGCGGCCTCGACCGCCTCGATCTCGACCCTGCCCTCGTCGGTGACGGGGATGTACTTCAGGGCCGCGCCGGTGGCGCGGGCCGCCAGCTGCCAGGGCACGATGTTCGAGTGGTGCTCAAGCTCGGAGATCAGGATCTCGTCGCCCTCCTCCAGGAACTTCCGCCCCCAGGCGTAGGCGACCAGGTTCACCGACTCGGTGGTGCCGCGGTTGAAGACGATCGTCTCGGGGCCCGGCGCCCCGATGAACGAGGCGATCTTGGACCGCGCGCCCTCGTAGCGATCGGTGGCCTGCTCGGCCAGCTCGTAGACGCCTCGGTGTACGTTCGAGTTGTAGTGCTCGTCGAACTCCCGGACGGCGTCAAGCACCTGCCGCGGCTTCTGCGAGGTGGCGGCGGAGTCGAGGTAGGTGATCGGCTTCCCCTTCGAGGTGGTGCGCTCGAGGAGGGGGAAGTCCTTGCGGACGATCTCGGCATCCACGGTCGGTCCTCCTTCCGCCGGCGAGCCCAGTCTACGCCCTGGCCGGCTGGTCCTCGGCCTCGTCGCCGGCTGTCTCGATCCCCAGCTCCTGCCGCAAGCCCTCGTAGCCCTTCTCCTCGAGCTCGTGGGCGAGCTCGGGGCCGCCCTCCTTGACGATCCGCCCCGCCATCAGCACGTGGACGAACCCCGGCTTCACGTAGTCGAGGATCCGCTGGTAGTGGGTGATCAGCAGGATCCCCAGCCCCGGTCCGGAGAGCTCGTTGATGCCCTCGGCCACCGCCTTCAGCGCGTCGATGTCCAGGCCCGAGTCGGTCTCGTCGAGGATCGCGATCTTCGGGTCGAGCACCGCGAGCTGGAGCGTCTCCATGCGCTTCTTCTCGCCTCCGGAGAACCCCTGGTTGACGTAGCGGCGAACCATGTCGTCGTCCACGCCGACCATC
>DATKBL010000043.1:0-7329 GCA_035513995.1 Actinomycetota bacterium
CGCGAGGTCGCGGACCCCGCGACCGAGCACGACCACCGCCGCCGCGATCACCACGGCCGGGAGAGCCGCCCAGGCCAGGTCCACCCCACCCATCGGCGGCAGGGCCGGAGCTCCAGCCGACGGCAGCACCTCGGGCAGGCCCAGCTCCCGCTCCACCCGCAGGAGCCACCCGACCCCCAGCCGGAGCGGCTGGGCGCCCGCGTAGAGCAGCGCCAGCGCGCCGACCGACGTGAGCACCGCCGATGCGGGACGGGTCCTCGCCACGCGCAGCGACCCCACCGCGGCGAGCGCGGCGAGCGCGAGGCCGGCGGCGACCGACACGACGAGCAGGAGATACCAGGGCTCCACGACGCCGCGGGTCGTCCCCAGCGAGAGCGACAGCCACGTCCCGGGGAACCCCCCGCCCGGCGGCAGCCCGACCAGCGACGCCGCCCCCGCGCCGAGCGCCAGGGCCCCCGCCCACCGCCACCCGGCCCGCGGGTCGTGCGGGTCGTCGGCCCCCCGCCACCCGGCCGCGGCCACCACCCCGGCCGCCAGCACCACGGTCGGGAGCAGGAGGAGGGCGGCGCGGGCACCGACGCCCCCGCCCAAGCCCAGGGGCACGAAGAGCGCGGCGGCGCCCGCGCCGACCACGCCGGAGAGCGCACCGCCCGGGGTGGCGGCGGCCAGGGCGGCCAGCCCGGCGAGCAGGGTCATCCCCGCCGCCGCCGCGGCGAGCGGGGTCGACGACGAGGCCTCGGCGAACGTGAACGCCGCGACGGCCGCCAGCACGGCGCCCTGGGACCGCACCACGACCGAGAGCGGGCCCGCCGGTCCATCGCTCGCCGCCACCCTCCACGTCGCGAGGTGCGGCACAGCCCCCAGCTTCAGCGCCGCCCCCAGCAGGACCAGCATCACGCCGAGGTCCGCGGACCCCGCGGAGACCAGCACCGTGGTGCCCGACCGATCCAGCAGGAGCCCCAGTCCCGCCAGGACGACCCCGTCGGCCACAGCCAGACCCACGAGACCGGGCATGGCTCTCGGGCGACCCCCCACGACCCCAGCGAGGCCCACGGCGAGCGTCGGCACCGGGACGAACATGGCGAGGGTCACGACGCTCGACGAGTACGCCGCCCCGACGACGGCCGCGAGGCTCACCCCTGCGGCGGCGACAGCCGCCGCGGCGGCCCGCGGGGGGAGGACCTCCACCCGAGGCAGCACGAGTGTCACCGCGCCTCCCGCGACCGCCGCCAGGGTCGCCCCGAGGAGGTCAGGGCTCAGGCCCATCCACGCGGCGGGCTCGCCGCGGAACGCCTCCCAGAAGACCCCCCAGAGGGCGACCTGCGACGCGACCCAGACGAGCCCCGCGGCCACCCGGCGGGGCCACGGCCACCACGCCGCCGCCGCCCAGACGACCACGGCCGCCCCGGGGCCGAGCACCGCCGCGGGGACGAGGAGATCCCGTCCCTCCATCACGCCACCGACACGAGCACGGCGCCCGCGGCCGAGAGCGCGAGCATCCCCGGGACTGCCACGCGGAGCCGGAGCTCGGGGCCGAGACGGTCCAGGGCGCCCCACGCGACGCCCACCACCCCCGCCCCCGCCAACCCCACGCCCCCCCAGAGGAGGAAGGACGGAGCGTCACCGCCGGCGGTGAGATCGAACCCCACCGAGAAGGCAGGGACCAGGACCGCGGCGGCACCCGCGACGGCCCACCGGGAGATCCGCACGAGGAGGGCGGCCGCGGCGGGGCGCCGGTAACGCCCCCGGGGAGGCTCGGTCTCCAGCGGCACCAGCAGCCCCGCCGCGGCCGCCACCGCCAGCAGCGCCACGACCTGCCCTACCGCCGCCGTGGCCGGTCCAACGCCGACGGGGACCCCCAGCACCTCGCCCGCTCCCCAGACCGATCCCAGATCGGTCGCGTGCCACCGCAGGAAGATCGCGAGGATGCCCGCGGCCGCCCCCGCGAAGACCAGCGCGCTCTCGAGCACCCGGGCCCGGGCGCGGGCGGCCGCGGGCCTCGTCTGCGGCTCGATCGAGGCGAGATGCGCACCGGCGACGGCGAGGGCCAGGGCCAGGACGAGCAGCACGGCATCGCCGGGAAGGGCGCCCATCGCGGCGCCCGCTACCAGCCCCGCGCCCAGCAGGGCCGCACCGCCCCCCGCCGCCTCCAGGACGCTGGCCGGCTCGGCCCTCGAGAGGGCCCGCGTCAGCTCGCTCCAGAACGCGGTGACCGGTCGGAGAGGGCGGTCCGATCGCACGAGCCCCGCCACGAGATCCGCGCACACGCCGAGCAGGAGGACGAGGGGAACCCCGAGGGCCGCCATCAGGCCTCGGCGCTATCCGACGCTGCGAGCGACGAAGGCCTCCGAGAGGTGGTTCCAGGAGCACTCGGTGCAGACCTCGACGACGTAGCACGTGCCGTCGAGGAACCGCGCGGCAACGCGTAGCGCCTCGCGGAAGGGCCAGACTCGCCCGTTGTCGGCCTTCAGCTCGTCGGAGAAGACGTACGCGAGCCGCACCAGGCCCTGCTCGTCGCATACCGGACAGGGCCGCTCCATGTCCTCGCCCACGTTCTTCGCGGCGCGCATCAGCTCGGGGTGCGCGTCGCAGATGTCCAGCCGGGAGAGGAGCCCGCGCCCGAAGTCGCGCAGGAGGAGCCGCTTCGCCAGCGTGTAGTCGACCGTCCCGAACCCGTCCGGCTCGCGGCTCATGGAGGCGATTGTACGGCACCCCCCCGACGCGCCGCGCGCCCTTCCCCGAGCCTCCGTTGACGCTACCCGGTGATGGTGTAATCCTGTAATCATCATGACTGACATCCGAGAGTTGAAGGAGGAGATCCGCGCCTGGTTCGGGGGCCGGATCCCCGAGGGGTGGTTCACCGAGGATCCGGAGATCACCGTCGATCGCGACGAGATCCTCGTGGTCGGTCGGGTGGAGCCGCCCGAGACCGAGAAGGGCGCCTCCGAAGACGCGAGGCGAGAGGCGGAGCTGGGCCGCATCGTGCGGTTCCGCGAGGAGACGCGCGACAAGCGGATCGGCGTGGCCCTCGGCGCAGAGCGCCGGTTCCGCGCGAAGGTGTCGTGGGGCGCGGCCTGCGGTGAGACCCGCCGGCTGTTCACGACCCTGAGCGTTCCGGTGATGACGCGGCTCCGGATGCCGGAGCGCTCCGTGCTCGACACACTGGTGGACGCGGGCGTGGCCCGCAGTCGCAGCCACGCCCTGGCGTGGTGCGTTCGGCTCGTCGCCCGTCACCAGGACGAGTGGCTCGACGACCTCCGTTCGGCGTTCAGCGAGGTCGAGCGGGTCCGTGCGGAGGGCCCGTCGCTGTGACCGACACCCTCGAGATGAGGGAGGCCGCCGCGCTCGACGCGTACTCGCGAGTGGTCACGTCGGTGGCCGAGGCGATCACGCCGTCGGTGGCCAGCCTCCGCATGAAGCGGCGCGTCCGTGGCGGGAGGCGCGCGGAAGGCGCCGGCTCGGCGGTGGTGGTCACGCCGGACGGCTACCTCCTCACCTCCGCCCACGTCGTGGCCGGCGCCGACGGCGGCACCGCGGTCTTCGTGGACGGGCGGTCTTTCGATCTCGAGGTCGTGGGCACCGATCCGCTCTCCGACCTCGCCGTGATCCGTGTGGGCGCCGACGACCTCCCGGCTGCGACGCTCGGGGACGCCGACGACCTGCGGGTCGGCCAGCTCGTCGTGGCGGTCGGCAACCCGATGGGGTTCTCGGGCAGCGTCACCGCGGGCGTGGTGAGCGCCCTCGGCCGCTCGCTCCCGACGAGGACCGCCGCGGCCGGTCGCCTCGTCGAGAACGTGATCCAGACCGATGCCGCCCTCAACCCCGGGAACTCGGGAGGCGCGCTGGCGGGCGGCGACGCCCAGGTCGTGGGCGTGAACACGGCGGTGGCCGGCGTGGGTCTCGGGCTCGCGGTCCCGATCAACGGCACCACCCGGAGGATCATCGCCGCGCTGATGCGCGAGGGCCGATTTCGCCGCGCCTACCTCGGGATCACCGGAGGGTCCAGGCCGCTGCCGCCCCGCGTGGCCGAGCGGCTGGGACGCACCACCGGTGTCGAGGTCGTGGACGTCGTCCCCGGCAGCCCGGCCGAGAAGGCGGGGCTCCGCCCCGAGGACCTCATCCTGGACCTAGGGGAGGCGGCCGTGGCAGACGTCGGGGACCTCCAGCGGCTGATGGTCGCCGACCTGATCGGCACGGAGGTCCGGGTGCGGTTCTTCCGCGACGGAGACGTCGTGGAGATCGAGGCCCGGCCGGCCGAGCTCGAGGCCTGAGGGCTCAGGCCGAGGGCGGCGGCGGCGAGCCCGGAGGCGTCGCGCCCGGAGGCGGCGGGGGCGGGGTGCCGCCCTCGGGCCCCGGAGGCGGCGGCGTGGGGCCCCCCGCGAATCGCTGGACCCACTCGCGGAGCTGGGCGCAGTACTCGTGCTGACGCTGCAGGTCGGGGTGGTTCGGGTCGTGGCTGCGCGTCGCCACCATGGCGAGGTTGATCTGCTCGCGCTGGAGCTTCTTCATCGCCTTGCTCGCCTGGGGGCCGCCTCGCGCGGCGGCCTCCCGCCGCGCCCGCTTCCGGTCGGCAGGGTGGTCGAGCGCCTCCAGCTCCTCCCGGGTCAGCCCGGGCTTCCCCACCTCGGTCTCGAGGGCGGCCTGGAGCCACAGATGCTCCCTCTGGTGCGCGAGGCGCACCATCAGGACCACGAAGATGAGCAGCGGCAGGCCCTTCACCGCGGTGGCGAAGAGGATAACCAGCCAGTCCACGCCCTCCCACGGCTGCTGGGGGAAGAAGTTGAGGAGCGGCGAGTTCCACAGGAAGTGGGCGAAGACCGCGATCAGGAAGAGCCCCACCGCGACGCCCCAGCGCTTCGCCTCGGGGACGAACCCCTTCCGCGTGACGAAGTAGGCGATCCCCATCCCGGCGAGCGCCGAGTACAGCACGTGGCCGTAGAAGCCGCTCGCGATCACCCGGAGGTAGAAGCCGGTCAGCACGCCGGCCACGTCTCCGCCGAAGGCCCCCATGAAGTAGAAGACGTCCTCGACCAGCGTGAAGCCGAGCCCCACCATCGCGCCGTAGACGAACCCGTCCATGATGTCGTCGATCTCCCGGCGCGCGATCAGGTAGATCAGCACGATGCCCAGCGCCTTGAAGACCTCCTCGATCCATGGAGCCGTGAGGGCCGCCACCCAGTTCCTCGCGAACTCCTCGCCGAACAGGTTGACGATCACCAGGCCCCATCCGGTGTTGCCGAAGATCGAGAGCGCCGTGGCCCCGACCGCCCCCCAGATGAGGGCCGCGACCACCAGAGAGATCGGCTCGCGCTCGTAGAGATCGAGCGTGTACACGAGGAGGAATACGGGGACCGCGTACATCAGCAGGAGGAGCCAGGAAAGCGCGAACCCCGAGGGCGAGTAGCTGAGGAAGCCCGCGAGCTGCCCGACGATGATCAGGGCGCCGCCGAGCAGGAGGAGGGCGAACAGCCAGAACGCCGGGTTCCCCCATTGGAAGAGGCCGGTCTGGTAGCCCCAGTGCGGGCGGTGGAGCCGCTGGTCCGCCATCATCCCACCTCCAGCGAACCCGTCATCGCCCGGGTGGCGTCGATCGCCTGCCCGAGCTGACCCTCGGCGGTCCATCCGTCCGTGATCAGGCCCAGCCCCTCGGGCGTCAGGACGGCCGACACCTCACCCTCGATCGGGGCCTGTACGTCCGGGAAGACCCCCAGGTAGAAGCCGCGGACCCCCTGATGCCCCTGGTCGGTGGTGAACGTCTCGAGCTGATGCGAGATCTCGAGCTGATCCGCGTAGGGGAGCAGCACCTGCTCGACGTAGAGGAGGTGCAGGTCCTCGGCGCTCCCGTCGTACGTGCCGGCCAGAACGTCGATCGAGGCGGTGCCGCTGCTCAGGCGCACCGCGTCCACCTCGCCCCCCTCCACCGGCTGCTGGTAGCGGTCGATGACCTCCCATCCCGGGATCACGGCGATCGTCACGCCTTGGATGACGTCGATCCGGTTCAGGGGGTCGGGGTCGGGGGGGCCCGCGACCCGCCGTGGCTCCCCCGCCACCACGAAGCCTCCGAACCCGACCACGATGATCAGGACGATAACGCCGAGGAGCGGCAGCCAGGTGCGCTCCTTGGGGAGCGCGGGCGGGGGCGGAGGGGTGGCGGCTGGAGGTGGAGGCGGCGTGGCCGTCAGGTCGCCCATCGGCGCGAAGTAAAGCACCTCGGGCGGTCCGGGTCCAGCCCAGGAGGTCTCCGGCTCGGGGGTAGAGTGAGGGCCATGGCGACGTTCGGTCTGTTCCTCGCTCACAAGGAGAACCCCGTGGCCTCGGCCCGTCGGGCGGAGGAGCTCGGGTTCGACATGGTCACGATCTCGGACCATCTCCACGGCGGAAGCCCCACCTGGGAGCCCTGGACCGCGCTCACTTGGATCGCCGCGGCCACCGAGAGCATCCGGGTCGCGCCCAACGTCCTCGGCCTCCCCTACCGGCACCCCGCCGTGACCGCCAAGATGGCCGAGACCCTCCAGCGACTGTCGGGCGGTCGGCTCGTGCTCGGCATCGGCGCGGGCGGGAGCGACCAGGAGTTCGAGGCGTTCGGCCTCGCCGTGCGCTCCCCCGGGCAGAAGGTGGACGCGTTCGAGGAGGCCCTGCGGATCATCCGCGGCCTCTGGGTGGAGGAGAGCTTCTCGTTCCAGGGCGAGCACTTCACCGTCCGCGAGGCCCGCATCGAGCCCAGGCCGCAGACGCCCATCCCGATCTGGGTCGGCGCCTACGGCGACCGGATGATCGGGCTGATCGGCCGCTACGCCGACGGGTGGCTCCCCTCGACCCTGTACATCTCGCTCGACCGGGCCTCCGAGAAGATGGAGCGCCTGCGCGCGGCGGCCGAGGCCGGTGGCCGGGACCCGGGCGAGATCACCTGCGCGCTGAACGTGTGGCTGCGGATCGAGGAGGGCGCCGAGGCCCGGAAGGGCCAGATCGCCGGCGGGGTGGACGAGGTCGTGGAGGGGCTCTCGGGGCTACTCGAGCGCGGGTTCACCCACCTCAACTTCGCCACCTCGGGCGACCCTGAGGAGCAGCGGGGCCTGCTGGCCGAGGAGGTCCTCCCCAAGCTCTAGGCCGGCTCGATGTGCCAGGGCTCGTGCGGCACGGGGAAGTCGAGACCGCACATGGGCGCCGCGCGATGCGCCTCCGCCCGTGCACCTGCAGAACCGAACCCCAGATCTGCCGCCAGCCCGAGCTCGTGCTGCGAGCGGCCCGGCGGCGCGGCGAGACCGGGCTTCTCCCGATGCAGCCGAGCCTGCTCCGCCCGCGTCCTGAACCCGGAGACGACCCAGATCC
>DATKBL010000044.1:0-35175 GCA_035513995.1 Actinomycetota bacterium
CGGCGTGATCACCTCGCCCCCGAAGCCGTCGCCGAGGACCGATCCGTCGATGCTCGATCTCGCGCTCATACGCGGAGCGTGCCGCGCCCGAGCCGACGGAGCAAGTCGCCGATCTCAGGGCCCCAGCGGGAACTCCCCCACGATCTCGTAGCGAGAACCGCGCGGCCCGAGCAGGTGGCTGCGGTAGAGGACCAGTCGGTCCACGGGGAAGGGCGGGGCGCTGCACGAGATCGCCGAGAGCGCCTCCGGCTCGGGGATCCGCGCCGGGGAGCGGAAGCGAGCCACGGTCAGGTGCGGCGTGAAGGCGCGCTCCTCGGGCTCGAACTCCGCCGCGAGACGCTCGTCGAGCCCGGCCGCCAGCCGGGCCAGCCCCTCCGCGGGGTCGTCGAGCCCGACCCAGAGCACCCGCGCCCGTCTCGGGGAGGGGAACACCCCGAGGTGAGTCAGCCGCACCTCGAAGGGTGACACGGAGGCCGCCGTCTCGCGGGAGGCCTCCTCGACCCGGCCCACCATAGGAGACGCCGTCCGCCCCAGGAACTTCAGGGTCACGTGCCACTTCTCGGGAGGGTCCCAACGGCCGCCGGGCAGCCGGTCGCGCCAGGGCGCGATCGTCTCCTCGATCGCCCGCTCGTGCGATCCGGGGATGTCCGCCGCAGCGAACAGCCGCTCCGGCTTCGTCTCCGACGCGCGATCCCCGGCCATCACGCGTCGAGCAGCCGCTTCCGCAGGAGGATCAGCCCCGACTGCACCGCCCACCGACGAACCCCGTCCCTGTCGCCCGGAGCCACCACCTTCCGCACCTCCTCGCCGCCGGCCCCCAGCACCGCCACCCACACGGTCCCAGGAGGTCGGCCCTCCTGCTCCTCGGGTCCCGCCACCCCGGTGAGGGCCACCCCGACCTCGGCCCCGTAGATACGGCGCGCGCCATCGGCCATCGCCCGCGCGCACTCCTCGCTGACGGCCCCGGGCCCCTCGAGGATCTCCTCCGGGACCTCGAGGAGTCGTCGCTTCGCCTCGTTCGTGTAGCAGACGGCGGAGCCCGCGAACCACAGCGACGCCCCCGGGATCTTGGTGAGCCGCGCCCCCAGCGCGCCGCCGGTGAGCGACTCGGCGCACGCCAGGCGCCAGCCGCGGTCCTGGAGCATCCGCCCGATCACCTCCTCGAGCAGGTCGTCGTCGCTCCCGTAGACGGCGGGGCCGAGCCTGCGGTGCACCTCCTCCTCCACGGGGGCGATGAGCTCCATCGCCTTTGCGCGGGAAGCCGCCTTCGCGGTCAGGCGCACCCGCACCTCGCCCGAGCCCGCGAGGTAGGCCACGGTGGGGTTGTCCGACCCCTCGAACAGATCGTCGAGGAGCTCGGCGACCTGCGCCTCGGCCATCCCGGCCGTCTTGATAATGCGCGAGGCGATCGTCGACTCGCCGGCCCGCTCGCGGAGCTCGGGGAGGATCGTCCCCTCGAGCATCTCGCGCATCTCGGCAGGGACACCGGGCACCGCGTAAACGACCCCGTCGTCTCGCTCGAGAACCAGGCCCGGCGCGGTCCCCCTCTCCGGCAGGATGTAGCGGGCGCCGGCCGGGACCTGGGCCTGCCGGAGGTTCGACTCTGGCATGTCGCGCTCGAACGCCCGGAACCGCTCGCGGAGGAAGTCCTCGATCTCGGGGTGCGTCTCCAGCTCGACGCCGAAGGCATTCGCCAGTCCCTCCCGCGTCACGTCGTCGCCGGTGGGGCCGAGCCCCCCGGTCAGCACGACGACGTCGGCACGCCCGGTCGCGAGCTCCACGGCCTCGGCGATCCGCTCCACGTTGTCCCCCACCACCTGGTGGTGCAGCATGTCGAGCCCGGTCTCCGCGAGCCGCTCCGAGAGCTCCTTCGCGTTCGTGTTCGCGATCTGCCCGAGGAGCAGCTCGGTCCCGACCGCCACGATCTCGGCCCGCATCAGCTCTCCGGCGCCCGGTGCGAGAGTCGGAGCGTGTAGTCGAGACCGGACCAGACCGTCAGGATCACCGCGAGCCACAGCGCGACGAGACGGGCGGCCTCGGCGTCGCCGAGGGGCACGATGTAGAGGAAGATCGCCAGAATCTGCGCGGCGGTCTTCGCCTTCCCCCAGGGCGAGGCGGGCATCGAGCGGCCGCGGGTGCCCAGCCAGGCCCGGAGCACCGATACGGCGAGCTCGCGTCCCACGATGATCGCCGCCGCCCACAGCGGGAACCGGCCCAGGGCGGTGAGCGTGACGACCGGGGCCGAGATCAGGAGCTTGTCGGCGAGAGGGTCCAGCCACTGCCCGGTGCGCGTCGCGGCGTCGTAGCGACGCGCCAGGTACCCGTCGAGGCCGTCGGTGGCCGCGGCGACGAAGAAGACCGTCGCCGCGGCCAGCGCGGTCGCCTCCGAGCCCTCGAGGATCAGGAGGACGACGACCGGGATCAGGAGGATGCGCAGGACGGTCACCAGGTTCGCCCAGCCGAGCCCGAACAGGGCTATCCCGTCTCCGATCCGTCCTCCCGGAAGTCGGTCCGATGGAAGGTCCGGAGGAATTCCTTCACCGGCTCCCCCGGCTTCCCCAGGTTCCTGCCGTTCACCTCGAGCTTCACGAGCTTGCCCGTGGCCAGCCACACCTCGATCTCCTTCTGCCCCTCGAACGAGCGGGCCTCATCCTGCCGCAGGACGCCCTCGAACCGAGGCACGCCGTCCACCACGACGCGGACCTCGACGTCCCGGAGGGCGGTCATGTTGACCTCCACGGTCTGCGGGAGCACCGGCAGGTTCGGCGGCGCGCTCGGGAGGGCCGGGATGGGGGCCGAGTTCGAACGGGACAGCAGGCCTATCGCCGCCGCCGCGACCAGCACGATCACGGCCACGGCCGCCGCCATGGGCCAGGGGAAGTGGTGCCGCACGTCCGGGAGGGGGTCGTTCGGGCCGACGGCCACCGCGGGGGCCCGGTCGACCGGCGCGGGCGGCGCCGGGCCTCTCCCCACCGCATGCTCGTAGACGCCGACGACCTTGGCTGGCTTCAGGCCCAGGAACCCCGCGTAGGAGCGGAGGAAGCTGCGGACGTACACGTCGCCGGGGAGCGACTCGAAGGACTCGTCCTCCAGCGCCTCGAGATACTCGGCGCGCAGGCGTGTACCCCGGCTGGCTTCCTCCAGCGTGAGCCCCTGGCGGTGCCGGGCCTTGCGCAGCGCCCGACCGAGGCCGATCTCAGCGCGCGTCGGCACGGCCCAGATTGTAGGGCAGATGAGGGTCAGCCCGCGGCCACGCGCCGCTCGTCGGGCGCGTCCGCCCCTTGCGGCCGCGCGATCGGCAGGAACAGGCGGAACTCCGAGCCGCCGGGCCCCGACCGCTCGAGCCACAGCCGGCCGCCCAGCTCCTCGGCGAGGCTCCGGCTGATGTAGAGCCCGAGCCCAGTACCCCCCACCCGTCGCGTGGACGAGGAGTCGACCTGGTAGAAGCGCTCGAAGATGCGGTCATGGTGGTCGGGCGGGACGCCTTCGCCCTCGTCCGTCACCGAGAGGATCACGCCCCCGCTCTCCCGAGCGGCCCCGATGCGCACGGCGGTCCCCTCCGGGGAGTACTTCATGGCGTTCTCGACGAGGTTGGAGAGGATCTGGTGGACCTTCCCCTCGTCCGATCGAACCTCGGGGAGCGAGGGATCCAGCTCCTGGACCAGCTCGTGTCCGGTGGTGCGCGCCTCCAGCTCCTCGACGACGAGCGCCACGACCGGCGCCAGCGCCACCGGCTCGAGCTGGACCGCTGGCCGTCCCGACTCGATCAGCGAGACGATCAGGAGCTGCTCGATCAGGTGCCCGAGCCGCTCGCTGCCTCGCGCCGCCGCCTCGAGGAAGGTCCTCTGCTGCTCCTCGTCGAGGATCCCGCGCCGCAGGCCCTGGACCGAGGTGGTGACGATCGTCAGCGGCGTGCGGAGCTCGTGGGAGACCGTGGAGATGAAGTCGTCCTTCATCCTATTCAGCTCGGACAGGTGCTCCAGGGACTCCTCGAGGCGGGCGACCAGCCGCGCGTTCTCGAGCGCGACGCCCGCGTGGCTGGCGAGCGTCTCGAACAGCTTGAGGTCGTCCTCATCGAAGGTGCCGACCTCCCCCAGCCGGTTCGCGACGCGGAAGACGCCGATCACGCCCTGCTCCCCGTGGAGCGGCGCGACCATGATGTCCCGCATCCCGAGGGAGTGGAAGTGGTCGCGCAGGGTCTCGTTCTCGATCGGGCGGGCCAGGAGCACCCCGCGGTCCTCGGCCACGGCGCGCGCCCACACGCCACGGGTGGGGTCGAGGCGCACCGACGTCCAGGCCGGCTCCTCGCCGGGCCCGAGCCCGACGGCGCGGGCCCGCTCGGGATCCTCGGGGTCGAAGAGGGCGACGTCGGCGAGCTCCGCGCGGAACATCTCACGGGTCCGCTCCAGCAGGGTGGTCACCGCCTCCTCGAGCCGGACCGTCCGCCCCACGCTGCGCGAAGCCCCATAGAGGGCCTCCAGACCCTCCCGGCGACGGCGCTGCCCCGTGTAGGCGCGGTAGGCGACGATCACGGTGACGACGGGGACCGCCTGGAGCCAGACCGAGGCGGGATCCCGCCACAGCATCACGGCAGCAGCCAGCCCGAGGCTCGTGTTGGCCAGAACGCTGACCTTCCCGAACGCCAGCCCCTCGGTGAGGATCCGCACCCGCCAGGTCCCGTCGGCGAGGCCGATCGCGAAGTACACGGCCAGGTCGGCCATGGCCGAGGCCAAGAGGGTCGCGGCGAGGGCGGCGATCCAGCCGGACGGCTCCGTCGGCGAGGTCCACCCGAGCGATCGGACCACGGCCACCGCCACGATCGTCTCCAGGGCCAGGTGGGAGAGGTTGAAGACCAGCTTGACGAGCGCCTGGCGCCGGTGGATCGCCAGCGCGAGGGCCGCGCCGAGGACCTGCCCCACCACCAGATCGGGCAGCGGCGAGAAGAACAGCCCGAGAACCAGCGGGATCTCGCTCAGCGAGAACGAGAAGGCGTCGCGGCGAAGCTGGACGTGAACGACGAAGATCTCCGCGAGGAGGAACAGCGGGGTCAGCACCCACCAGGGGACCCGGACCGGCGAGGTCAGGGGCCCGATCGAGCTCGAGACGATCCAGTAGGCGAGGGCGGAGAGCGCGGCGAGGCCGAGCGAGAGCCCCCAGACTCGGCGGGACCCGCCGAAGCGGAGCCGGAGGGGCCGCCCTGAGGCCCCCCGCTCCTCCACGCTTCCCCTGCGGGAGCCCAGGATCGTCACCTCAGCTCCAGGCTGCCGCCGACCACGTCTTCTCCGACCACACGGCGTCCGACCAGGTCTTGCCGGACCACGTCTTGCCCGACCAGGTCTTCCCCGACCAGGTCTTCCCCGACCAGGTCTTGCCGCTCCAGGTCTTGCCCGTCCAGTTCTCGCTCGACCAGGTCTTCCCGGACCACGTCTTGCCGCTCCAGATCGCGTCGGACCACGTCTTGCCGGCCCAGGACGCGCCCGACCAGTCGCCGCCCGACCAGGTCTTGCCCAGCCAGTCGCCGCCCGACCAGGTCTTACCCTCCCAGGCCAGCTCGGACCATGTCTTCCCGTCCCACGGGGTTCCGAAGATGTCCTGCTCGCCCTGGAGGACGACCCCGTCCTCATCGGCGACCCGCATCGTCCCGCGGGCGGCGTCGAGAGACCCGGTGCCGTTCGCGGGCTCGTAGGGCTGAGCCGCCGCCGACGCGGAGGGGGTCCTCGCTCGGAGGGCGGCCTCCAGGTCGATCATCCCGCTCCCCTGGCCGATCGGGTCGGACTTCTTCAGCGACGACGCGGTGGAGGTCAGGATCGCCTTCACCTGGTCGGGGCTGAGGTCCGGCCGCTGCTCGAGCACGATCGCGGACGCGCCGGCCACGACGGCCGCCGCCTGCGAGGTCCCGCTCCCCCGGAAGAACCGCTCGCTGACGTACCCCTCGGGGTGCAGGTCGTCCACGAGCGAGCCGGGGTTCCGGAGGCTCACGATCGACTTCCCGGGGGCCACGACGTCGGGGTTGCGCGCGCCGTCACCGCGGCTCGACCAGTCGGGGACGACGTCGTCGTTCGCTCTGACGGTCCCTCGCGTGTCGGCGGCGCCCACCGCCATCACGAACGGGTCGTAGGCCGGGTTGTTCAGCTTCGCGCTCCCGAACCCTTCGTTCCCGGCGGCGGTCACCACCACGATGCCCTTCCGCCAGGCCACCTCGACCGCGTACGTCAGCGGGTCCAGCCGGTAGTCTTGGACGCCGTCCGTCCCGAAGGAGAGGTTCAGCACCCGGATGTTCAGCCCGTCGCTGTTCCGATGCTGCACAACCCAATCGATCGCGGCCAGCACCTGTGAGACGTCGGTGACCCCGCCCGCGTCCGCCACCTTCACGTTGACGATCCGGGCTCCCGGCGCCACGCCGGCGAACCGATCGGGCTCACGCTTTGACGGCAGGCCCGCCGCGTCCCTGCCCGCGATGATCCCCGCCACGTGCGTCCCGTGCCCGTAGGCGTCGAGATAGCGAAGCTCGGGGATCTGGGACTCGAAGGAGATGTCCGGGCCGTTGATCACCTTGTCGGCCACCGTGAGCCCCTCGACGGGGACGACACCGGTGTCGATCATGGCGACGTCGACGCCGGCGCCCGTGTAGCCGTCCTCCCAGGCGTCCTTCGCCCCCACCACTTGGTTCACGTGCGTCATCGAGCCGGGGTCGCCGGCCGACTGGGGTCCGTTGCCGTTCTGCAGCAGCCGCACCCGGCGGTTGGGGGTGACCGAGTACACGCCGGGGGCCACCCTGAGCCGCGGCACGTCGGATGCGCCGAGCTCCGCGACGAACCCATCGATCAGACCGATGTGCGGGCCGACCGAGCCCCCGAGGGCCTCGACGGTCCGCTCCGGGACGTCGCCGGCCGACGGCAGCTCGCGAACGATCACCGAGACGGTCCGCTCGGGCTCCGCTCGAGCCGGGGTTGTCGCGAACGCGAGCGCGATCGCCATAGCGGTCAGGCCGGCGATCAGTCGCGCGAACGAGCTGTTCCATCGGGTTCCCAGCGTGGTAGCGGGACGCGGGTCAGATCCGAGCATCCGTGCCTCCTCGATGTCTCTTGACTGGGTCCCGCCTCATAGGGTTCATCGGCACGAATCAGGCCCGACTTCATGGTCATCCCGAGGGAAAGGCCCTGACGCCCGTGCCCGAATCCGGGGGTACGGGAGGAGGGGGCAGAGCCGCGACGTTCGTACCCCGAGCAGAGGTCGGGCCCCCTGGAGATCAGGAGATGCCGCGGAGCAGGAACGACCGAGGGGGGTGGGGATGGGTCGACTTACAGGTGAGCCGGCGCTCCTCCAAGAGGACCTCCTCGGTCTCGACGACGCGCTCCTCGTCGCCCGGTCCAACCCTGAAGACGACCCGATGGAGGGGCCCCTGGGTCTCGTGGCCGACCAGAGCCAGGTCGTCCACCCCGTCGAGCGCCAGCGCCACGCGGACGTGGTGCTCGGCTGCCTGGACCGGGGATGGGAACGCGGAGCGCCCACGGTAGTGGTCGAGGGCCACCCGCCCCTCCTCGTAGCCCTCCGCCACCCGGCGGGCCGCCTCGGCGGTCACCCGACCGAAGTAGAGCCCGTCCGGGAAGGCGACCAGGTTCGCCGCGAAGCGATCCCCGCCCACGTGGGTGGCCTCCCACGTGTCGGGGCGATGAGCGAGCGCGCGGTACAGGGGGGCACCCAGCCGAGCGCAGCAGGCGTCGTGCTTCCCGTGGGTGCAGACGGCGAAGAGCGGACCCTCGACCGACTCCCCCAGACCTCGCCACCGCGCGTCCACGAGGCCTCCGAGGTCGAGCCCGAGGAGATCCTCGGGCGCGTCGATCTCGAAGCTCATGAGGCGGCGCTCGCGGCGCCCCGTGAACGCAGCGAAGCAGCGACGCCGGTCGGAGGGGCGCCGCGAGCGCCGCTTGATCAGGAGGACCCGCACGCCGTGGCGGCGCCCCTCCGCCGTCAGGTGCTCCCCCACCTCGCGCGGCAGACCGCTGTCGAGGAGCGCGTGGTGGCCCCAGCGGCCCGGCTGCTCCACGAGCAGCCAGTGCCGGAGCCGCGAGGCCGTGGCGTGGAGCGGCTCGCCCGTCGCGAGCGCCAGCGCCGAGCAGCTCGGCGCATCAGCCATCCGGGGCCTCGAGCACGCCCTCCACGACGAGGCGGCGGCAGAGCACCACCGCCGAGTCGGAGTCGAGCCCGGGGAGCTCCCCGGGGGCGAACGGACCGCTCGCCTCGGCGACGTGCCGGAGAGCCGGCTCGCACCAGGCGGGCATCCGCAGGACGCGATCCCCGAGCCGAGCGACCGCGTCGCCTCCTTCCCTCCCGGGCTGGAGGGTCGCTCCCGCGCGAACCCGAAGCGCCGTCCTCGGGCCGAGCGCGTCGAGCCGGGCCACCTGCTCGAGCTGGCCGCTCAGCACCGGCCGCCTCGCCTCCCAGAAGCCCTCCACGAACGAGGCCGCGGCCTCCGGTCCCGAGGCCTTCTCGAGCCAGGCCGTCAGCTCCGGGAGCCCGGCCGCGATCTCGGCCGCCAGCGCCTCCTCGTCACGGGCGAAGCCGATCGGAAGCGCCTCCCGGAAGGGAGCGTGCTCGGGGGCGCCCTCCATGACGTGCCGCCACACGTCGAGCCAGGTCCGGGCCTGGATCCCGATCGTGACGTGGATCGAGACCTCCTCTCGCGCCGCGGCGTCGTGCGGAAAGCCGCGTGGGATGTAGAGGACGTCGCCGGGGGCGAGCTCCACCTCGAGAAGGGGGGCGCCGGGGTCGCCCAGCTCGCTCGACCACCGCTGCTCCCTCCCCGCCAGCTCGATCACCGGCGGGTAGACGCGCCACTCCTTCCGACCATGGGTCTGGATCACGAACACGTCGTGGGTGTCGTGATGGATCGCGAACCCGCGCGAGGTGGCGGGGGTGACGTAGGCGTTCGCCTGCACGGGGTGGGTCAGATCGAGCTCGAGGTCGCGACAGAGCTCTCCCACCGGCGGCCACTGACGGTGCAGGGCCTGCAGCACGATCGTCGCCCCGCGGGAGAAGTGCCTGAGCACGCGCTCGGGACGGACCGTCTCGGGAACCCGCCGGGAGCCGATCCTGATCGTTCGCGTGTACTCGGCGACCGGGATCGGCGCGCCGTCGCGCACCAGCCGGAGCCCCGGGAGCCGCATCAGGGTGCTGGTGACGAGACGGTCGACTCCGGGGAGGTCGAGGAGGCCGGCGAAGTCGCCGGCCCGCTCCCGCAGGAGCGGGCGGCGCCCCCAGTGGTCCTTCGCGAAGCGGCCCTCGTCACCGACGAGCCGATGGAGCGCCCCGGTGGTGCTCAGGCGTCCTCCTGGTCGGCGTCCTCATCCGTCGCGTCGTCGTCGGCGTCGCCGGCGTCGGCCTCGTCGGCCTGATCCTTGTCATCGACCTCGTCGGCCTGATCCACACCGTCGGCGTCCTGCTCCCGCTCGGGCGTCGGGGTGCCGCCTGATCCCTGATCCTCTGTGCGGATGTCTTCGTCCTTGAGCTGGTCCACCGCAGCCTCCTTCCGCTTGCTCTCCGCGAGGCTATGCCCGACCATCGCTCTCCGCAAACCGTGTCGGACGTGAGCGGTGCGCTCTCAGCCCGTGCGTGACTCCGCGTACTCGTCCCAGGTGATGAGCACGTCCCGGGGCTTCGAGCCCACCGAGGGGCCGACCACCCCTCGCTCCTCGAGCATGTCCATCAGCCGCCCCGCACGGGCGAACCCGACCTTGAGCTTCCGCTGGAGCATCGACGTCGAGCCAAGCTGGGAGTGGATCACGAGCTCCATCGCCTGCTTGAGGAGGTCGTCGTCGGCGTCCAGGTCGGCGTCGTCGTCGGCCGGGGCCCTCCCCAGCCCCTCGATCCCCTGGACGTACTCGGGCTCCCGCTGCTGCCGGACGTAGTCGGCGACCCCGTCGATCTCGGTCTGGGTCACCCACGCGCCCTGGATCCGCGCAGCCTTCGAGGCGTTGGAGGGCAGGAAGAGCATGTCGCCGTGGCCGACCAGCTTCTCGGCACCCCCCACGTCGAGGATCACCCGAGAGTCCGCCGCGCTCGCGGTCATGAACGCGATCCGCGACGGGATGTTCGCCTTGATCAGGCCGGTCACCACGTCCACGCTGGGACGCTGGGTCGCGACGACCAGGTGGATTCCCACCGCGCGCGCCATCTGGGAGATGCGCACGATCGCGTCCTCAACGTCCCGCGGCGCGACCATCATCAGGTCGGCGAGCTCGTCGATCACCACCAGGATGTACGGAAGACGCTCGAACTCGGCGTCCCGACCCGGGGGGATCCGGAGCGTGCCCCCGGCGTGCGCCGCGTTGTACGAGTCGATGTCGCGCATCCCCACGGTGGCCAGCGACTCGTACCGGAGCTCCATCTCGCGAACGACCCAGGCGAGCGCCTCGGCCGCGCGCTTCGGCGCCACGATCACCGGGGAGATCAGGTGGGGCAGGTCGGCGAAGTGGCTGAGCTCGACCCGCTTGGGGTCGACGAGCATCAGCTTCACCTCGTCGGGGTGCGCCCGCACGAGGACCGACGTCACGAAGGCGTTGATAAGCGAGGACTTCCCCGCGCCGGTCGCGCCGGCGATCAGCAGGTGGGGCATCTCGTTCAGCCGCAGGAGGACGGCGTTCCCCTGGACGTCCTTCCCCAGCGCCACCGCCAGGGGATGGGGCTCCTGTGCCGCCGTCTTCGACCCGAGGACGTCACCCAGCGTCACGAAGTCGCGCACCTTGTTCGGGACCTCGACGCCGATCGCGGACTTCCCCGGGATCGGGGCGATGATCCGCACGTCGGGCGTGGCCAAGGCGTAGGCGATGTCGTCGCCGAGGTTCAGGACCTTGTTCACCTTGGTCCCGGCGGAGACCTCCACCTCGAAGAGCGTGACGGTCGGGCCGCGGCTGGCGCCCGCGACGCTGGCCGCGACCCCGAAGTTCCGCAGGGTGCGCTCGAGGATCGCCATCGTCTCCTTCTCGTCACGCCCCGGGCCGCCCGAGGGCGGGGCCTTCCGGAGCATGTCGACCGGAGGCAGCTTGTAGCCGCGGCCGGTCGGCCTGGGCACCACCGCCGGGCGTGACTCCTCCTCCTCCTCGGGCTCGGGGAGCGCGGGCCTCGGAATCTCGCCCTCCGGCTCCCGGTCCTTCCGCCGGCGGCGCTTCGGCTGCGGGGGTTCCTCGGTCAGGTCGATCACCTCGGTGCCGTCCCCCTGGGGCCGCAGCAGCCACTCCCATACCGAGCGGAGGGGGGTGGCCGTGAACACGAGGCCGCCCAGCGCCACCAGGCCGACGCAGACGATCGCCGCGCCGTAGATCGACATCATCCGCGACAGCGGCCAGGCGGTGAGCGCGCCGATCAGGCCGCCCGCGTCGCCGAACCCCGAGAGGCCGGCGGCGGGGCTCGGGTTGCCGCGCACGAGCGAGACGATCCCGAGGCCCCCCATCAGCAGGAAGACGAGCCCGACGAACATCCGCCCGCGATCCTCCTCGGCCGTCCCCCGGACCAAGAGCACGCCCCAGTAGAGAGCGAGCACGGGGAAGGCGTAGCCGGCCAACCCCAGGAGGCCCACGACCACGATGGTCAGGAACCGCCCCAGCGGCCCCGCGGCGTCGAGCCAGATCCCGAGCACCGAGAGGCCGGCCAGCACGAGCAGGCCGATACCGAGCGCATCGGCCAGCTGCGGCCCCAGATGCTCCGCAACCTTCTGGCCCGCGCTGGAGACGGCGCCGCCCGAACGCCGCTTCGTCGTCCGCTTTCGCTTCTTCGTCGCCACCGGCCCTCCTCAGACCTCAATGATGACGGGAACGATGACCGGTTTCCGGCGAATCGCTTCGAAGAAATATCGGCCCAGGGTGCGCCGGATGTGCTGGCGGAGGATGTTCGGGTCTGCAACCTCCTCCTCGGCCACCTCCGCGAGGGAGGCCAGCGTCCGGGCCTTCGCCTCCTCCAGCATCTCGGCCGAGGTCTCGTCGTGGACGAACCCTCGGGTGATGACGTCGGGCCCCGCGACGATCTCGCCGCTGTGCGCGTCTGCCGTGACGACCACGACGACGAACCCATCCCCGGCCAGCTTGCGGCGGTCGCGCAGGACGACGTCGCCCACGTCGCCGATGCCCAGGCCGTCCACGAAGGTCATGCCGGCCGGCGCTCGGCCCACCACCTTCACGACGTCCTCGCCCACCTCGACCACGTCGCCGTCCTCGACGATCAGGATCCGATCGGCCGGGACGCCCACCGCGCGCGCGAGTCGCCCGTGGTGGGAGAGGTGCCGCCGCTCGCCGTGGACCGGGATGAACCATCGCGGTCGCACGAGAGAGAGCATGAACTGCAGCTCGTCGGCGGCGGCGTGCCCCGACACGTGGACGTCGGCGATCTTCGAGTGGAGGACGTCGGCGCCCGTCCGGTAGAGGCCGTCGATCGTCCGGTGGATCGCCGTCTCGTTCCCGGGGATGAACGAGGCCGCGATCACCACGAGGTCGCCCTGTTCGAGCTTGACCCACTTGTGCTCGCGGGCCGCCATCAGCGCGAGCGCCGACAGCGGCTCGCCCTGGCTGCCCGTGCACACGACGGCGACCTCGCGAGGATCGCGGTGCTTCAGCTCCTCGATGTCGATCACGTCCTCGTCGGGGACGTCGAGGTAGCCGAGCGCCCGTCCCTCGCGGACCACGGTGTGCATCGATCGCCCCAGGAAGGCCACCTTGCGCCCCACCGCGCGCGCCGCGTCGCAGATCTGCTGGACACGATGCACGTGGCTCGAGAAGCAGGCGGCCACGATGAGTCTGTCTCCTCCCCGGAAGATCTCGAGCAGGCGAGGGCCGAGCGTGCGCTCGCTCGGGATCGTCCCGCTGTCCTCGGCGTTCGTCGAGTCTGAGAGGAAGAGGTGCACGCCCCGGCGCGCCTCCTCCGCGATGCCCTGGAGGTCGGTCGGCTGGTCGTCGATCGGCGTGGGGTCGAGCTTGAAGTCACCCGAATGCAGGATCGTGCCCTGCGGCGTGTCGATCGCGACCGCCACGCCGTCGGGGATCGAGTGGGTGACGCGGTGGAACCGAACGGTGAAGCTGCCGATCTGCGTCTCGTCGCCGGGACGGACCTCGACGAGCTCGGCCTGGTCGGCCACGCCGTGCTCCTCGAGCTTGGGACGGAGAAGGGCGAGCGTGAGCGGGGTGGCGTGGATCCGCAGGGGCATCTCACGGAGGATGTACGGGAGCGCTCCCATGTGGTCCTCGTGCCCGTGGGTGAGGACCACGCCGTCGATCCGATCCCTGCGAGCCCGCAGCCACTCCCAGTCGGGGAGCACGAGGTCGATCCCCGGCATCTCCTCGGTGGGGAACGAGAGGCCGGCGTCGAGCACGAGGACGCGGCCATTCGACTCGAGGCAGGCCATGTTGCGGCCGACCTCGCCCAAGCCGCCAAGGAAGACGAGGCTAGAGGAGGCCTGCATCCTCCAACGCCTTACGGATCCGGGATCGCTCGTCATCGGTCGCGGGGACGAGCGGCAGGCGCGGCGGGCCCACCGGCTGGCCCAGCATCTCCATCGCGGCCTTGAGCGGGATCGGGTTGCTCGTGATGAACAGCGCGTCGAACACGGGGAGGAGATCCTCATGGATCTTGCGAGCCCCGGCGACGTCGCCGCCCTCGATCAGCTCCATCAACTGCTTCAGCCGCTCCCCCAGCACGTGAGCGGCGACGGAGACGAGTCCTCGAGCGCCGGCGCACATCATGGCGAAGGTGGCCCAGTCGTCTCCGCAGTACAGCTCGAAGTCGGGGGGCGCCTCCGCAAGGAGATGCGAGACGCCGTCCAGGTCTCCGGTGGAGTCCTTGACGGCGACGATGTTGTCGACGTCGGCGAGGCGGAGCAGGGTGTCGTGCTCGATCCGAGTCCCGGTGCGCCCGGGGATGTTGTAGACCATCACGGGCTTCGAGGTCGCTCCGGCCACCGTGGTGAAGTGCTCGATCAGGCCGCGCTGCGGCGGCTTGTTGTAGTAGGGCGTGACGACGAGCATCCCGTCGACGCCGGCCTCGTCGGCCTGATGGGTGAGGTGCACCGAGTGAACGGTGTCGTACGTCCCGGTGCCGGCGATGACCTTCCCGGTGCCGGAGGCCACATCGACGCACGCCCGCCAGAGCGCGACCTTCTCGTCGTCTGCCAGCGTGGCGGCCTCACCCGTGGACCCGGTCACGACCAGGGCGTCGGTGCCGTGCTCCAACAGCCACGCCGCGATCTCGGTCGCGCGGTCGAGGTCGAGCGATCCGTCGTCCTTGAACGGGGTCACCATCGCGGTGACGAGGGTTCCGAAGCGACCGGCCATCTGCTGCCTCCTTCCCGCTACGACGCCGTCCGCCCCTCCGGCGGGTTGCGACGGGGCGCCCCCATCGTCGCACGGTTGGCAGGTGCGCGGGGACCGACCGGGCGCCGGTCGGGCGTCCCGCCTTGCCCGGTCGGCCCGCCCCCACGCAGGGGAGATGTTAACACTCCTTGACGATGGCAACAAGAGCCACATGTGGCACCTGTGGCGAGGGTGGCAACAGGGCCACGCGTGACGCGCCTGGCAGGCGTGGCACCTCAGTCCTAGGAGCCACGGGAGGCAGGCGTTCCACGAGTGGGTCGGCAGCCTCCCGGGGCACGGGGTCCTCGCGGGGCTCCTGCCGCAGAAGGTCGAGCGGCCGCCCCGGCCCCTCGGTATCCTAGGCTCCGATGCGGATCTACACCAAGACCGGGGACGATGGGACCACCGGCCTCCTCTACGGGGGCCGGATCTCCAAGTCGGACCTCGCCGCCGAGGCCTACGGGACCGTGGACGAAGCCACGGCCCACCTCGGCCTGGCCAGGGCCAACATCCCGGACCCCGCCGCCCGCAGGCTGATCCTGGAGGTCCAGCGCGACCTTTTCGTCGTGGGGGCGGACCTGGCCACCAACCCCGACGGCCGGCGGAAGCTGAAGCCCGGCGTCTCACTCGCGACCGCCGAGATGGTGGAGCGGCTCGAGGGGACCATCGACGCCCTCGTCGAGGTCTCACCGCTCCCCGAGCACTTCGTCGTCCCCGGCGCGAACCCGGGCTCGGCCGCGCTGGACGCGGCGCGCGCGACCGTGCGGCGGGCCGAGCGACGGGCCGTCGCCCTTCGCGAATCGGGACGGGAGGTCAACCCCGAGGCCCTCCGCTACCTGAACCGCCTCTCTGACCTGCTCTTCGTCCTGGCGAGGTCCCACGCGGGCGGCCCGGAGGAGCCCAGCCGAGCCTGAGCTCCAGGGAGGGCCGGCCTGGACGTCTCGCGACGCGTCCGCCGCGGCGGATAGGATGCGTTGACCCCACCCTCGAAGGAGGCCTCGCGCATGAAGGTCCACATCTGGATCCGCAAGAAGGAAGACATGTCCGACGAGGAGTTCAAGGACTACTGGCTCACGACCCACGCCCCGATCGCCGGTGACGGCTACGAGCACCTCAGCGGGTACACGGCCGCACTGGTCACCAGGGTCCCTGAAGGGCAGGAGAAGCCCTACGACGGCGTGGCCATCCTCGAGTGGCCCGATCGCGACGGCTTCAAAGCCGACATGGCCAGCCCCGTGGCGAAGAAGAGCACCGACGACCTGGCCAACTTCACCTCGGGGTTCGGCCTGCTCTTCGTCGAGGAGCACTCGGTGAAGTAGTGCGGTACCTGGAGCTCCGCCGCCATGCGGACAGCGACGGGGACGCCCTCACCGAGGCCGGCCGGACGACCGCCGAGCGGGTCGGGCGTGGGATGGAGGGTCCCTTCGACGGCGTCTTCACATCGCCCGCGAAGAGGGCCGCAGCGACGGCCGCCTGGTTCCTCCGCGGCCTGGGACAGCAGCTCCCCCAGCTCCACGGGGTGACCGACGGCCTGACGTCGGGCGAGGAGGGCCGGTGGCGCGAGACGGCGATCCTGTCGGAGACAGGGCGGGTCGACGACATCGAGCGCGAGGACCCCGAGCTCGTGGGCTCGGAGCTGCCCCGGCTCGCCGACGCCGTGCTCCAGATGCTCGCGGCGCTGCGGGACGGGCAGCGGGCCCTGGCGGTGGGCCACAGCCCGTTCCTCGAGGCGGCCGTGTACGCGCTGACCGATGTCGTGCTGGAGCCGCTCAGGAAGTGCGAGGGTGTCCTGCTCGGGAGCGACGGCGAACGGGTGACCGTCGAAGCGGAGCGTCGACTCGAGGGCTAGACCCGGGCGCGCGATCCTCACGGGACACCGGCGTGGACGCCGCCGATGGGAGCGTGGGCGATCCCAACCCGGTGCAGGCGATCGCGGACGTGCTGGCCGCGAGAGACTTCGACGAGATCATCGTGTCCACGCTGCCGCCGGGCGTCTCCCGCTGGCTCCGTCTGGACCTACTGCACCTCGTGGAGCGCCGCTTCGACCTGCCGGTGACGCACGTGGTGGGCGAGGCCGCGCCCTCGCGGGCGCCTGGCTAGGTCCCGAGAAAGGGCTCGAGACCGAGGGTCAGCCCCGGACGGCGAGCGATCTCCTTGATGGCCAGGATCACGCCCGGCATGAACGACGACCGATCGGTGGAGTCGTGCCGGATCGAGAGGGTCTGGCCGGGGCCGCCGAAGAGCACCTCCTGATGGGCGACGAGGCCCGGGAGCCGCACGCTGTGCACGGGGATCCCCTCCACGGAGCCGCCGCGGACGCCCTCGACGCTCTCCCCCTCGGGCCCCGCCCACGCCTCGCTCCGCGCCGCGGCGATCCGGCGCGCGGTGGCCGCGGCCGTCCCGGAGGGTGCGTCGATCTTCTGGTCGTGGTGCAGCTCGATGATCTCGGCCGCCGGGAAGTGGCGGGCGGCCTCCTCGGCCAGCCGCTGGGCCACCACCGCCCCGATCGAGAAGTTCGGCGCCACAACGACGTTGGCGTCGGAGTCCTTCAGCCACTCACGGATCGTCTCCTGCTCGTCGAGGCCCACGCCGGTGGTCCCCACCACCATGTGGATGCCGTGGGTGCAGCCGAAGCGCACGTCGTCCATCACGACGTCGGGCCGCGTGAAGTCGACCGCGATCTCGGTGTCGGCCTGGACAAGCGCCTCGAGCTGCGCCGAGACCTTGCCCTCGGCCTTCGGGTGTCCGATCGCGACGGCCAGGTCCTCGCCCGCGCACGAAGGACTGACGGCCGCGACGAGCGCGAGCTCCGGGTCGTCGATCACAGCTCGGCTGGCCATCGTGCCCATCCGGCCGCACGCCCCGATCACGCCCACGCGGATCACGCGAATACCTCCCGGAGAGCATCCTTGCCGAGCGGGCCGATGACCGCCAGCGACGGCGCCCCGGCGAGGACCTCGGCGGCGGTGTCGCGAGCCTCCTCGGCGGTCACCCCGTCGATCCGCTCGATCACCTCGTCTACGGTGAGGATCTCGCCGTGGGCCACCTCCGACTTGCCGAGACGGTTCATGCGCGAGGAGGTGTCCTCCTGCGAGAGGACGAGGCCGCCCTTCATGTGGCCCTTCGCCCGCTCGAGCTCCGCGGGCGCCGGGCCCTTCTCCGCCATGTCCTCGATCTGGCCCTTGACGACGTGCAGCACCTCCTTGGCCCGCGGGGGCGCCGTCCCCGCGTACACGCAGAACAGCCCCGTCTCCGCGTACATCGCGTGGTAGGAGTACACCGCGTAGGCGAGGCCGCGCTTCTCCCGCACCTCCTGGAAGAGGCGCGAGGACATGCCCTCACCGAGGGCGTTGTTCACGACGCCGAACGCGAAGCGCCTGGGGTCGCGCCGGGGCAGCCCGGCCGTCCCGTAGGCGATGTGCGCTTGCTCGGTCTTGCGCCTCCGGACGTCCCACCGCCCGGACGGCGCGGGCGGCGCGCCTCCGTCGCGGACGCGCGATCGACGCCCCGAGACCGGGGTCCCCGTCTCGACGAGCGACTCGATCAGCCCGGTGAGCGCGTCGTGGTCGACGTTCCCGGCCGCGACGAACACCAGATTCCCCGGGACGTAGTGGCGCTTCCAGAACCTGTGGACCTGATCGCGACCCATCGCCCCGATCGTCTCCCGGGTGCCCAGGACCGGCCGTCCAAGCGGGTGCCCTCCCCACAGCGTCCGCGCGAAGTCATCGTGGACGAGCTGGTCGGGTGCGTCCTCGGTCATGTGGATCTCCTCGAGGATCACCTGTCGCTCGGCCTCGACGTCGCGCGAGCGGAGGAGCGAGCGCTCGATCATGTCGCAGAGGTGGTCGACCGCCATCGGAAGGTCACGGTCGAGCACGCGCGCGTAGAACACGGTCTGCTCGCGCCCCGTGAAGGCGTTGACGTCGCCCCCGACGGCGTCGAACGCCTCGGCGATGTCCTGCGCGGAACGGGTCCTCGTCCCCTTGAAGAGCAGGTGCTCGAGGAAGTGCGAGGCGCCGGCGATGCGGCCGGGCTCGTCCCGGGACCCCACCGGCACCCAGACGCCGAGGGTGACCGACCGGACCCCGGGCATCTCCTCGGTCACGACCCGGAGCCCGGACGAGTACTCGGTGCGGCGGATCACTCGGGGCGCTACTCCCGGCGTTCGCCGTCGGGGCGGCGGCGGCGGCGGCGGCGGCCGCCCTCGCGCTCCTGGTCGCCGCGGGGACGCTCCTCCTGCCCCTCGTCGCGGTCGGACGAGACCTCGGAGCCTCGGTCCTCGGGCTCGCCTGCCCCGTCGCCTTCGCCCTCGTCGTCGTCCCAGACCGGCTCCAGCGAGATCCGACCCTGCTGATCGATCTCGCGGACCCGGACGGTGAGCGTCTCGCCGACGTTCACGACGTCCTCGACGGTCGCCACCCGCTTGCCGCCGCGGCCCAGCTTGGAGATGTGCACGAGCCCGTCCTTGGCCGGGGTCACGTTCACGAAGGCCCCGAAGGTCGTGGTCTTGACGACCTTCCCCTCGAACACCTCGCCGACCTCCGGCATGACCGGGTTGACGATCGCGTTGATCATCTCCTTGGCCCGCTCGGCCCCCTCGCCCTCCTTGGAGCCGATGAACACCGTGCCGTCGTCGTGGATGTCGACGTCGGCCCCGGTCTCGGCGATGATCTCGTTGATCCGCTTGCCCTTCGGCCCGATGACCTCGCCGATCTTGTCCACCGGGATCTGGATCGCCTCCACCCGGGGTGCCTTGGCCGACAGCGCCGGCCGCGGCTCGGGGAGCGTCTCGAGCATCCGGTCCAGGATGAAGAGCCTCGCCTCTCGGGCCTGCTTCAGCGCACCGCTCAGGACCTCGGCCGGGAGGCCGGTGACCTTGGTGTCGAGCTGGAGCGCGGTGATGAAGTCCTTCGTGCCGGCGACCTTGAAGTCCATGTCGCCGAGCGCGTCCTCCGCCCCGAGGATGTCGGTGAGCGTGACGAACCGGTCGCCCTCCGCGATCAGCCCCATCGCGATGCCCGCGACCGGCGCCCGGATCGGGACGCCCGCGTCCATCAGCGAGAGGGTCGACGCGCAGGCCGAGGCCATCGACGTCGAGCCGTTCGAGGCGAGCACGTCGGAGACCAGGCGCAGCGCGTAGGGGAACTCCTCCTCGTTCGGGATCACCGAGGCCAGCGCCCGCTCGGCCAGCGCGCCGTGGCCGATCTCCCGGCGCTTCGGCCCGCGCATGAACCCGGGCTCACCCGTGGAGAAGGGCGGGAAGTTGTAGTGGTGCATGAACCGCTTCTCCTCCTCGGGGTCGAGGGTGTCGATCATCTGCGTCATGCGGAGCATGCCGAGCGTGGTGACGTTCAGGACCTGCGTCTCGCCCCGCTCGAAGAGACCGGAGCCGTGGGCCCGCGGCACCAGGTCGACCTCGCAGGAGATCGAGCGGATCTCGTCGGCCTTCCTTCCGTCGATCCGCACGCCCTCCTCGATCACGCGGGTCCGCATGATCTGCTTCTGGAGGGCCTTGAACGCGGCCTTCGCCTGGCGGGCACGCTCCGCGTAGCCGTCCTCGCCCCACCGCTCGACCAGCTTCTCCTCGAGCTCGGCCTTGATCTCGTCGAGGCGCTCGCTGCGCTCGGTCTTGTCGGCGATCGTCAGGGCCTCCGAGATCCGCGACTCGGACGCCTCGCGCACGGCCGCCATCACGTCCTCCTCGTAGTCGACCGTGACGGGGAACTCCTTGGTCTCCGCGCCCATCCCCTGGATCAGCTCGTTCTGGAGGTCGATCGCCTCGCCGATCGCGCGCTTCGCCTCCTCGAGCCCCTCGGCCACGACGTCCTCGGTCGGGGCCGGCTGGCCCTCCGCGATGTGGGCCATCGCGTCCTCGGGCGCCTCGGCCTCGACCATGAGGATGTCCACGCCCCCGCTGTCGTTCCTCCGCCCCGCGACGACCATGTTGAAGGTCCCGAGGTCGACGTCCTGGTACGTGGGGTTGGCCGCCCAGCGGCCGTTGATCATGGCGATCCGGACCGCGCCGATCGGGCCGTCGAAGGGCAGGCCCGCCAGCATCACGGCGGCGCTCGCGCCGTTGATCGTGATGATGTCGTAGGGGTTGGCCTGGTCGGCCGAGAGGATCGTGGAGACCACGTGGACCTCCTGGCGGAAGCCCTCGCGGAACGTCGGGCGGAGCGGGCGGTCGGTCAGACGGCACGTGAGGGTCGCCTGCTCGGACGGCCTCCCCTCCCGCCGGAAGAACCCGCCGGGGATCTTCCCCGCCGCGTACATCCGCTCCTCGACGTCCACCGTGAGAGGGAAGAAGTCGATCCCCTCACGGGGCGCCCCCCAGGTGCACGTGACGAGCACCTGGGTCTCGCCGATCGTGACGGCTGCGGCGCCGTGGGCCAGCTTGGCGAGCTTCCCGGCCTCTAGGGTCATATCGGTGCCGCCGACCTTGCCGGTGACGGTGATGGGTTCCATGATTCGTAACCTCCTCGAGTTCGTGGGCTGTTCGAGGAGCGGTGGGGGCTCTGCCAGTTCTCAGTTGCCGGTCTCGGCGCTGTGCCCCGGGGCCCGCGACTGATAACTGACGTCCCTCCGCTCCTCCTGCGGATCGGTGCTCCTGCCGCGCCCCCTCTCCTACCGCCGGAGCCCGAGCCGACCGATCAGCGCGCGGTACCGCTCGATGTCGGCGCGCTTGAGGTACTCGAGCAGCCGCCGGCGCTTCCCCACCATCAGGAGGAGGCCGCGGCGCGAGTGATGGTCCTTCCGGTGGGCCTTGAGATGCTCGTTCAGCTCCTCGATGCGCTTCGTGAGGAGCGCCACCTGGACCTCGGGCGAACCTGTGTCGCCCTCGCCCTGTCGGTACTCGGCGATGAGCCCTTGCTTGTCGTCCTTCGTGATCATCCGTCGACCAGAGTAGCACACGGTCCCTCCGGCTCTCCGAGACACCAGAGGTACTCGCGCAGGGTGAGGCCGCTCTCGTGGAGGTGGACGGCGTGCTCGCGCCCCACGTAGCGGACGTGCCAGGGCTCGGGCGCGTAGCAGGTGATCGCCCGCTTCCCCTTCGGGTAGCTGATGACGAACCCGAAGCGTCCGGCGTGCTCGGCGAGCCAGGCGCCCTCCCTCGTGTTGCCCCAGCCCGGGTCGGGGGGCCCGGTGCCGGCCGTCGTGAAGTCGAGCGCGGTGCCGAGCTGGTGCTCGGAGTGCCCTGCCCGCGCCACGGTGGCCAGGGCCCTCCGCTCCCCACGACGCTCCGACCACTCCGCGAAGAGCAGCTCCTGGAGTCGGTACGAGCGGTAGCCGAAGGTCACGTCGAGGTGGACGTCCTCTGCCTCCGCCGCCCTCCGGAGCGCCCGGAGGTCGTCGAGCATCACCTCGCGCACAGGGACGTCGGTGGGGAACCCCGCCCCCGTGGCCGAGACGAGATCGGGAGGCTCGTAGCCGGGGAGGAGCCGGAGCTCGGGGTCGACCAGGGTGACGGCCCAGTCCTCGTAGCCGCGGGGGCGGGCGGGTCGGTCGACGAATCGGCACGGTGGGGCGATCGAGGCCGCGACGGAGGGGGTCGGCGACGGCCCCGGCCGCGGAGCGGACGCGGGGTCGGCCCTCCAGGGTGCCCGCACGAGGAGCGTGCCCGCGATCGCCACGGCCAGGCCGGTCACCACCCACGTGAAGGAGACCTTCGGGCGGTCGGCCACGCTACTCGCCCACGAGGGCCCGGGTCCGCTCGACGTCCTTCCCGATCTGGCGAGAGAGGGCCTCGGGCGACTCGAAGCGCTCCTCGTCCCGGAGCCGCTCCCAGAACTCGATCGCGATGTCGCGCCCGCGGATGTCTCCCTCGAACCCGAGGAGAAACGCCTCCACGTGGAGGGGCTCCTCGCCGAACGTGGGGTTGACGCCGACGTTGATCGCCGCGGGCCATGCCCCTTCCTCGAGCATGCCCCGGCCCGCGTACACGCCGCGAGCGGGGAGGAGGATGCGAGGGTCGGTCTCCACGTTCGCCGTCGGCCACCCCAGGTCGTCGCCCCTCCCTGCGCCGGGGACCACCACGCCGTCCAGTAGGTGCCGGCGCCCGAGGGCCACCCCAGGCCAGTCGAGGTCGCCCGAGGCCAGCGCCTCCCGGATCGAGGTGGACGACACGCGGCGGCCGTCCACCTCGAGCAGCGACACGCCCTCGACCGAGAGGCCGCGGTCCCCGCCCAGGTCCGTGAGGACCTCCACGTTCCCCGCGGCACGGTGCCCGAACGTGAAATTGGCGCCGACGGTCGCGTGCTTCGCGTGCAGGGCGCCCACGAGCACGTCGTCCACGAAGCGCTCAGGGGGCCACGAGGCCGTCTCCCGGTCGAACGGCATCACGAGGAGGACCTCCACGCCGAGTTCCTCGATCAGGCGGGCCTTGCGCTCGGTGTTGGTGAGGAGGCCCGGGACGTCGTCGGGCGTGAGCACCTCGCGCGGGTGGCGGTCGAACGTGACCGCCACCGGGCGGAGACCCCGATCCCGTGCCGCCGAGACGAGGCGACGGATCACGCTCTGATGTCCCCGGTGGACGCCGTCGAAGAACCCGATCGTCACGGCGGAGTCCCCCGCCATGCTCTCCAGCCCGTGGATCACCTCCATCGCGGGAGTGAGGGTACCGCAGGCCGCTCCGGCCGCGGCGGGCGGAGGATCAGCCGGCGAGGACGACGAGGGGGCGGGCGCGCGGGCCCTCGTCCTCCCAGACCCCGATCAGCTGGCCGGCCGGGCCGAAGACCGCGTGGGGGCCGCCGTGGCCGCTGGGCCCGAGCGGGCGCCCGTGGCTCGCGGCGCGGGCTTCCTCCCCGCCGAGGTCGACCCTCGGGAGGTGGATCACCGCCCGCTCGATCTCCAGCGGGGCCTCCACACGATCGGGAAGAACGGCCTCCGCGCGGCGGTACGGTCCGATCCTCGTCCGCACCAGTCGCGTCAGGTGCGCGCCGGGCCCGAGGCTCGTCCCGACGTCGGCCACCAGCGAGCGAACGTAGGTGCCGGCCGAGCACACCGCGCGGAAGTCGAACTCGGGAGAGTCGAAGCCGAGAAGATCGAACGCATCCACCCGCACCCGGCGGGGCGGCGCCTCGACCTTCTCCCCGCGGCGGGCCGCCCGGTACAGCCGCTCGCCCCCGACCCTGACCGCCGAGTACGCGGGCGGCCGCTGGTCGATCTCACCCGTGAGCGAAGCCATCGCCCGCCGCAGGGCCTCCTCGTCGACCTCCACCGGAGACTCCCGCACCACCTCACCCTCCGCGTCCAAGGTGTCGGTCTCCACCCCCAGGCGGCCGGTGCCCTCGTACTCCTTGTCGAGGCTCGAGAGGAATCGCAGCAGCCTGGTGGCCCGGCCCACACCCATGACCAGGAGGCCGGTGGCCATCGGGTCGAGGGTGCCTGCGTGGCCGACCTTGCGGGTGCCGAGCGCGCGGCGGACGGCGTCCACCACGTCGTGCGAGGTGATCCCCTTCGGCTTGTCGACGAGAACGACGCCCTCGGGCCCACTCACACTTCAGAGTCTAGGGGATGCCGCGTGACCGCTCGCAGGAGACCGCCCGATCGCGCCCGGGACCGCCGTTGCACGTGTCTCTCCCGGGACCCCCGCTGAGGAAGTCCTTGCCGGGGCCGCCCTTCAGCACGTCGTTCCCTCCCCCGCCGAGGAGACGGTCCGCGCCACCTCCGCCGATCAGGCGGTCCCGACCGGGGCCGCCGCAGATGCCGTCGTTCCCTCCCCCGCCGCGGACGCGGTCGTTCCCTCCGAGGGCGAGTATGCCGTCGACTCCCTCCGTGCCGCGCAGCACGTCCGGTCCCGACGTCCCCACCACGTTGACGAGCACCCCCGCGCAGAACGCTCGCTCGTAGGCCCCGACATCGCACCCACCGCCCTGCGGCCTGGGCACGCCGCGCTGGTCCGAGGGCTCGCAGTCCGCGCCCGAGTTGAGCGCGGGGCTGCCGGGATCGAGGGCGTGGGTGGGCGGCGCGCCCCCGCCGAGCAGGCCCGGACCGCCGTTGTCGGCGAGGGGGCCGAGCATGAGATCTGCGACCGGGGTGAAGCCGCACCCGGCAACCTGCTCCTCGAGGTTGGTCCCCTCGAGCGTCATCGTTCCGATCCCAAGGCCTCCGCAGTTGCTGCCCGCGAGCGCCTGGTCCATCGCCACATTCCTCACCGTCATCGTCGTGTCGGCTCCCACGTAGAGGTGACCCCCGCTGCCGCCCGACGCCGAGGCCCGGTTCAGGGCGAAGGTGAGGTTCGACATCTCGACCTTCCCGGTCGCCACGTGGAGACCGCCACCCTGGCCCGTGATCTCGAGCTCGTGGCCGGTGATCGTCACGTTGGAGAGGAGCGTGGTCCCGGCTACCTCCGCGTTGTTCGTCTCGATGTACATCCCGTCGCCGTGCTCCCCGCGGTTGCGGTGGATGGTCGTGCCGGTCACGGTCGGAGGGCTCCCTTGAATGTAGATGCCCCCGCCGTCTCCGCTGGCCGGGGACGTGTTGTTCTCACTGATCAGGGAGCCGGACATCGCCAAACTGCCGTTCGAGTACACGCCCGCGCCGTGCGAGCCGGTGTTGCCTCGCACGATCGTTCGCTGAACCTCGAGCGCCCGGAAGTTGTCGATCCCTCCGCCCCGCCGGCCAGCCGCCGTGTTGCCCTCGATCGTGCTGCCGACGACCGTGGCCTCGCCACCGTTGCTGATGCCGCCGCCCTCACCCCCCGCCTCGTTGTCACTGACGAGCGACCCATCCAGGATGAGGTCTCCTCCGCTCTCGTTGTAGATCCCGCCGCCGCGGCCCGTCGTCGTGTTGCCCGTCACCACACTTCCCTCGAGCGTCAAGCTGCCACCCACGACGAGGATCCCGCCGCCGCCGGTGCCGCTGGTATCGTTCCCGTCGGTGAGGGTCAAGCTCGCGAGCGTGACGTCCTCGACCCCCTCCCCCTCGGAATTCTCCCGGACCTCGAGCACCCGGCTGTTGGTGGCCGTCCCGTGGGCATCGATCACGGTTCCGGGGCCGCCCTCGATGCGCAGGGGACCGCCGTCGTCCTGGATGTCGAGGTCCCCCCAGGTCTCGTCGAGACCGGGACCCGTACGCATCAGGTCGTAGGTGGCGTTCGGGGCCAGCGAGATCACGTCGAGCTCGGTTCCACCCCCCGCGCACCCCTGGAACGCGAGGTTCGTGTTCGCGGCGATAACCGCCTCCCGGAGCGAGCAGAGCGCGTTGTCCACGTAGTCGTCGGTGGTCGTGTTGACCCTGATCACAGCGGCCCCCGCGGGGGTCACCGGCACGAGGACCGACACGCCTAAGAACGCTGCGAAGAGGAAGAGCCCGGCGCTGAGCTTCATGAGGGCACGACGATAGAGCAACCCCCCGAAGCGGGCAATGGTCAATTCGTATCAGGGCTGCCGGAGGGCCTGGCGGAGCGCCGACACCGCCTCGTCGACGCCGCCCTCCCACGAGTAACCCGCCGCGAGCCGGTGACCGCCTCCCCCGAACCCCTCGGCGATCTCGGCGACGTTCGTGTCGCCGCGGGACCGGAGCGACACCTTGAAGCCCCCCTCCCGCTGCTCCTTGAGAACGGCCGCCACGTCGGCCTCCCGGGCGGCGCGGATCGCGTCGATCATGTCGTCGGTCTCCTGGATGGGGACGCCGGCCTCCTCGAGGTCCTTCCGCGTGATCCACGTCCAGACGAGACGGAGGTCCGGGTCCAGCTCCGCTCGATCGAGCGCCTTCGCCAGCAGGCCGATCGCGGCGAACGAGCTGTCCTCGTAGAGCGCCTGAGCGAGGCGGGCGTGATCGAAGTCGCGCTCGCGGAGTGTGGCCCCCACGCGGAGCGTCTCGGGCGTCGCCGCCTCGTACTGGAAGCGCCCCGTGTCGGTCACGATGCCCGCGTAGAGCGACTTCGCGTCCTCGTCGGACATCCCCCCGCCCATCCGCTCGATCAGGCGGAAGACGACCTCGGCCGTCGAGGAGGCGTCGGGGTCGATCAGGTTCACCTTCGCGAACCCCGGGTTGGTCCGGTGATGGTCGATGCAGATGCTGGTGCCGGCCCGCTCCAGGAGGTGGATCATGCCGTTCAGCCGGTTCGCGTCGGCGGCGTCCAGCGTGACGAGGACCGCGGGGTCCTTCGGCATCTGCTTCGGCGTGACGATGAGCTCGACGTTCCCCAGGGCGTCCACCCAGCGAGGCCGCTCGGCGGGGTCGTTCGGCCAGGTCGCCGCGACCTTCTTCCCGCGGCGGGCGAGGAAGCCCGCCAGGCCGAGCATCGATCCCATCGCGTCGGGGTCGGGGTTGACGTGACAGACGAGCGCCACGTCCTCGGCCGCCTCGAGGATCCTCGCCGCCTCGTCCAGCATCGCGTCGTCCAGCGTCACGCGTCCTCCTCCTCCTCGTGGATCTTCCGCAGCAGCTCCTCCACGCGGTCGCCCTGCGCGGCCGCATCATCTTGCTCGAACCGAAGCTCTGGGAGGAACTTCAGGCGGATCTGGCGACCGAGCTCCGAACGCAGCCGCGAGGTGGCCGATCGCAGGCCCGCCGCCGTCGCCTTCCGATCCCGCTCCTCGCCCAGCACGGTGTAGTAGACCACCGCTCGCCGGAGGTCGGGGGTCACGTCCACGCCGGTGATCGTGACGAAGCCGACCCTCGGGTCCTTCAGCCGCTGCATCTCCTCGGCCAGCACCTTTCGGAACTCCTCGGCCACGCGCACCCGTCGCGCGCTCTCAGTCATCGGGCCCGTGGAGGCTCGTCTGCCTCGAGATCACCTCGATCTCGGGCTGGCGGTCCAGGTACCGCTCGACGTCGTGCATCACCTTCCGGATGTGATACCCCTCTGCGCCCACGGCCGACACGGCCAGGGTGGCGCGTCGCCAGAGGTCCTGGTGGTCCACCTCGGCCACCGCCACGTTGAACCGCTGGCGGAGGCCGGCGGTGAGCGACTTCACCACGCGCCTCTTCTCCTTGAGCGATCTCGCGAGGGGGATCCTGAGGTCGAAGGCCGAGAGCGCCACGAGCATCGCGCGTTCCTCCTCAGAGGGAGCGTGCGACCTCGCGAACCTCGTAGGCCTCGATGACGTCCCCCTCCTTCACATCCTGGAAGTCCTCGAGCCCGATGCCGCACTCGAACCCCTCCTGGACCTCGCGCACGTCGTCCTTGAAGCGCCGGAGGCTGGCGATGCGCCCCTCGTACACGATGGTTCCGTCGCGCACGAGCCGCGCCCTCGCGTTGCGGGCGATCGTCCCCTGGGTGACGTAGGAGCCTGCGGCCCTGCCGGCCTTGGGGACCTGGAAGATCGCCCGGACCTCGGCCCTCCCGAGCTCGAGCTCCTCCTCGCCGGGGGTGAGCAGCCCGGACATCGCCTGCTTGATCTCGTCCACGGCCTCGTAGATCACCCGATAGGTGCGTATGTCCACGCCCTCCTGCTCGGCCGCCTGCCGCGCGTTCGAATCGGGCCGGACGTTGAACCCCACGACCACGGCGCCCGAAGCCTGCGCGAGCCTCACGTCGCTCTCGGCGATCGCCCCCACTCCCCTGTGGAGGATCTGCACGCGGACCTCCTCGCCCGACAGCTTCTCGAGAGCGTCGGCGAGCGCCTCCAGGGAGCCCCGGGTGTCGGCCTTCAGGACCAGGTTGAGGTCGGCGATCTCGCCCTCGCGCGCCGCCTCCGCGAGAATCTCCTCCAGGGTCTGCACGGGGCGCTTCGCCACGATGTCGGCGGCGCGCTGCCGAGCCTCGCGCTCGTGACCGAGGCGTCGGGCCTCCCGCTCGTCCTCGGCCACGCGGAAGTCGTCGCCCGCCCCGGGGGTCGCCGACCACCCCAGGACCTGGACGGGCTTCCCGGGCGGCGCCTCCTCGACCGGCGCGGCGTGCTCGTCGAACATCGCCCGCACGCGCCCGTGCGCGGCGCCGGAGACGACCGCGTCGCCGACCCTCAGGGTGCCCTGCTGCACGAGCACGGTCGCCACCGGGCCCCGACCTTTGTCGAGGTGGGCCTCGATCGCCACACCGCGCGGGGTGGCGCCGGGGTCCGCCTTGAGATCCTGTAGCTCGGCCACCAACAGGAGGGTCTCGAGGAGCTTGTCGATCCCGTCCCCGCTCTTCGCGGAGACGTCCACGAACTCGTAGTCGCCGCCCCACTCGGAGGTCTGGATGCCCACCTCGGCGAGCTGTTGGCGGACCCGCATGGGGTCGGCCTCCGGCTTGTCGATCTTGTTCACGGACACGACGATCGGTACGCCGGCGGCCGCCGCATGATCGATCGCCTCGGTCGTCTGCGGCATCACGCCGTCGTCGGCCGCCACGACGAGCACCGCGATGTCGGTTACCTGGGCGCCTCGTGCTCGCATCGCGGTGAACGCCTCGTGCCCGGGCGTGTCGATGAACGTGATCTCGCTGTCCTTGTGGCGCACCTGGTAGGCGCCGATCGCCTGCGTGATCCCCCCCGCTTCGCCCGACACCACGTCGGTCTTGCGGATCGCGTCGAGCAGCAGCGTCTTCCCGTGGTCCACGTGGCCCATGACCGTGATCACGGGCGCGCGGAGGGTCATGCGCTCGGGATCGAGGTCGTCGTCCTCGGGCTCGAGCTCCTCCTCGGGCGCGACGATCTCCACGGGCTGTCCAAGCTCCCCGGCCACGAGCTCGATCGCCTCGTCCGGGAGCGACTGGGTGATCGTCACCATCTGGCCGAGCTCCAGGAGCTTCCGGATCAGGGCGGTCGGCTCGGTCCCCAGCTTGTCCGCGACCTCCTTAGCGCTGGAGCCGCGCGCGATCTTGACGCTCTCGACGACGGGCTCGGGCGTCGGGGCGGGCTCCGGCTCGGGGGCGGCAGCCTCGGGCTCCGCGGGTGCCTCGGTAGGGGTCTCGGGCTGGGGCTTCGCGGGGGCCTTCGTCGCGGGCTTGGCCGCCTTGGCCCGAGGTTTCCTGCGCGCCGGGGCGAGCGGCTCCTCGGTCACGACCTTGGGCTTCCCCGCGGGGACCGCCTTCCCGCCCGAGGCTCGCAGGCGAGGGACGGCCTCGTTGGGCACGCTCGACGAGGCCGTCAGGCCCGAGTACCCCATCTCCTCGAGGACGCCGATGAGCTCCTTGCTCTTGACGTCCAGCTCCTTCGCTAGCTCGTGGATCCTCACCCGAGCTCCTTCTCGATCTCTCTCCGTAGCCTAGCCAAATCGTCCGCCCCAAGCGTGACCCGCAGGGCGCGCGGGAGTCGTCCCGGAGCCTCGGCTGCGCACGAGCCCCGTCGACACACGTAGGCGCCCCGGCCGGACCCGGCCCCGACCACGAGCGCCCCGTCGGGGCGACGGACGATCCGGAGCAGGTCCTCCTTCTCGCGCTTCGCCCGGCACGCCACACAGGTGCGCTCGGGCACGGCCGATCAGCGCTCCTCGGCCTCCCCGGCCACAGGCTCCGCCTCCCGATCCTCCGGGGGCTCGGGCTGCTCGCCGGCCTCGGCCTTGGCCTCTTCGGACCCGGGCTCGGCCTCGGCCTCCGCCTCAGCGACCTCCGCCTCGGCGACCTCCTCGACCTGGTCGGCGACCGCCTCTTCCGGCGTGTCGGGGACGTCCTCGGGCACCTCGGCCACCTCCTCGGCCTTCGGCTTCTCCTCCGGCTCGGAAGGCTCGGTCGTCGCCACGGGCGCCGGCGGGGCGGCGGCCTCCTCGGCCGCCTGCGTCTCGCTCTTGATGTCGATCCGGTACCCGGTGAGCCTGGCGGCCAGGCGGGCGTTCTGGCCCTCCTTGCCGATCGCGAGCGACAGCTGGTAGTCGGGGACGATCGCCAGCGCCGTCTTACTGTCCTCGTCGATCACCACCCGGTTGACCTTCGCCGGCGCCAGCGCGTTGGCGACGAACCTTTCGAGCTCGTCGGACCACTCCACGACGTCGATCTTCTCGCCCTTCAGCTCTCCCACGACCTGCCGGACGCGGGCGCCCTTGGTCCCGACGCACGCACCCACGGGGTCCACGCCGGGCTCGTTCGACGCGACCGCGACCTTGGACCGATGCCCCGGCTCCCTGGCCACGGCCTTGATCTCGACGACGCCCTCGCGCACCTCCGGCACCTCGAGGTCGAACAGCGCCCGCAGGAGGTTCGGATGGGTCCGCGAGACGATGATCTGCGGGCCCTTGGTGCCCTTCCGGACCTCCACGATGTAGGCCTTCAGCCGCTCGCCGTGCCGGTAAGGCTCCGACGGGACCTGCTCCTGGACGGGCAGCAGCGCTTCGACCTTCCCCAGGTCCAGCAGCGTGTAGCGGTGCGAGTCCTGCTGGACGATGCCGGTCACCACGTCGCCCTCGCGCCCCGCGAACTCCTCGTAGGTCATCTCGCGCTCGGCATCCCGGATCTTCTGGAGGATCACCTGCTTCGCCGTCTGGGCCGCGATCCTGCCGAGGAAGTCATCGGAGACCTCGACCTCGCGCTCCTCGATGAGGTTCCCGTCCTCGTCGAACGCCCGCACGAACATGGAGATGTCGCCCGTCTCGGCGTCGACCTGTGCGCGCGCGTCCTCGAGGTCCTCGTCGAGCTCCTCGTGGGTCGTGGACTTCCAGGCGGAGGCAAGCGCCTCCTCCATCCCGTGGAGGAGGATCTCGAACGAGATGCCCCGCTCGCGCTCGAGCTCCCGGAGGGCTTCGACGAACTCCAGGTTCACGACGCCCCCGATCCCCACTCGAAGACCGTTCTGGCCGAAGCGATGTCGTCGAAGGCCAGCGTCCGCTCGGCCCCGTCGACCCGAACCGTGACGGCCTCCTCGTCGGCCGCGACGATCTCCCCCACGTGCGATCGGGCGCCGTCGATCGGGCGGAAGGTCTTCACCTTCACCTTCTCGCCCAGACGTCTCGCGAAGTCCGCCGGCCTCCGGAGCGGCCGCTCGACGCCAGGCGAGGAGACCTCCAGCGTGTAGGAGGCGTCCCCGGCGAAGTCGAGCGCGTCCAGCCTGCGGGAGACCTTCTCGCTGGTCTCCGCGATCGTGTCGAGGTCGACGCCGCCGTCGCGGTCCACGATCACGCGGAGCACGCGGCGGCCACCCTCCTTGCGGAAGGTCGCCTCGACGAGCTCGAGGCCCAGGCCCTCGACGAGCGAGCCGATCGTGGTCTCCAGGTCCATCGCCTCCGAAAAAAATGCGTGGGCGCGCGCCCACGCTTGTCGTCACCTCGTTGGTCAGTATAGCGAACGGTCTCGCGGGCGCGCCAAGAGGCCCCAGCGGGCGGGCTCAGACCGCTCGGCGCTGGCCGCCCGGCTCGCCCCAGTGGTCGCGGCGGTTCATCCGCTGCGCCAGGCGCTGGTCCCAGCCGATCTGGAAGCGGACGCCGAGCCGGCGACACGCATCTTCGGCGGCCTCCTGCGAGGGAAAGACCTCACGGACCCAGGTGCCCTCCACGTCGATCAGGATGCAGTCCCACGTATCGCGCCCGATCCGCTGGATCACGGCCTCGGGATCGTCGGCCAGCATCGCGAAGCGGCGGAACTCGGGGCGAACCTTGGCGGCCATCGCACGGAACGGTACGGGAGAGGAGGCCGGCCCGCAAGCGGTCAGGGAGCCTCGGCGACGAGGCCGGGGAGCGCGGCGGCCGCGTCCTCGACGGAGACCTCGCGCTGCTCGCCGGTCGCCCGGAGCCTGACCTCGAGCGAGCCGGCCTCGAGGCCTCGCTTGCCCACGACCACGGCCACCGGGTAGCCGATGAGCTCGGCGTCGGTGAACTTCACCCCGGCGCGCTCGTCACGATCGTCGATCACCACCTCGACCCCGCCCACGACCAGGCCCGCGTAGAGACGCTCCGCGACGCTCACGACCTCCTCCTGGTCCATGTTCGTGGGAATCACGACGACGTGATAGGGGGCGACGGCGCGAGGCCAGGCGATCCCCTGCTCGTCGCGGTGCTGCTCGACGACCGCCGAGATGATCCGGCTGACGCCGATGCCGTAGCAGCCCATCATGAAGTGCTTCTCGGTGCCGTCCTCGTCCACGAAGGTCGCGTCCAGGGGCTCCGAGTACCGGGTCCCCAGCTGGAACGTGTGCCCCACCTCGATCGAGCGCCCCACGCGGAGGGTCCCCTCGTCGCATCGGGGGCACCGGTCGCCCTCGCGCACCGCCGCGACGTCCTCCCATCGATCCACCGTGAAGTCGCGCTCCAGGTTGACCCCGGTGGCGTGGGCGTCGGGCTTGTTGGCCCCCGCGACCCAGTCGCGCCCGGCCCGGATCGTGGGGTCGGCCACGATCGTCACGCCGTCGAGCCCCTGGGGCCCGACGTAGCCTTTCGCGAGCCCGTGCCGCTCGAAGTCGGCTTTGCCGAGCATCTCCACCTCGTCGGGGGCGAAGGCGCGGGCGAGCTTACTCTCGCTGACCTCGCGATCGCCGGGGAGCAGTACGGCCACGAGCTCCTGGCCGACCCTGTACACGAGCGCCTTGAGGACCTCCCCCTGCGGAACGCCGAGAAGGTCGGCCACCGCCTCGATCGTGGCCCGTCCGGGCGTGGGGACGTCCTCGAGCGGCGCGAGGTCGCCCCGGTCGACCTCCTCGGCGGGCGCCGCCTCGGCCGCCTCCACGTTCGCCGCGTAGTCGCAGCTCGTGCAGTGCACGAAGAGGTCCTCGCCCACGTCGGCCGGGGCCATGAACTCGTGGTTGACGTCGCCGCCGATCAGCCCGGGATCGGCCTCGACCACGCGGAAGTCGAGCCCGCTCCGCGAGAAGATCGCCTTGTAGGCCTCGACCATCTTCCCGTAGGAGACCCGGAGCCCCTCGAGGTCCCGGTCGAACGTGTACGCGTCCTTCATCAGGAACTCGCGCGCGCGGATCAGGCCGGAGCGGGGGCGGGCCTCATCCCGGTACTTCCACTGGATGTGGTAGAGGTTCAGCGGCAGGTTGCGGTACGACGACACGTCGGCGTCGACGAGCGGGGTGACGACCTCCTCGTGGGTGGGGCCGAGGCCGAGCTCGCGGTCGTGGCGGTCACGGAGCGTGAACATCAGGTTCTCGGCCGCGTAGGCCTGCCACCGACCGGTCTTCTTCCAGGGATCGGAGGGCAGGATCGCCGGCATCCTGATCTCCTGCGCGCCCTTCGCGTCCATCTCCTCGCGGACGATCCTCTCCACCTTCCGGAGGACACGCAGTCCGAGGGGCAGCAGCGTGAACACGCCCGCCATCACCTTCCGCACGAACGCGCCCTGCACCAGGAGCCTGGCGGAGGGCGCCTCCTCCTCGCCGGGAGGCTCCCGGAGGGTGTGCGCGAACAGCTCGGAGGCCCGCATGGCGGTCAGCATACCGCCCGCGGGTCGTGCTTAGGCGCCCAGCACGCGGCCGACCAGGAGATCATCGTTCGCCGCGCCGAACGACCCGTCCAGGGCGCCGCCCGGGCCGAAGCGCGTCAGCACCACGGCATCGGCGGGGGCGAGGCGAGACCTTCAGTCGTCGGCCTCGGCGGCCAGCTTCCTGGCCTCGGCCACGAGCGCCTCGACGAACTCCGCCTCGGGGATGCGCTTCTCCTGGACCTTCCCCCGCACGATCAGCTGGCCGTAGCCCTTCCCCGCCGCGATTCCCAGATCGGCCTCGCGGGCCTCGCCGGGCCCGTTCACCACGCAGCCCATCACCGCCACGCGCATGGGCTCGGTAATCCCCTCGCGCTCGAGGGCCTCGTTGACCTGCTTGGTGAGACCGAGGACGTCGACCTCGGCTCGTCCGCAGGAGGGGCAGGCCACGAGGTCAAGACCGAGCTCCTTCAGCCCGAGCGACCGAAGGATCCAGTTGCCCACCTTCACCTCCTCGACGGGGTCGTCGGTGAGCGAGACCCGGATCGTGTCGCCGATGCCCTCGGCCAGGAGGGTCCCGATCCCGACGGCCGACTTCACGCCGCCGGCCGGCATCGGCCCGGCCTCGGTCACCCCCAGGTGGAGCGGGTAGTCGCACCGCTCGGCGAGGAGCCGGTAGGCCTCGATCATCTCCCGCGGGTCGGAGTGCTTCACCGAGATCTTGATGTCGGAGAAGTCCTCGTCCTCGAGGATACGGACCTCGCTCATGGCCGACTCGACGAGCGCCTCGGGGGTGGGGCGGCCGTGCTTCTCGAGCAGCTCCTTCTCCAGGGACCCGGCGTTGACCCCGATCCTGATCGGCACGCCGCGGTCCTTCGCCTCGCGGGCGATCAGCCGCACCTTGTCCTGGTACTTGATGTTGCCGGGGTTGATACGGAGCCCGTGGATGCCAGCCTCGAGCGCCGCCATCGCGTAGCGCCACTGGAAGTGGATGTCGGCGATCACCGGGATCGTGGCGTGCTCGGCGATCTCGCGCAGGGCCTCAGCGTCCTCCTTGTGCGGGACGGCCACGCGCACGATCTCGCAGCCGGCCGCCACCAGCGAGGCCATCTGCTGAAGCGTGGCGTTGACGTCGGCAGTCTTCGTGGTCGTCATCGACTGGACGCGAACCGGGGCGTCCCCGCCGACCTCGACCCAGCCGACCCTGACCTTCCTCGACTTCCTGCGCTCGATCACGCCCTCAAGTGTAGGGCTCAGCGGAACGGGTCGGGCACGGGGTTCGCCACGTCCAGGTAGGCCAGGGCGAGCGTGAGCAGGATCAGGAGGCCGGCCACCGCGGCGGTCAGCGGGATGAGCTTGGCCATGTCGACCTTCCGGCCGGTGACTTTCTCCCAGGCGAGAACGGCCAGGTGCCCGCCGTCGAGGGGCGGAAGCGGCAGGATGTTCACGATCCCCACGAACACGTTGAGCGCGGCGAGGAAGGCGAGCAGGATGTCGTAGTTCTCCGAGGAGGCGGCCTGGCCCGCGAGCCTCCCGGCCCCCACGATGCTGAGGGGGTCCTCGACGCTCCGCTCCGCCTGCCCAGTGACCAGCTCGCCGATCCGCACGAGGCCGCTCGGGCTGAAG
>DATKBL010000045.1:0-8368 GCA_035513995.1 Actinomycetota bacterium
ATGACCTCCCTGACTGCGTGTCGCTCGCTCCGGGAACGCGCCGGGATCAAGGCCAAGGGTGGCTGGGTAGGGGTCAATCGGTGGGATAGACTGCCGGAGGCGAAGTTCAGATTCTCGGCCGTTCGGCCGATAGGGAGACTAGGTTGAGACCTCGATCAGCACCTGTGGATGGGAGCGGGGCGGCTCGCCGGGCAGGTGTGACCGGTGCCGTCCTGGCTCTGTCGTTCCTGGGGACGCTCGTCGCCCTCATGATGACGGCGACATCGCGGCTGCCCGACCCCGGGAACCCCCTCTCCTTGCCCCCCGAGGAGCGGGTCGGGACACCGATCCGGGTGTCCACGCCGGACGGGGGCGAGGTGACCGTCCTCGTCCCGTTCCTCCCCCCCGAGGCGGCATCTGTGTCCATCGAGCTGTTCTCGACGTTCGCCCCGCCGGGCGCCCCGCCCGGAGGGGGCTCCGATGGTCCGGGTCCCGACGAGCCTCCCGACGAGCCTCCCGACGGCGACGACGACGACGGCGGCGACGGCGGCGATGACGACGGCGATGACGGCGACGACGACGACGGGGGGGTTGAGAACCCCGATGACGGAGGACCGGGACGTCCCGAGGATCCCGGCGACGACGACGACGACGACGGGGGGGTTGAGAACCCCGATGACGGAGGAACGGGACGTCCCGAGGATCCCGACGACGACGACGATGATAATGATGGCGACGGCAATGGGAATGGCAACGGGAACGGGAACGGGAACGGGGACGGCAAGGAGAAGACCCCCTGCCCGGACGGCCCCCCCCACGGAAACGGTCCCGGGAACGGCCGGGGTGGCTCTCAGCAGCAGATGGAGAACGACACCCCGCCTCGTGGCAAGGGGCCGGGAGAGGGCAGGTGCAAGGACAGCCCGCCTCACGGCCAGGGCCCCGGCAACGACAAGGGTAAGGGGAAGGGGAAGGGCAACGACAAGGGTAAGGGCAAGGGCGGGAACGGCCCCGGCAACGGCGGCGGGCCTCCCGAAGGCAGGGGACCGGGGAACGGCGGCAACGGTCCCGGAAACGGCAACGGCGGGAACGGCCCCGGCAACGGCGGCGGGCCTCCCGAAGACAGGGCCCCCGGGAACGGCGGCAACGGTCCCGGAAACGACAACGGCGGGAACGGCCCCGGCAACGGCAACGGCAACGGGAACGGCCAAGGGCAGGGCCAGGGCAAAGGCAAGGGGAAGACCAGCAGCAGGGCTAGGGGGCGCTGAGCTCGAGAGCGGATGAGGGGAATCGAACCCCCATCTCGAGCTTGGGAAGCTCGCGTTCTACCATTGAACTACATCCGCTTGAGAGCCTGAGTATACCGACTGCCGTAAGCGCGACTTCTTCGCTAGGACTCGCTGGCCTCCGCTATCGCCTCGGCCGGGCTCGACTCCCCGAACACCGAGTTCTCGAGGACCTGGGCGACGTCCAGGACCTGCATGTCCGACCCCTTGGCCTTCGCGCCGTCGTCGAGCATGACCATGCAGTAAGGGCAGGCCACTCCGAGGATGTCGGCGCCGGTCGCGGCGGCCTCGTCGGTGCGCTCCATGTTGACGCGCTTGCCGATCGGCTCCTCCATCCACATCCTCGCGCCGCCCGCCCCGCAGCAGAACCCCCGCTTGCCGTGGCGCTCCATCTCCACCATGCGCAGGCCCGGGACCTCCTCCAGCGCCGAGCGCGGCTCGTCGTACACGCCGTTGTGTCGGCCCAGGTAACAGGGGTCGTGGTAGGTGAGGAGGGCCCGGACCTCTTCGGTGGGGTTGAGACGCCCCTGGTCCACGAGCTGAGCCAGCAGCTCGGTGTGGTGGAGGACCTCGTAGTCGCCCCCGAAGTCCGGGTACTCGTTCCGGAGCGTGTTGAAGCAGTGGGGGCAGGCGGCGACGATCTTGCGCGTCCCGATCCCGTTCAGCGTCTCGACGTTCTCTCGCGCGAGCTCCTGGAAGAGGAACTCGTTCCCCATCCGACGGGCCGGGTCGCCGTTGCAGAGCTCCCGCGGACCGAGGATGCCGAACCGCACCCCGGCCTTCTGAAGCAGCCGGGTGAATGCCCGCGCGATCTTCCGCGAGCGGTCGTCGAACGAGCTCGCGCAGCCGACCCAGTAGAGGTACTCGGGGGCGCTCCCGTCCTCCACGACCTGTACGCCGAGGTCGTCGGCCCACTCGGCCCGCGACGCCTGCGCCTGCCCCCACGGGTTCTTGGAGCTCTCGAGGTTCCGGAGGAGCAGCCCCGCCTCGGTGGGGAAGCTGGACTCCGCCATGACCAGGTTCCGTCGCATGTCCACGATGTGGTCCACGTGCTCGATGTTGACCGGGCACTCCTCCATGCACGCCCCGCAGGTCGTGCAGTCCCAGACCACCTCCTCGTCGACGATGTCGGGGACGAGTGGGACCCGCTCGTGCTCCTCGCCTCGCCTCCTCGCGCGGAGGATCTCCGCGCCCTGATCGAACAGGTGATCGCGAAGGTTCATGATGAGCAGCTTCGGATTGAGGGGCTTCCCCGTGTTCCATGCGGGACAGACGTTCTGGCAGCGGCCGCACTCGGTGCAGGTGTAGGTGTCGAGCATCTCCTTCCACGTGAGATCCTCGATGGTGGCCGCGCCAAGCCGGGAGTTCTCGAGGTTGTCGACGTCGATCTCCACCGTCTCGAGCTTGCCCATCGGCTTCGTCTTGGAGAAGAAGACGTTGATCGCGCTCGTGATGATGTGCAGGTGCTTCGAGAAGGGGATGTACGAGAGGAACCCCAGGATCACTGCGATGTGCGACCACAGGAAGGTCTGACGGAAGAGCCGCTGGGTGCTCTCGCTCATCGTCTCGAACAGCGGCGCGACCAGGTTCGACAGCGGTGTCCAGGCCGCAGGGGACTCGTTGGCCCCCATCGCGATCTTGGTGGCGTTGAGGAAGACGAGGGTCAGGATCACCCCGAAGATCATGACGAGGATGAAGTCGGCTTCCTCCAGGTGGCTGCCCGCGAAGCGCTCTTCCCGTCGTACCTTGCGGAAGTACAGCGCCATCCCGATGCCGACGAGCACGAGCCCGGCGAACAGGTCCTGGACGAAGCCGAGCCAGCCGGTGCGCCCGATCCACGGGATGGCGAAAGTCTCGTCGAACACCTCGCCCCCCACCTCGACGATCGTGGTGATGAGCACGAGGAAGCCCCAGAAGATGAAGGCGTGCATCAGCCCCGGCCCGAGCCGCTGGAGCAGCTTCCGCTGGCCGAGGACGACCACGGCCTCCTTCTCGAGGCGCTCGGGGAGGTCGTCGATCCTCCGCGTGGGGCGGCCCAGGGTCACCAGGCGGAACAGGAAGTAGGCCCGCTGCATGAAGATCCCGCCCGCGACAGCCAGGAGCGCCAGGAGGATGATGGGTCCGAGCACGGGCAGAGTCTAGGGGCGGCCCCCACGGGTTCGCAACATCGCTCCCTCAAGCACCCGGCATAACGAACCGATACCAAGAGGGTCGGACGGTACTGCATGTGCCGTATTCCGCGGGAGGTGGCGTGTGGCCAGCAAGAGACTGAGGACATTTCTGGGGACCTTCGTGACGCTGTCGGTCCTGGTCGCCGCCGGCGTGGCCGGCGCCCGCGGCGTCCTCTTCACGGCGAGCGTCGTCGAAGACGCCATGGAGGAGGTCGTCGAGGAGCTCGACCCCTGCGAGGAGCCGGCCGAGGAAGGCGACGGCGAACCGGCCGAGGACGGCGACGGCGAGAGCGATCTGGCCCAGGCGGACGAGGGTGACCCCATTGAGGACGACCCCGAGGGCGACCCCGTTGAGGGCGACCCCGAGGAGTGCGAGCCCGAGGACGCTGAGCCCGAGGATCCCGAGCCCCAGGAGTCGAAGGACGAGGATGGTGACGACGAGGCCCCGGAGATCGCCCAGGGTGACCGCGACGCGGCGTGCGATGAAGCCGCCGGCATCGAGGGCAGCCCGCTGCCGGAGGGTGACCTGACCGGTCTCGACAACGCGCTCTCCCAGGTGCTCGAGAACTGCAAGAAGAACCCAGGCGCGCCGGGCCTGCTCGTGGCGCTGGAGAGACTCGCCGGGAACCGGGCGGCGAAGGAGACCGGGAAGCCCGATGGCGTCGGGCGGCCGGATCACGCCGGACCCCCCGAGGGCGCGGGGCCCCCGGAGGGCGCCGGGCCTCCTGCGCACGCGGGGCCTCCTTCGGGCGGCAGCGGCGGGCCTCCGGGCGGCAATGGGTAAAGGGGGGTTCTCAGCCTCCCGATAGAGAGGTTGGGTGCGGCGGAAGGCCGTCTGGCCGGGTGGGCGGGCCCTGTCAGAACTTCGGTTCGCCGCCGCGCCCACCGTGTGGAGAAGGGCCCTTCGGGGCCCTTCTCCCTTTTCCGGCTTCTCAGCGTCCTTCACAACCTTGACAACATCACACTCATATCTCTATCATGCGAGCGTATCCGCTTTCATCCGAGGAGGTACGCATGACCAGGGCAGTCGGTATAGATCTGGGGACGACGAACTCGGTCGTCTCGGTGCTGGAGGGCGGTGAGCCCACCGTCATCCCCAACGCCGAGGGGGCCCGGACCACGCCCTCGGTCGTGGGGTTCTCCAAGTCGGGGGAGATCCTCGTGGGCGAGGTGGCGAAGCGGCAGGCCATCACGAACCCCGACCGCACCGTGCAGTCGGTGAAGCGCCACATGGGCGCCAAGGACTGGAGCGTCGAGATCGACGGCAAGCAGTGGACGCCGCAGGAGATCTCCGCCCAGATCCTCACCAAGATGAAGCGCGACGCCGAGGCGTACCTCGGTGACACGGTGGCCCAGGCCGTGATCACCGTCCCCGCCTACTTCGACGACGCCCAGCGCCAGGCCACCAAGGAGGCCGGCCAGATCGCGGGCCTCGAGGTTCTGCGCATCATCAACGAGCCCACCGCCGCCTCGCTCGCCTACGGCCTCGACAAGGAGCAGCACGACCAGACGATCCTCGTATTCGATCTCGGAGGCGGGACGTTCGACGTCTCGCTGCTCGAGATCGGCGAGGGGGTCTTCGAGGTGAAGTCCACGAGCGGCAACACCCAGCTCGGCGGCGACGACTGGGATCAGCGGATCATCGACTGGATGGTCACAGAGTTCAAGAACTCCCACGGCGTGGACCTCTCCAAGGACCGGATGGCCTTGCAGCGGCTCAAGGAGGCCGCGGAGAAGGCGAAGATCGAGCTCTCGCAGGTCAGCGAGACCCAGATCAACCTCCCCTTCGTGACGGCCACGAACGAGGGGCCCCTCCACCTCGACATGCGGCTCTCGCGCGCCGAGTTCGAGCGGATGACCGAGGACCTCGTCCAGGCGACCCGGGAGCCGTTCGAGCAGGCGGTGAAGGACTGGGGCAAGGACGTCTCGGCGATCGACCACGTGATCATGGTGGGCGGCTCCACGCGGATGCCGATGATCCAGGAGCTCGTCAAGAGCCTCACCGGAGGCAAGGAGCCCCACAAAGGCGTGAACCCGGATGAGGTGGTGGCCGTCGGCGCGGGGATCCAGGCCGGGGTGCTGAAGGGCGAGGTGAAGGACGTCCTCCTGCTCGACGTGACCCCGCTGTCGCTGGGGATCGAGACGAAGGGCGGCATCTTCACGAAGCTGATCGAGCGGAACACCACGATCCCCACGAAGAAGTCCGAGGTCTTCACGACCGCCGACGACAACCAGACGCAGGTCGAGGTGCACGTCCTCCAGGGCGAGGGCGAGATGGTGGATTCGCGGGCCAACCGCTCGCTGGGCCGCTTCCAGCTCACCGGCATCCCGCCGGCGCCGCGAGGCATGCCCCAGATCGAGGTGACCTTCGACATCGACGCGAACGGCATCGTCAACGTCTCGGCCAAGGACACCGCGACCGGCAAGGAGCAGGCGATGACCATCACCGGGGGCACCGCGCTGGGCAAGGACGACCTCGACCGGATGATGAAGGACGCCGAGCAGTACGCGGACGAGGACCACCGGCGCCGCGAGGCCGCCGAGGCTCGCAACCAGGCCGACAACCTTGCATACCAGGCCGAGAAGACCGTGAAGGAGCTCGGCGACAAGGTGTCCGAGGAGGACCGCCAGGCGGTGGAGTCCGCGGTGGCCGACGTCCGGATGGCGCTGGAGGGCGACGATCTCGAAGAGATCAAGCAGAAGACCGACGCCCTGATGCAGGCCTTCCAGAAGGTCGGGCAGGCGGTGCACGAGCAGCAGCAGGCCGCCGGCGGGGAGCAGGCCGAGGCCGCTGAGGGCGAGGACGACGTCGTCGAGGGCGAGGTCGTGGACGAGGGAGGCTCCTCGTGACCGACGATCGCGAGCGGCGGGACGACGTCGTCGAGGCCGAGGTCGAGGAGACGCCCGAGACGACCGAGCTCGACGAGGCCAGGCGGCAGGCCGCCGAGTACCTCGACCACCTTCAGCGCCTCAAGGCCGAGTTCGAGAACTACCGCAAGCGGGTCCTGAAGGAGCAGACGCGGGCGATCGAGCTGGCCTCCGAGGACCTCGTCCTGAAGCTGCTCTCGATCCTCGACGACTTCGAGCTCGCGCTCGTGGCCGCCGAGCAGAAGCCCGACCTCGAGAAGTTCCTCCAAGGCGTGGAGATGGTCTACGCCAAGCTCGTGGACACCCTGCGGTCCGAGGGCCTCGAGCGGATCGAGGCCAAGGGCAAGCCGTTCGACCCCGAGCTGCACGAGGCGCTGTTCCAGGGCGGGGACGACCCGGGCGAGCCCTTCGTCGCGGAGGTCCTGAGGAACGGGTACACGCTCAAGGGGAAGGTCGTGCGCCCCGCGGGCGTCAAGGTGGATCGCAAGGAGGTCTGACCGTTGGCGCCCAGCCGCGAGTGGCTCGAGAAGGACTACTACGCCGCGCTCGGCGTCTCGGGGAGCGCGACCCAGGCCGAGATCAAGAAGGCCTACCGCCGGCTGGCCCAGAAGCACCACCCCGACGCGAACGCGGGCGACGCGCAGGCCGAGGAGCGCTTCAAGGAGGTCTCCGCGGCGTACGACGTCCTCGGGGACGAGAAGCGGAGGGCCGAGTACGACCGCGTCCGCGAGATGGCATCGGCGGGCTTCGGCGGCGGCTTCGGCGGCGGCGGCTTCGGGGGGCCCGGCGGCGCCCGCGTGCGCTTCGAGGACCTGGGCGGCTTCGGCGACATCTTCGGCGACCTCTTCGGGGGCGCCGCCGGGCCCCGACGGTCGCCCCGGCGCGGCGCCGACCTGGAGACCGAGGTCCGCATCTCGTTCGACCAGGCGATGGAGGGGGCCACCGTCCCGGTGCGGGTCAGCGGGCCCGCCCCCTGCGAGACCTGTGGGGGCTCGGGGGCGAAGCCGGGCACGAGCGTGCGCACGTGCACTCAGTGCGGCGGCGCGGGCACGGTCGCCATCGATCAGGGGATGTTCTCCATCGCCCAGCCCTGCCCGCGGTGCGGCGGCAGCGGCCGCGAGTTCGAGGAGCGCTGCACCACGTGCGGCGGCACCGGAGCCCAGCGGCGGACCCGGACCCTGAAGGTCAAGATCCCCGCCGGCGTCGACGACGGCGCGCGGATCCGGCTGGCCGGACGTGGGGAGCCCGGAGGTCCGCAGGGCCGGCCGGGAGACCTGTACGTGGTCGTGCGCGTTGCGCCCCATGAGGTCTTCGGTCGCCGGGGCGATCACCTCACGGTCGACGTCCCGGTGACCTACCCCGAGGCGGCCCTGGGCGCCAAGGTCCAGGTGCCTACGCTCAACGGCTCCGTCACGCTGAAGGTCCCGGCCGGCACGCCCTCGGGGAAGACGTTCCGCATCCGCGGACGCGGCATCCCCAGGCGGAGCGGAGGCCAGGGCGACCTGCTGGCGACGGTGACGGTGGCCGTCCCCTCGAAGGTGTCGAAGAAGGAGCGCGAGCTGCTGGAGCAGCTCCGCGAGGTGTCGGATGAGGGTCCTCGATCGAGGGTTTCGTGAGCGAGGTGAGCTGAGCGATGGAGGAGCAGCGGACGACGCGAGACCGAGCGGTGTACATCATCAGCGTCGCCGCCGAGCTGGCCGGCGTGCACCCTCAGACCCTCCGCATATACGAGCGGAAGGGGCTGGTGCGCCCGTCCCGGACCTCGGGCAACACGCGCCGCTACTCCGACCACGACATCGCCCGCCTGCGCACGATCCAGGAGATGACGCAGGCGGGGGTGAACCTCGCGGGGGTGAAGCGGATCCTGAAGATGCAGGCCGAGATCGACGCCCTCCGTCGGGAGCTGGCCGAGACCGAGGCGGCCGTCGAGGGGCTGCGGCGGCGCCTCCGCGAGGAGCGCCGCCGCAGCTCCGAGCTCGTGCTCTACGAGAGCACGACGATCCTGCCGTGGGAGCGATGAGATGGCGTTCGATCCGAACAGGCTGACGGTGCGCTCCCGCGAGGCCC
>DATKBL010000046.1:0-2707 GCA_035513995.1 Actinomycetota bacterium
TTCGTGGGCCGCCTCCAGCCGCACAAGGGCCCCGATGTGGCGATAAGGACGGTCGCCGCGGCCGTCCGCGCCGACCCCGCCGCGACGCGCGACCTCGTGCTGGTGCTGGCGGGGGGCTCCAGCGGGGCCTGGGGGCCGGGGACGCTGCACGCGCTCGCTCGGACCGAGGGCATCGCCGACCGGGTGCGCCTCGTGGACAGCGTGATCCACGAGGAGCTGCCCACCCTCTACGCCGCCGCCGACGTCCTGCTCGTGCCCTCGCGCACCGAGTCGTTCGGCCTCGCCGCGCTCGAGGCCCAGGCCAGCGGGGTGCCTGTGGTGGCCTCCTCGGTCGGGGGGCTCCGGACCATCGTCGGGGACGGCGAGAGCGGCTTCCTCGTGCCCAACCACGACCCCCGCGAGCACGCGGAGCGGGTGCTCCGCATCCTGCGCTCGCCGGAGCTGGCCCTCCGGATGTCGCGGGCGGCCGTGCTCCGGGCGGAGCGGTTCCCCTGGGACCGGACCGTCGACCGGCTCCTCGCCGTCTACGGCGAGCTCGCGCCGGCGCTGGCGGACCCCGGGGCGGCGGTGGCCCCGTGAGCGACCCCGTCGCCGACGTCGTCCTCGCCTTCCTGCGAGAGCGAGCCGACGACGAAGGCGGGCTCACGCTCCTCGGGGCGAGCGACGCCGCCTGGGACGTCCTCCTCCCCTCGTACTGGAAGGAGACGATCGCGGTCAGCCTGGAGCTGGGGGAGTGGAACCTCAGGGCCGAGGCGTTCTTCATGCGCGCGCCCGAGGAGAACCTGGCCGAGACGTTCCACCTGTTCCTCCAGCGGAACCGCCGGAGCGGTCCGTGGCGCTTCGCCGCCAACGAGGAGGGCGACGTCAGCCTCCTGGCGGCCCTCCCCAGGGCGGCCGTCACCGAGGAGGAGCTCGACCGCCTGCTCGGGTCGCTGATCCAGGTCACCGACGAGACCTACGTCCCGGCGATGAAGCTCGGGTACGAGCGCGGGCTCGCGCAGCAGGTCGAGCAGGGAGGCCCGGGCCTCGACCAGCCCCCTCCCTGGGCCCGCTGATCTTTTTTTCTCCCCCTCTGACCTGGGCGGATCCTTCGTGACCTGGGGTTTTGGCACCTTGACGGCTCCCGGCGGCGCCCGCTAGATTGCGCCTAGCTCCGAGCAGCTGAACCGCTCGGAACGGGCTCCGAGTGGGGCCCCCTGGGAAAGCTGTAAGGCTGACTGGGCGCACCTGCTCCTGCGGTTGGGAAGGCCAACTAGCTGTAGGGGTGGGGAGGCTCGGAAGGCCCCAAGGCCCAACGAAAGGGGCTACCGCGCCGGAGTACCGCGACGAACGGGTAGGTTGCTCGGAGCGCTAGGCCCGAGGGGCTGAAGGTGGTCGTACCGATCAACGAGTTTCGGCTCGAGGATCGAGACGGCGAGCCGGAGGTCCCTCGGGCCTTTTCCGACCCTATACTGAGTGCGTCCCGGCCCGGGGAGGATCGATGGCAGGCCGCGCGCTCATCGTGATCGACACGCAGAAGGGCTTCACTCGCATCGGCAACCTCGCCAGCGAGCGCACGACCGCCGCCGTGCCCAGGATCCGGGACATCGTGGCCGAGGAGCGGGGCGCCGGGACCCCGATCATCTTCACCAAGGACAGCCACGTCGAGAACGACCTCGAGTTCGAGATGTTCCCCCCGCACTGCATCGTGGGGACCGAGGAGCACGACCTCGTGGAGGAGCTGCAGGGGTTCGAGGCCGACGCGGCCGCGGTGATCGAGAAGCGTCGCTACTCGGCCTTCTTCGAGACCGACCTGGAGAAGGTCCTGACGCGGCTCGACCCCGACGAGGTCCACGTGGTCGGGGTGTGCACCGACATCTGCGTCCTCCACACGACGGCCGACCTGCGGAACCGCGACTACCGCGTGGTGATCCGCAGGGACGGTGTGGAGACGTTCGACGCCCCGGGTCACGACGGCGACGAGGTGAACCGCTTCGCGCTGGCGCACGTGGAGGGCATCCTCGGCGCGAAGGTCGTGTGACGAGCGGATGCTCTACCGTATCCGCGTGACGAAGGCGTTCGGGAGGAGGGCGGCATGACCGACCGGCGGGTGGCGATCCTGGGCGGCGGCAAGATGGGCGAGGCGCTCCTGTCGGGGCTCCTCCGCTCGGGCCGCAGCCCCGACGAGATCATGGTGACCGCGCGACGCGAGGAGCGCGCCGCCGAGCTCGCGGAGCGCTACGGGGTCCAGACCGGGCTGGACAACCAGGAGGCAGTGGCCTGGGCGAAGGTCCTGGTCGTCACGGTCAAGCCGCAGGACATGGAGGCGCTCCTCGAGCAGATCGCCCCGACGGTGACCGAGGATCACGTGATCGTGAGCGTGGCGGCCGGCATCCGGTGCGCGCTGGTCGAGAAGATGATGCCCGGGGATGTGCCGGTCGTGCGCGTGATGTCGAACGTGCCCGTCCACGTGGACGAGGCGATGTCGGCGATCAGCGCCGGGGCCCACGCCGAGGACAAGGACCTGGCGATCGCCGAGGAGCTGCTGGGCTCGGTGGGCAAGGTGATCCGGCTCGCCGAGAAGCATCAGGACGCGGTGACGGCCACGTCGGGGTCGGGCCCCGCCTACTTCGCGCTCCTGGCCGAGGCGATGATCGACGCGTGCATCCTGCTGGGGCTGTCGCGCGACGTGGCCACCGAGCTGATCGTGCAGACGATGGTCGGCTCG
>DATKBL010000047.1:0-45451 GCA_035513995.1 Actinomycetota bacterium
GCATTCAGCGCATTTCCACCTCCCTCTGGGCCGGGCCCCCCGACCCCCTCCGCGCTACAGTCCCTCCATGCGCGTCCTGCTCGTTCTCGGTCTTGCGCTGACCGCCGCGTGCTCCTCGTCGCCCGCGGGAGAGCGGGCTCCCGTCCCCCGAGAGGTCACAGGCGTGATCATCGACGTCGAGCGCGGCGACGCGGGCGCGATCACGGCCTTCACGGCGAGGGAGGATGGCGGCTCCACTTACGACATCCACATCGACCCGGCGCGCGACTACGGGTTCGACCTCGAGCATCTCGTGGAGCACCAGACGACCGGCGACCCGGTCATCGTCACCACCGAGGACCGAGACGGGACCGCCTACGCCTTCCAGATCATCGACGCCTAAGAGCCGTCCTCGAGGCCGGAGGCCTCCACCGCCGCGGCGATCGCCTCCTCCGCGAGATCGATCTCCCGCTGGTACTCGCCGAGGTTGCCCCGCTCCAGCGCCGCCTGGGCCAGGTCGAAGTGGCGCTGGGCCTCGGCGAGCAGCTCCTGGATCGTCTGCGGGACGGGCTCTCCGGGCTCGGTGGGCTCCTCCGGGTCGGTGGGCTCCTCCGGCTCCTCCTCCTCGAGCCCGAAGGCGCTGGCGAGCGCCTCCTCCAGCGTCGGCTCCATCACCACGGTGTCGCCGTTCACGACGACGACCCGCTGGAGCTCCGGGATCGCGGACTCGGCCTGCGAGGACTCGAGGTACAGCGGCTGCACGTAGAGGAACGAGCGCCCGACCGGGATCGCGAGCAGGTCCCCGTAGATCACGTTGGAGCCGAGCTGGTCGAGCAGGCTCACCTCACGGGCGATGTCCGTCTCCTGCGAGATGAAGGCCGCCACATTCTGCGGACCGGGGACGTTCCGCTCCAGGGGGAACTCGAACGACAGCATGCGGCCGTACTCGTCGGGATCGGAGACGGCGGCCATCCACGCCACCATGTTCGGGCGGTCGGCCGGCGTGAACGGGATGAAGAGCATGAACCGCTCGCCGGCGGACTCCTCCCCCGGCACCGGGAGCAGGACGTAGTAGGGCTCGAGCGGCCGGGGCTCGATCTCGGGATCCTGGGCCACGATCGGCACCGCCCAGAAGTCCTCCTTCAGATAGAACTGGCCGGGCGCCGTCACGTGGTAGTTGGCGAACTGGGTGGCCTGCACCAGGAACATGTCCTCGGGGTAGCGGAAGTGCTCGCGGAGCTCCGGCGAGGCCTCCTCCAAGGGGGTGAAGAGGTCGGGGAAGACCTCCGCCCAGGCCTGGATCAGGGGGTCCTCCTCGTCGATCAGGTAGTAGGTCGTCGTCCCCTCGTAGGCGTCCACGACCACCTTCACCGAGTTCCGGATGTAGTTGGCGCGACCCTGGAGGTTGTCGGCGGTGGGCCCCGCGAGGTCGATGATCTCCGAATACGGGTAGCGGTCGGTGGTCGTGTACGCGTCCCAGATCCACACGATGCGCCCGTCCACGATCGCCGAGTAGGGGTCGTGGTCGTAGCTGAGGAAGGGGGCGATCTTGGGGACCCGGGTGGGGATGTCGGTGTTGATGAGGATCCGGCTGTCCTCGTTCACCAGGCCCGAGATCAGCAAGTTGACGTCCCTGTACCGCCAGGCGAACGCCAGGCGACGGAAGAGGCCGCTCACCTCGATGCCGCCCTCGCCCTGGTAGTTCGTTCGGGCGAACTGGTTCGAGCCGACGGGGAAGTCGAGCTCGGGCTGGTCCGTGTTGACGAGGAGGTAGGGGACGTCGGAGCTCTCCCCGAAGTAGACGCGCGGCTGCTCCACGGTCCCGCTGAGTTCCCCGGCGGGAGGGATGTCCCGGAGCAGGAACCGCGGCGTTCCCGAGGTGGTGAGCTGATCGGCCCGGCTCACGGCCACCCCGTACCCATGCGTGTACACGAGGTGGCGGTTCTGCCACGTCTGACCGCCGCCCTGGATGTTGTCCTGGTTGATCTCCCGCGGCGCGATCATCGTCAGGACCCTCTCCCCATCGATCTCGTAGCGATCGACGTCCACGTCCTCGAACTCGTAGTAGGGCCGGATCCGCTGGAGCTGGTGGTAGACCGATCGCAGCACCGCCGGGTTCCAGAGACGGATGTCCTCCACGGTGGCCCGATTCACCTCCAGCTCTTCGGGGGAGAGCTCGGGTTCCGCGGCGAAGGATTGGCTCTCGATCCGGTCCAGCCCGTAGGCGCGGCGCGTGAACTCGATGTTGCGGGCGATGAACTCTCGTTCGCGCTGTAGCTCCTGCGGGTCCACACGCAGTCGCTGGATCGCGGCGGGCCACACGGCCCCCGCGAGCACGGAGGTCAGCACGAGCAGCCCCAACCCGATCGCCGGCAGCGCCCACCCCCGGAACCGGATGTTCACCAAGAACAGGACCGTCACGATGATCGATATCACCACCAGGAGCTGCAGCGCCGGAAGCTGCGCGTTGATGTCCGTGTACGAGGCCCCCGTCACGGTGCCGCGCGGCGAGAGCAGCAGGTCGAACTGTCCCAGCCGGTAGCCCCACGCCCTGACCAGCACGATGAGCCCGAGGAGGACCGAGAGATGGGCCTTCACCTGCGGCGTCACCCGCTCAGCCACCGCGCGGAACCGGATCCCGCCCCACAGGTAGTAGGCCGCCGCCGTCACCACGGTCACGGCCACCAGCGAGGAGAAGAGCCAGGACTGGATGAACAGGTGGAACGGCAGGGCCAGGGCATGGAAAGAGACGTCTCGCCCGAAGACGGGGTCGGTCACCCCGAAGGACACGCTCCCGGCCGCGCGCCACTGCTGGAAGGTCTCCCACTGCGCCGCGACGCCGGCCGCGGCGAAGAGCGCGAGCAGGATGGAGACCCCGAGCAGGAGCCATCGGGTGTAGGGCTCCAGGACGACCCTGTAGCGCTCCACCGCCTCCTCTCCGGGCGCGAACACCTGGTAGCGCGGCCGGATCGCCCGAGCGATCAGCAGGTTCGCGTAGAGGAGCACGAAGAAGAGGGCCCCGAACGCGGCCGCAAGGAAGATCCGCGACCAGAAGATGGTCCAGAACACGTTCGAGTAGCCGACCTCGCGGAACCAGAGGACGTCCGCGTAGAAGCCGGAGAGCGCCCCGAGCGCGACGACGAGGGCGAGGAGGGTCCCGCCGAGCCACAGCAGCCAGCGGCGTCTCGGCGCGCTCCCTCGGGGAGGTGGAGGACGGTCCAAAGCGAGGCCAGCCTATCAGACGAGTGTCAGGCGGCCCGTCGGAGGAAGCGGAGCACAGCCTCGACGTCCCCGACCGGCACCACATCGATATCGGTCGCCGCCGACCGCGCGTCCTCGAGGTTGTCCCTTGGCACGAGGAAGACCTCCGCGCCCGCGTCCATCGCCGCCCGCACCTTCTGCGCCACTCCGCCGACCGAGTACACGTTCCCGGCGAGGTCGATCGCGCCCGTGCCCGCGATGTGCCTACCCATGACGAGGTCCTCCTCCGAGAGCAGGTCGTAGACGCCGAGGGTCCACATCAGGCCGGCCGACGGCCCGCCGATCCGGCCGCTCTCGATCTCGACCTCGAAGGGGAACGACTCGATGAGGATCACGCCGATGATCGGACGGTCCTCCTCCTCGGAGACCCGCGGCCGGATCCGGACGCTCCGTTCTTCGCCTCCGGCCTCGACGGTGAAGGCGAGCGCCCGCCGCCCCCCGGTGGCGCGGATCTGCCGGGAGACGTCGTCGACGTCCTCCACGGGCTCGTCGTCCACCGACACGATCAGGTCGCCCGGGAACAGCTTCCCCGCCGCGGCCGACCCCTCGATCACATCCTGCACGAGCGCGCCGGTGCCGTGCTCCTCCGGATAGTCGGTGAGTTCGCTCGCGGCGATGCTGACGGCGGCGATCTTGCTCTCGTCCATCTGGGAGCGCGTGATCTGCTCGTACTCGCGTTCGGTCCGCTCCCCGAGGATCGCCTCCTCGGGGACGAGCTGCACGGCCGGGTCCCATGCCGCCCACACCGCGTGGAAGACGGTGGCGCGAGGGATGCTCACCGTGGTGAGCAGGAGGCGCCCGCTGGGCTCGGTCACGCTCACGCCGTCGAGCTGGATCCGAGGGAAGACGTTCTCGGCCGAGCCGGGGCCCACGGCGAACATCCCGATGTCCACGAGAGCGAGCGCCGCCGCGAGCGAGACCGCCGGCAGGACGGAGAGGAGGAGACGACGCATCCGAGCAATCGTACGCCGGTCGGCATGGAATCCCGCCACGTGGGAACATCGATGGCCATGGAATTCGCGCTGCTGGTCGGGACCGCGGGCCTCGTCGGGTGGCTGCTCTGGCAGCTGACCGCCGGCGCCGGGGATACCGGGTGGGCCGACGTGGCCGATCTCGAGGCTCCCGCAGCCGACATCCGATCGCTGCACGCGACCCCCGACGAGCGCTCCCACCCCGCGGTGGCCGCGACGCTGCTCGTGCTCTCGGTCCTGGTCTTGGCCTTCGGGGTGGCAGCGGGGACGTACTGGGCCGGGCGCTTCCTGTTCGCACAGCTCGGCCAGATGCTCGGGTTCTAGCCAGGCGTCACGTCGCGGATCTCGTTCACGAGCGAACCGGAGATCAGCTCGTCGTCCCGGAGACGCCCCTCGAGGTTGTACTCACCCGCGAACCCCCCGATCGCGGCCCGGGTGGCGGCATCGTACTCGCCGTGGGCCTCACCCGAGTATCGGCCGAGCTCGCCCAGGCGGTGCTGGAGGTCGGCCACGAGGTCGGGGGTCGCCTCGAGCAGAGGGTCGTTCCGGACGAGCATCTCGCGGTCGTAGACCTCCACGAGCTCCGCCAGCTCGCCGACCGCGCCCGGATGGTCGTCGATCCGCAGATCCACGTATCGGTCCGTGTAGCCCCCGTACCCGCCGCCCACCCGGACCACGAGGATCGCGGCCGACTGCCGTCCTCGCCGGTCGCCCCCGGCCGCGTCCCCCGCCACGAGCGCCGCGAGCAGTCGATCGAGGAGGTCGCCGTCGGCGGTCTCGTACGCCTCGGCCATCGCCTCGACCACCTCGGGCCCGACCAGGATGTTCCCCTGGCACGCGAAGCCCTCCCCCACGTGCCCCCCGGCCCACTCCATGCACCCCTCACCCGTGAACGTGGCCACGAGACCCTGAGCGTCCACCACGCCCACCTGGCGCTGGGCCCGCCCCTCATCCTCGTCGAGCATCTGGCGAAGGGCGTCGTTCGCCTCGGCCCCGCCGTCCATCAGCTCGAGACCTCGCGGGCCGAACGACGTGTTCGCCCAGGATTGCGTGGCGACGGCCCCCACGCCGGCGCGGGCCCACGGGACGACCGCCCCCACGGCCGGAAACTTCGAGGCGACCGCCACCCCCCAGTCGCCGGCCTCCAGGTCGCAGGCCACGATGGAGAACGTCATCGCGCGAACAGCCCCGGGGCGTCGGCCGGGAGGTCGAGGCACTTCCCGGCGCCCAGCACGACCGTCTCGAGCGGCGAGTCGGTGAGGTGCACCGGCACCTCGCACTCCTGGGCGATCCGCATGTCCAGCCCGCGCAGCAGCCCCCCGCCGCCGGTGAGGAACATGCCCCGCTCCAGCACATCGTGACCGAGCTCGGGCGCGCTCGAGGACAAGCAGTCGCGCGCGGCGTCCACGATGTGGGTGACCTGATCCGAGATGGCCTCGCGGATCTCCTCCTGGGTGAGCTGCACCTCCTTGGGCATCCCCGAGGTGATCTCACGGCCTCGGACCTTGAAGGGCGGAAGGTCGCCGGCTGGGTACGCGGTACCGACCTCGAACTTCACCGTCTCGGACGCTCGCTCCCCGATCGCCAGCCCGTAGCGCTGGCGGAGGTAGAGCTGGATCGCCTCGTCGAGGTCGAAGCCGCCCACGCGCCTCGAGCGCGCCTCGACGATGCCCCCCATCGAGATCATCGCCACCTCGGTCGTGCCGCCGCCTACGTCCACGAGCAGGTTCCCGAGGGGCTCGTGGATCGGGAGGCCGGCCCCGATCGCTCCGGCCATCGGCTCCTCGATCAGCTGGACCGACCTGGCGCCGCCCGAGGTCGTGGCCTCGCTCACCGCCCGCCGCTCCACCTCGGTGATCGCCGACGGGACGCACAGGAGCACCCGGGGCTTGTGAAAGCGGGTCGCGCCGACGCCCCGCAGGATCAGCCGCATCATCTGCGCGGTGAGCTCGTAGTCGGTGATGGCGCCGCTCCGGAGGGGACGGACGGCGACGATGTTGGCGGGGGTGCGCCCGATCATCTCCCAGGCCTCCTCGCCGACCGCCAGGACCGACCCGTCGCGCCCGTTCACGGCGAGCACGGTGGGCTGGTTGAGGATGATCCCCTCGTCCTGCGAGAAGACCAGCGTGTTCGCGGTCCCCAGGTCGATGGCAAGGTCGCCCGCGCGCATCCGGCCATTCTAGCCCCGACCCCCCGAAGGGCCCGGGTGGGCGGTTCGTCCGAGCTCAGGCGAGGGAGCCGCCGCTGGAGAGGTAGCGACCGGCGTCGGGCATGGCCCTGCTCGCCATGAAGACCGTCTTCGAGACGAGCCGAAGGCCCAGGCGGGTGACCTCCTGGAGGGCGGCCCAGTTCGTCGTCGGGACGACGAGGGTGACGTGCCCGGAGCCGGCGGCGATCCCCGCGCGCAGGAGCTCCCCCGTGTCGCGACCGTCCCGCACCGCGCCCGGCCCCAGCTTCCCGTCCGGCCAGGCGTAGAGGTAGCCGAGCGGATCCTCTCCTCGACGCAGCGCGATCCCGCGGGCGTGCTCTCTGAGGAACGAGTGGTCCTCGGGCCGGGCGACGCCCCGGACCTCCCGGTCGAGCTCGTCCACCCACGGGGCGTCGCCCGGCCCGAGCTCGGCGGTCTGGACGGCCTCCGCGGTGCCCGGTTTCCCCTCAAACTCCATCGCGTGCCAGACCGGGAACATCGACCTCCGCATGTACAGGGTCTGCGCGCCGGGGAACGGGCTGGCCACCACGCTGAAGATCGAGGACCCGTGGCCCCATGCCAGCGCCTCGTCGAGGAGCGCCGACCCGATCCCTGAGCCGTGTCGTTCCGTCGCCACCCAGAGCTGCGAGAGGAACCAGACATCGTCGCGGACGATCGCCGAGGCGAACCCGACCGGCCCCGGGTCCTCGGCCACGAAGACAGCGCCCGTACGGTGGAGGTGACCGAGCGTGACCATCGAGGCCGCGGGGTCCGCGGGGAACTGGTGGAGGGTCTCGGGCTCGTAGCGGCGAGCCAGCCACTCGCGCCCGGAGATCTGGATCTCGGCCAGGGCGGGGAGGTCCGACTCGTCGGCGCGACGGATCCGCATGACGAGGGCGAGCCTACAATGGGGTCCATGGCCGACGAGCCGTTCTCCGACGACGTCTTCAGGGACGTGCCCCTCTTCCGCGAGCTCCAGCGCGTGCTGTTCTCGGGCACCGGCCCGGTGAACTGGGAGCTGGCCCGGCAGGTGGGGATCGCCACCGCCGTGGGTGAGCGGCCCGACCCCGAGCCCAGCGACGAGGATCGGGCGCTCCTCGAGCAGACCGTCCGCGCCGCGGAGCTCGCGGTGGCCGACCTGACCGGGCTCGAGCCGCCGCCGGAGGTCTCGAAGGTGACCCCGGTCCGGCGCGCGAGGTGGGTCGAGGCGAACGTGACCGGGCTGCGCGGGCTGTTCGAGCCGGGCGCCGAGCGGCTCGGGAAGCTGATGCTCGAGACGCCGGGCCACGAGCTCGGGGGCGAGACGGTCCCCGGCCTCGAGAGTCTCGCCGGCCTGGGGACGATGATGGGCCGGATGGCGCCGCTCCTGATGGGCACCCAGGTGGGGATGGTGCTCGGGATGCTGGGGCGACGCGCGCTCGGCCAGTACGACCTCGCGGTCCCCCGCGAGGGCCAGGACGCGCTGCTGTTCGTGGTCCCCGCGCTCGAGGAGCTCGAGCGGGAGTGGGACCTGCCGCGCGACGAGGTGCGCGCGTGGGTGGCCCTCCACGAGGTGACGCACGCCTTCCAGCTCGGGCGTCCGTGGGCGCGGGAGCACTTCCTCGAGCAGGTCCGCGAGCTCGCGGCGGGGATGGAGTTCGACCTCTCGGGGCTCGAAGAGCGGCTGGCCGGCGTCGACCTCTCGGACCCCGAGCGCCTCCAGGACGCGCTCGGGGACCCCGCCGACCTCCTCGGGCAGAAGCTCACCGACGAGCAGCGCCTCCTGATGCGCCGGATCCAGGCGCTCATGGCGGTGGCGGAGGCGCACGCCGATCACGTGCTCGAGGTGCTGGGCGGCCGCATGCTCTCGAGCTCGGCCCGGATCGAGGAGGCGATGCTCCGCCGCCGCGAGACCCGCGGCGAGCACGAGCGGATGGCCGAGCGTCTGCTCGGGTTCGAGCTGACCGAGGAGCACCACCGACTGGCCCGCGACTTCGTGGAGCGCGTGGTCGAGGCCACCGACGAGCACACGCTGGCCGCGATGTGGGAGAGCCCCGACAGCCTGCCCTCGATGCCGGAGCTCGAAGAGCCCGCGCTCTGGCTCTCGCGCACGGCCTGACCCCGTTCGAGCCGCTCCAGCCCCTCTGCTATCCTCGCGCCGTGCCCAAGGCTGAGCTCGTGTTCGCGAACGTCCTCGACCGACGGGTCTACGAGGCGGAGGGCGTCGAGGGTCAGCCGCTCGTCTACGGCTTCAGCGCTCCGGGCAGGGGCCTCCCCTTCGCGGTCGTGCGGCACTGGAAGGCGCCGCAGGGGGTCGTCGTCGAGCGGTTCGAGCTGATCAGCCCCGGCGGGTCCACGGCGTACCGCAGCCCTTCCCGGACCCGGCGGATGCCGGGGCAGATGGACCTCACCGAGATCGTGGACGTCGTCGATGACGCCGTCCTCCCCGAGCTCGGCGTCTACGTCGCCTCCTTCCTGATCGACGACGAGGTCGAGGGCCAGGTCGAGTTCCAGTACGTACTGCAGCAGCCTCCCGAGAAGCTCCCCAAGGAGCTCGAGGACGCGTTCCGCAAGACCGACGTGATCTGGGTCGGCGTCGAGCGCGACGGGACCGACGACACGATCCCGGCGTGGTTCGCGTACCACCAGGGGCGGGTGTACCTCCTGCACGCCGTGAGCGGGGACTCGGACGAACAGCGGATCCCGGGCGGGGACGAGGCGAGCGACCTCCTCATCATCACCCGGCACAAGTACCGCGACACCCGGCTGAGCCGTCTCCACGCAACCAGCAGGGTCATCGAGCCGGGCGAACAGGACTTCGCGAAGTACGCGGGGATCCTGGCCGACCGCCGCCGCGACCGCCACGGGCCTCCCGAGGAGGCGATCAAGACGTGGCGGCAGGGCCACGTGATCCTCGAGCTGACCCCGCTCGTCCCGGCCTGAGCCTCAGCCTCCGCGGGGCAGGAAGCCGACCCGCTCGTACACCGTCTGAAGGGTCTTGCTCGCCGCCGCCTGCGCCTTCTGGGCCCCGATCTCGAGGAGCCGGGCCAGCTCGGCGGGGTCGCCGCGCAGCTCCCGGTAGCGCTCCCGCATCGGCCGCAGGAACTCGAGCGCGGCGTCGGCCAGGTCGCCCTTGAAGTCGCCGTAGCCCTTCCCCTCGTACTCCGCCTCGAGCGCCGGCACGTCCTTGCCCGTGGCCACCGACATGATCGTCAGCAGGTTGGAGATCTCCGGCTTGTCCTGGCGGGCGAGGACCTCTCGGCCCGAGTCGGTCACCGCCGAGCGGATCTTCTTGCGGACGACGTCGGGCTCGTCGCTCAGCCGGAGCACGCCCTGGTGCGACGCGGCCGAAGCCGACATCTTCGAGGCGGGGTCCTGGAGGTCCATGATCCGAGCGCCCACCTTCGGGATCGCCGCCTGCGGCAGGACGAAGGTCTCGCCGAACCGGGAGTTGAAGCGCTGGGCGATGTCTCTCGTCAGCTCGAGGTGCTGGCGCTGGTCCTCGCCGACCGGCACGCGGTCGGCCTGGTAGATCAGGATGTCGGCCGCCTGGAGCACCGGATAGGTGAAGAGACCCACGCTGACGCTGGCCTCCTCCTGGCGGGAGGCCTTGTCCTTGAACTGCGTCATGCGGCGCAGCTCGCCGAAGCCCGCGAGGGTCCCCAGCACCCAGGCGAGCTCCGCGTGCTCGTGCACGTGCGACTGGACGAAGAGGGTGCAGCGGTCGGGGTCGAGCCCGACCGCGAGGAGGCTGGCCGCCATCCCCAACGTGGCCTCGCGCAGCGTCGCGGGATCCTGCGGCGTGCTGATCGCGTGGAGGTCGACGATCACGTAGAAGGTGTCGTACTCGTCCTGGTCGGCCACCCACTGGCGAAGCGCGCCGATCAGGTTGCCGAGGTGGACTTCGCCGGTGGGCTGGATGCCCGAGAGGACGCGCTTCCGGTCGGTCATGCCCCGGACTCTCCCACGCGCGACTCGGGCTCCGCAACGAAACGCCCGAGCGATCGGGCGAGCGCGGCCACCTCGGCGACCAGCGCGTCGAGATCGCCGTCGGTGAGCGCCTGGGGCCCGTCGCACAGAGCCTCGTCGGGGCGGGGGTGCACCTCGACCATCACCCCGTCGGCGCCCGCCGCGATCGCAGCCTTGGCCATCGGCGCGACGAGGCTCCGCTGGCCGGTGGCGTGCGAGGGGTCGGCGATCACCGGGAGGTGGCTCGCCTCGCGCGCCACGACCATCCCCGCGAGATCCAGGGTGTTCCGCGTGGCCGGCTCGAAGGTTCGGATGCCCCGCTCGCAGAGGACGATGTCGGAGTTGCCCTGCTGCGCGACGTACTCGGCGGCCATCAGCCACTCCTCCACCGTCGCAGACAGGCCTCGCTTCAGCACGATCGGCTTCCCGGTCTGACCCACCTCTTGCAGCAGGGGGAAGTGCTGCATGTTGCGCGCGCCGATCTGGAGGCCGTCGGCGACCTCGGCGACCTTCTCCACGTCGCGCGCCTCGAGCACCTCGGTGATCACGGGAAGGCCGGTGGCCTCGCGGCACGCGGCCAGGATCTCCAGGCCGCGCTCTCGGAGGCCCTGGAAGGCGTACGGCGAGGTGCGGGGCTTGTAGGCGCCGCCGCGGAGGAGGTGGGCGCCGGCGCGCCTGGCCATCTCGGCCGAGGCCAGTGCCTGCTCCTCGGACTCGATCGCGCAGGGACCCGCGATCACCGTCACCGACTGACGACCGATCGGCACGCCACCGATCCGCACCGTGGAGGGCTCGGGGTGGAGCTCTCGGGCCACCATCTTGTACGGACGGCCAACGCGGACCACGCGGTCCACGCCGGGAAGGGACTCGAGCGGAAGCTCGAGGAACCTCGTCGTGTCGCCCACCAGCCCGATGATCGTCCAGAATCGACCGCGCGAGACGAAGGCCTCGCCGCCCGACTCCGTCACCTTCTCGACGACGCCCTCGACGTCGGCGTCGCTCGCCCCCATCTTCATCACGACGACCATGGCGCTCCTCCGTGGGATGGCCCGGGAAGCACGGAACCCCGGGCCGCTGCCCGGGGTCCTGGGTGGCCGGTCGCTCCGCAGGTCAGTCCGAGCAGCGTCCCCCGCCGCGATACCACGCGAAGCCGTACCGCTCGTTCCTCACGTCGGTGTCATTGTGGGGGGCCGCCCCGGATCGCACAACCCCGAGGGGGTCAGCCCTCCTTGATGTAGGGCTTGCCGTCGGCCGCGGGCGGGCGGGCCCGCCCGACCACCCCGGCCACGACGAGGATCGTGGCGATGTAGGGGGCCATGAGCAGGAACTCGGAGGGGAGGCCCACGTCGAGGATGGCCAGCCTCGTCTGGAGCGAGTCGGCGAACCCGAAGACGAGCGCGGCGCCGAACGCGCCCCACGGCGAGTAGCGGCCGAAGATCATCGCCGCGAGCGCGATGAACCCCCGACCCGCCGTCATCCCCTCGTCGAAGCGACCCACCGACCCGAGGGTGAAGAACGCGCCCCCGAGCCCCGCCATCATGCCGCCGAGGATCACGCTCCTGTACCGCTCGAACAGCACCCGGATCCCGACGGTGTCGGCCGCGAGCGGATGCTCCCCCACCGCGCGCACGCGCAGGCCCCAACGCGTCCGGAAGAGCGCGATGTGCACCAGGAAGAGCAGCCCAAACATCAGGTACACGAAGACGTTGTTGCGGAACAGGATCGGGCCGGCCACGGGGATCTCCGCGACCAGCGGGATCTCGAACACCTGGAAGCGGCCGGGGTTGTTCAACGCCTGGTTCGTCTGGAGGATGCTCGCGGACAGGTACGAGGTCATCCCGAGCGCGAAGATGTTGATGACCGTGCCCGCCACGATCTGGTCCACCCGGTATCGGATCGACAGGACCGCGAGCACCCAGCCGAGGACCCCCCCGACGAGTACGCCGCAGATGAGCCCGACCCACAGGCTTCCCGAGGCGCTGCCCGTGATCGCTCCCGTGAACGCGGCGGCCAGGAACATCCCCTCGATCGCGATGTTGATCACACCCGCCCGCTCGCAGAGGATCCCCGAGAGCGCGCCGAGGGTGATGGGCACCGAGCGCAGGAGGGTGGAGTTCAGCATCGCGGTGAGGTTGAGCGATCCGCCGCGAGCGGCGTAGACGAGCAGCGAGAAGACGAAGACGCCGACCACGACCCCGAGGACGAGGTAGGTACGGGAGCCGAAGCCCCGCACGAGCTGGACGGCTCCCAGGAAGGCCATCAGCGCGGAGATCGCGTACAGCGTGGCCTGTACGGGCAGCGTGAGCGCGGGGGCGTTCGTCCCCAGGCCGAACGTGGCCGTCTCGCCCCCGGCCGCACGGGGACCGAAGAACCCGGCGGCGAACGCGGCCAGGAGCAGGAAGAGGATGCCGAGCACGCGCGCACGGCGGACGGAGATCCTCCCCGAGACGGTGGCCACCGCGGTGCTCATCCGCTCCACCCCTTCGTGAAGACGTCGGCCCCGACCTCTCGGCCAACCTTGATCCGGTAGATCGCCCTCACGAGCGCGGGCGCCGCGATGAACACGATGATCAGGGCCTGGATCACGACGATGATGTCCACCGGCGCCCGCGTGGCCGCCTGCATCGAGATCGCGCCGGCCTGCAGCATGCCGAAGAGGAGTGACGCCGCCACCACCCCGAGCGGGTGCGCCTTGCCTAGCAGGGCGAGCGCGATGGCGGTGAACCCGATCCCGCTGGCGAAGCCGGGCACCAGGAACTTCTGGAGACCGAGCACCTGCGAGGCACCGCCCAGCCCGGCGAGCGCGCCGGCCAGGCCCATCGCGGCGATATAGGCCATCGCCACGCTCATCCCCGCGTATCGGGCCGCGTTGGGGTTGGAGCCCACGGCCCGGAACTCGAACCCCTTCGTGGTGCGGAACAGCAGCCACCACACGCCCCATGCCGCCAGCAGCGCGAGGACGATCCCAAGATGGAGGCGCAGGCCCGTCCCGGGGATGCCCGGGATCTCGGCGGACGGCAGGACCGCCTGGCTGATGGGATCGGATCGACCGGGTCGTTGGAACGCGGGCGTCTTCAGCAGGAAGTCCAGCATGCGGAGGGCGATGAAGTTCAGCATGATCGTCGTGATCACCTCGTGGGCGCCCGTGCGGGCCTTGAGGACGCCGGGGATCGCCCCCCAGAGCGCGCCGCCGACGAAGCCGGCCAGGATCGCGAGGGGGAGGTGGACGATCATCGGGAGCCCCGTGACCGTGAACCCGACGAACGCCGCGGTGATCGCGCCGGCGTTCATCTGCCCCTCGGCGCCGATGTTGAAGAGGCCCGCGCGGAACCCGAGCGCGACCGAGAGGCCGGCGAAGATCAGCGGCGTCGCGGCCACGATCGTCTCGGAGAGCGGCCGGAAGGCCGCCTCGATCCGCGCGGCGTCCCCCGAGGCGAACGCCTGTACGTACTCCACGGGGCTCCCCAATGAGCCCGTGAACAGCGCTTGATACGCCTCGAGCACGATCCGCCCGGAGATCTCCAGCGCCCTCAGCGGGTTCCGGAAGAAGCTGCTCCACGCCGCGAGCGCCTCGCTGTTCGTGAAGATCATCACGAGCCCGCCGATCGCCAGCGCCGTGATGAACGCGAGGAGGGGCACGACGAGCGAGCGGAGAGCTCCCCCCCTCCTGGGCGCCTCGAACCCGGCCTCGACCGGGGGCTCGCCGAGCCCCCCCGCCGCGCGGTCCTCAGGCTCCTCGATCGTGTCGGCGGCAGCGGCGCCGTCCTCGTCGCGCCCGCGCCGCTCCTCGTCGCTCACGACCCCTCCACCTGCTCCGCGTTTGCGCCGGCCATCATCAGCCCGATCTCCTCCCGGCCGATCGTCGTGGGGTCGACCAGCCCCACGATCCGCCCCCGGTACATCACGGCCACGCGATCGGAGACCGAAAGCACCTCGTCGAGCTCGCTGGAGACGAGGAGGACCGCGGTGCCCCCGTCGCGCGCCGAGATGACCTGCTCGTGGATGTACGCCATCGAGCCCACGTCCAGCCCGCGCGTCGGCTGCGACGCGACGAGCAGGGCGATCTCGCGGGACAGCTCGCGCGCCACGATCACCTTCTGCTGGTTGCCCCCGGACAGCGTCGACACCGGCGCCAGCACAGACGGCGTGCGAATGTCGTACGCCTCCTTGCGCTGCTCGGCCGTGCGCAGGACCGCCTCGTCGTCGCGGACCCATCCCCGAGCGAGCGGCGGCAGGTAGTACTGGTTGAGCACGAGGTTGTCCGCGATCGAGAAGTCGGCCACGAGACCGTCGCGGATCCGATCCTCGGGGATGTGCCCCACGCCCGCCACGAAGACATCCCGCGGGCTGGCCCGCGTCAGGTCCTCTCCTTTGATGAGCACCCGTCCCGCGTCCACGGCGCGTAATCCGGTGATGGCCTCGACGAGCTCGGTCTGGCCGTTGCCCTGGACCCCGGCCACGCCGAGCACCTCCCCGGCCCGCACCTCGAGGGAGATCCCGTTCACGGCCGCTTGGCCCCGATCGTCCAGCACCGTCAGATCCTCGACCTGGAGCACCGGCGCCTGGGGCTCGGCCGGCCCCTTCTCCACCTCCAGCCGAACGTCGCGCCCCACCATCATCGAGGCGAGCGCGGCCTCGTCGGCCTTCTCGGGGGTCGTGGATCCGACCACCCGGCCCTGGCGCAGCACCGTGATGCGGTCAGCGATCGCGAGAACCTCCTTCAGCTTGTGCGTGATGAAAATGATCCCCTTGCCCGACTCCCGGAGCGATCGCATGACCCCGAAGAGCTCCCGCGTCTCCTGCGGGGTGAGCACCGCGGTGGGCTCGTCGAGGATGAGGATCTCGGCGTCGCGGTAGAGGGCCTTCACGATCTCCACCCGCTGCTGGGCCCCCACCGAGAGATCCTCGACGAGGGCGTCGGGATCGACCTCGAGCCCGTAGCGGCTGGAGATCTCCTCGACGCCCCGGCGGGCCTCGCGCCTATCGAGGAGGCCCGCGACGCTCGTCTCCTCCACCCCCAGCATCACGTTCTCGGTGACGGTGAAGACAGGGATCAGCATGAAATGCTGGTGGACCATGCCGATGCCGGCGGCGATCGCGTCCCGCGGAGACTCGAAGGAGACCGGCGTGCCGTCGATCATGATCTCGCCCTCGTCGGCGTGGTACAGGCCGTAGAGGACGTTCATGAGCGTCGTCTTGCCCGCCCCGTTCTCGCCCAGCAGCGCGTGGATCTCTCCGCCGGAGACGTCGAGGTCGATCGCGTCGTTGGCGAGCACCCCGGGGAATCGCTTGGTGATGCCCCGAAGCTCGAGCTTCATGCGCTCCCCCCCGAAACGGCGGAGGGGGGCGGCGGTTTCACCGCCGCCCCCCTCGCCATCACCTCGATCTAGAGGTAGTCCTCACCGTTCACGGAGATCGAGCCGTCGATGATCCCGGCCCTGATCTCATCCAGGTCGGCCTTCACCTCGTCCGAGATCTGACCCTCGTACTCGTGGAACGGGGCCAGACCCACGCCCTCGTCCTCGAGCGTTCCGACGTACAGACCGCTCTCGAACGTGCCCTCGACCACGGCGGCCACCGCGTTGAACACCGCCACGTCCATGTTCTTCTGGACGCTCGTGAGCACCACCGGGCAGTACTCCTCGGCGCTGACGCACCAGTCGGTGTCGACGCCGACCATCACGTCCTCTTGGTCGGAGTCCTCCACCGCGGCCGCGGTGCCGAGGCCCACGGGACCGGCCACCGGCAGGATGACGTCGGCGCCCTCGGCGATCAGGTCCTCGGTCACGCGGCGACCGTTGTCCTGGTTATCGAAGTCGCCCGTGAACAGCCCCGCGTCCGGATTCGACGGATCCCAGCCGAGCACCTCGACGGCGGTCCCATTCTGCTCGTTGTAGTACATGGCCCCGGCGAAGAACCCGTCCATGAAGTCCGTCACGGGCGGGCCGATGTTGATCCCGCCGTAGGTCCCCATGGTCCCCGTCTTCGTCCACGACGCCGACGCGTACCCGGCGAGGAAGGCCGCCTCCTTGGTGGAGAAGACCAGTCCGAGCACGTTGTCGAGCGGCGGGTCGTAGGCGAAGTCGACGATCGCGAAGGGCACCTCGGGGTTCGCCTCGGCGGCCGCCTGGGTGGCGTCGCCCAGCAGGAATCCGACCGTCACGATGATGTCGCACCCGCGATCGATGAACGCCTGAATGTTCGGGTCGTAGTCGGCCTGCGACTGCGACTCCAGGAAGTCGATCTCGACCCCGAGCTCTGTCTCGGCGCGCTCCATGCCCGCGTAGGCGGTCTGGTTGAACGACTTGTCGTCGATGCCGCCCGTATCGGTCACCTGACAGGCGAGCATGCCGGCGCCCGGAAGCGTCTCCTCCTCCGTCGGACCCGCGTCGGGCTCGTCTGCCTCCTCGGCACACGCCGCAGCCGTGAGCGCTACGACGGTGACGAGGGCGAGAAGCGTGAACTTCCCCCGCATCTGAACTCCCCCCTCCTCGGTAGGTCTACCCGTACAGCGGTTCGGATTGTACGCCACGGTCCCTCCGCTGGTACAGCGAGGACGGAGGCCCTTCCGGGCAGGTGCGCGCCGGGTCCCCGAGCCCTAGGATGTGTGCGCCATGCTGACCGTCGTGGACCACCCGCTCGTCGGCCACCTCCTCACCGAGCTCCGCAACCGCGACACGCAGTCGCCCGTGTTCCGGACCGTGACCCGCCGCCTCACCGCCGCGCTCGTGCTCGAGGCCACCCGGGACCTCCCCGCCGAGCCCCGACGGATCGAGACCCCCCTGGAGGAGACCGAGGGGAGCCGCCTGGGCGCCGGCCTCGTGGCCGTGCCGGTCCTGCGGGCGGGGCTGGGGATGCTCGGCGCTGTCACCGAGCTCTTCCCAGGGGTCTCGGTCGGCTACATCGGGCTGGAGCGCGACGAGCAGACGCTGCGTCCGACGTCCTACTACGAGAAGCTCCCGCCGATGGACGGGCGATGGGCCGTGCTGCTCGACCCGATGCTGGCCACCGGCGGCACCGCGGCTCGGGCCTGCACCGCGATCAAGGAGCGCGGCCCTGCGGAGGTTCGCATGGTCTGCGTGGTGGCCGCCCCCGAGGGCGTCAAGGCGATGGAGGAGTCCCACCCCGACGTCCAGGTCTTCACGGCGTCGTTGGACCGGGAGCTGAACGAAGTCGGCTACATCCTCCCGGGGCTCGGAGACTTCGGCGACCGCCTCTACGACACGCCGCCCGGCTGATCCCCCCGCTCGTCCATCCCGAGCGCCATGAGGTACCCGCGGGCGCGCTCCGCGCGCGGGTAGCGCCCGGCCAGCTCCCAGAAGCGCGCGGAGTGGGAACCGTCGACCAGGTGCGCCAGCTCGTGCATCACGACGTAGTCGCGGACCCAGTCGGGAAGGTCGGCCACGCGGTCCGAGACGCGGATCGTGGCGTCCTCGGGCGTGCAGGAGCCGAACCGGCTGCGCTGGTTGGCCACATAGCGGATCGAGGTCCAGCGAAGGCGGCCCTCGAAGTGATCCCGGTTGAGGCGGTCGGCGGCCCGCTCGAGGGCGCCGCCGGCGTTGAGGCGGCGGGTCCGCTCGCGGGCGGTGAGCCTATCCACCATCCGCGCGACCCAGGCCCGCTCCTCCTCGGCGGGCATCCCCGCCGGGACCCGCACGACGATCGTGCCCCCGCGCTGCTCGGCCGAGATCGTCTTCCGCCGCCTCGGGCTGCGCACGATCTCCACGTCCATGGCCGCGATCGTACCCGCAGGGTCCGACACGGGGGCCGGGGGGGGTCAGTACTCGATGTCGATCTCGGAGAGGACCGAGGGAAGGACGCTGAAGATCCCCTGGAGCTGCATCAGCTTCATGAGGTCGCCGGAGACCTTGATCTTCCCGCTCATGTAGGCGGCCGTGGGACTGAGCTCGCTCTTCGAGAGGGCCACGGCCGTGTCGTAATCCTGGGTGATCGTGGACTCGGCGCCCTCGACCTCCCCGACCGCGAGCTCCGCCGTGCCGTCCTCGAGCTTGAAGAAGTACTTCGTCTCGCCGTCCGCGGTGTTCACGACCTGCTGGAGCCTCGCGGTCTGACCGCCCGCGGCCTGCTTGAATGCGTCGCTGGCGTTGAGCTTCTCCGTCACCTGCTGGGCCCACTCCTCTGAGAGGAACTTCACACCCACGCCTGCCTCCTTGTTCCTACCGGTGGGTAGCCATCATCCCAAGGGCCTGGGCCGGGGTCAATCGCGTCAGAGCGTTCAGAGGAAGGAGAGCGTCTCGGCCAGCCGTCGAGCGAGCACGCGGAGCATCGCCACGGCCATCTGCGGGTGATCCGCGAGCAGCGTCTCGAAGTCGTCTCGGCGGACCGCCAGCGCGCGGAAGCCGTCGCCCGCCTGGACGCGCGCCGTGTGGCGGAGGCCGGGGACGAGGAGGGACAGCTCTCCGAGGATCTCGCCCTCGCCCACCTCGATGCGGGACTCGCCGACGTGCACCTCGGCCGTCCCGCCCAGCACGACGAACAACCCGGCCCCCTCCTGACCGCGCTCGAGGAGCACGTGGCCCCGCGGCACCTTGACCTCGGTGGCCGAGCGCGCGAGGTCTGCGACGGTCTCGTCGTCGAGATCCTCGAAGAGGGGGACGCGCCGGAGGGCGTCCACGCGCGCCGGGTGGGCCTCGGGGTCGTTCACGGGCGACAGCCTACACCGGCTCCCGTGGAGGTCAGGGCGTGCCCGTGCAGTCGGCGGCGGAGCCCGCGTCGGTGGTGCCCTTCCAGATCTCGCCGCCCTCGGTCGCGATGCAGAGCGGGCGCCCGCCGCCCCCCTGCGTGACCAACACCACCGAGGTGGCCGTGACCCCTCGGATGCTCACGGCCCCCGGCGACGCGACCGGGTCGGCGTTCCAGGTGAACGAGGGGTCCCACTCCGCGGCGGCCTGCGGGGTGAAGCCCTCGAAGGAGTCGTTCGAGGTGAAGTAGGAGTGGGCGACCCCGATCGCGCCGACGAGCAGCGCGTCGGCGCGGAGGTCCTCGGCCCGGCTCACGCCGGCGCCGGCGGTCTCGGCGGTCTCCTCGGCGCCGCGGGTGAGCATCCAGATGGGGAATCCGATCGCCAGCGCGGCCGCCAAGACGATCGTCGCGATGGCGACGAAGTTGCCGCTTCCACGGTCGAAGCGAAGCATGCCCGAGGTATCGTCCCGGAGGGTCGCCATCTGCAGGCCTCAGCGCCGCCGGCGACGCGCCTGTCGCTCCAGGAACGCCAGGCGGAACGCCTCCACGTCGACCCGCGCCCAGACCCGTCCCCCGGCCAAGCGGGCCACCGGTTCGGGGAACGATCCCCGGTCGACGTAGGTCACGACCCTGCGCTTGTCCCAGCCGAGGATCGAGGCGGCCTCCGCCACCCCGACGAGGTCGGGCGCCACCTCGACCACCACCGTGACGGGACCGTTGCCGTTGGGACGCCGCGCGAGCACGGCGTCGCGTACGCGGCGGACGCAGTCCTCGCGCGTCGGCGCGGCCACCGAGACGGGCGGGTCCGCGGCCACCGCCCTCCAGCCGCCGTTCTCCTTCCGAAGCGCCACCGCGATCTCCATGACGACGGCATCATACGACCAACCGGCGTCTTGCCCGAGTCGAACAGGTGTTCTATCCTGAGGCCCCATGCGCTGGGACAACCTCCGTCTCGAGACCGGCCCCGAGGACGACCGCCTCACCGCCCCCCTCTTCGATCAGGGAGCGGTGGCCCGCACCTTCGACACGCCGGGATTCCGGGGGATGACCTTCTACGAGGTCCACGCGCGCTCGATCATCAACCGGGTGCCCGAGGCCTCCCGTGTCCCCTTCCGCTTCACCATCAACCCGTACAGAGGATGCGGTCATGCCTGCGTCTACTGCTTCGCGAGGAAGACCCACACGTACCTCGACCTCGATCACGGCGCGGACTTCGACCGCAAGGTCGTGGTGAAGGTGAACGCGCCCGAGCTGCTCCGGAAGGAGCTGTCGTCGCCACGCTGGGCGGGCGAGCACATCGCGATGGGGACAAACGTCGACCCCTACCAGCGCGCGGAGGGACGCTATCGGCTGATGCGGGGCATCCTCAAGGCGCTTCGCGACTTCGCCAACCCCTTCTCGATCCTCACCAAGGGGACGCTGATCCTCCGCGATCTCGACCTGCTCGAGGAGTGCGCCGAGATGACCGACGTGGGAACGAGCTTCTCGGTCGGGTTCGTCGACGAGGAGCTCTCCCGGCTCGTCGAGCCGGGGACTCCGCGGCCCGCAGCGCGCCTCGAGGCGGTCCGGAAGCTGAACGAAACGGGGATCCCGTGCCGCGTGCTGATGGCCCCGATCCTCCCCTTCCTGGCCGACGACGACGAGCACCTCGAGGAGACGGTCGAGGCGATCGCGGCGGCAGGCGCAACCCACGTCTCCCCGATCGTGCTGCACCTTCGACCGGGGGCGCGCGAGTGGTGGACGGCCTGGCTCCAGCGGGAGCGCCCAGAGCTCGTCCATCGCTACCGCGAGCTGTACGGACGAGGGGCCTACGCGCCCAAGGAGTACCAGACCGAGGTGGGGGCGAGGGTCCGTGCCCTCGCTCGGCGCTTCGGCATGGGAGCGAACAGGCCGCAGCAGGCCGCCGATCCCAGACGGATCCCTCCGGAGGCCCCGAGGCCCGAGCAGCTCACCCTCTGAAGCAACTCAGGGAGACAGCCGCTCGGCGAGGTAGCGGGCCGACAGCGGGTAGCGGTACTCGATGCTCATGTGCCCGGCGTCGAAGATCTCGCAGAACACGTCGGTCACCCCGATGGCCTCGAGCTCTCGGCGGAACGCCTCCGCCCCGAGGTCGAGGAAGGGCTCGTCGCGCTTCCCCGCGTCGATGTAGATCGCGCGCATGGAACGGAGAGCGTCGGCCCGCTCGGGGACCATCCGGACCGGGTCCCACGCGAGCCAGCGCTCCCAGACCTCGGGGATCAGCCGGCCCGTGCCGGTGTCGAACGGCATGCGCACCGTCCCGTCGGGGTCGGCCGAGTAGCAGGCGGCGTAGGCGTACGTCTCGATCAGCGGCCCGTCCTGCTCCTTCGTGAAGGCGGGGCGCGAGCGGAAGTCCTCGAGGAAGCGCTCATACGAGCCCCCGTAGTGGTCCCGTAGGTGCCGGACCACCTCGCGGAACTCGGGCCAATAGCAGACCTCGAAGAGCGCGTCACCCGCGTGCGTGGCGAGGCCGCCGAAGAGGTCGGGGCGCAGCATCGCCGTCACCATCGCCCCGTAGCCGCCGCTCGACTTCCCCGCGATCCCGCGGTGGTCTCGGTCGGACAGCGTGCGGTACGACGCGTCCACCCACGACACGACCTCGTCGCAGAGGTAGGTGTGGTAGCGGCCGGTGGCCGGCGAGTCGAGGAACTGACTGCCGCCGAGCGAGGTCCAGCAGTCGACGAAGACCACGATCGCCGGGGGCGGCGGGTCCTGGCCCGCGTAGAGGCGGTCGAGCAGCTCGGGGAAGCTCCGGCGCCAGGGCGAGCGGTTGCGCCACATGTCGATCTGCCCCGTGTAGCCCTGGATCTCGTAGATCGTCGGGTACCTCCGGTCGGGCTCCTCGTCGTAGCCCGGCGGGAGGTAGACCCATACCGGGCGCTCGTGCGGGTCGCCGAGGGGGTTGTCCCTGAGGACCTCGCTCTCGATCGTCCGCTCTTCGAACCGCCCTGCCGTCTCCTCGGACCATGGCCTCACAGCGTCGGCCCCCCTCTCCGAATCTCTCGCTCCCAGCATCCTCGATGCCAGTGCCTCCGGAAGTCCTCGCGCCCCTCGGGCCAGGCCACGACGTGCTGCTTTCCGTCGGGGATCGAACGGTTGCAGTACGGGCAGATCGCGCCGCCCTTCGCGGAGAGCCGCACGCTCCACCCCTCGACGGCGCCTCCGGGAGGGGTCACCGGACCGATCGGGCGGAGCGGCTCGGGGCCCGATCGGTCGCGCCGGTGGCGGCGCGGCATCAGCCCCGCTCCCGGATGAAGTCGCCGGCCACCTCGCCGAGCCGCCGGCCGGTCGCGACGTCGTCCTTGGGCTCGCCACGCACCCGGAAGGAGTGATCGCCGCCCTCGACGGGGTGGAGCGTCGCCCGGTCGCCGAGCCGCTCGACGAGCGGCTCCAGGAGGTCCCAGCGCGCGAAGGGGTCCTTGGTCCCTTGGAGGAACAGCATCGGAACGTCGATCGCCGGGAGGTGCGAGTCGCGGATGCGCTCGGGCTTCCCCGGAGGGTGCAGGGGGTAGCCCACGAAGATCACGCCGGCGGCGAGCAAGCCGTCGGCGACCACCAGCGAGGCGATCCTTCCGCCCAGCGACTTCCCCCCGACCCAGACGCGGTCGGAGAGGCCGGCCGTGTGCTCGAAGGCGGCGAGCCACGCATCCCGAAGCACCCGCTCGGGGTCGGGCGCGCGGCGACCCTGCTCCTTGTAGGGGAAGTTGAAGCGCAGGGTGGCCACCTCGCGCGACGCGAGCCCCTCGGCGATGCCGTCGAAGAGCGGGGTCCGCATGTCGTTCCCGGCGCCGTGGGCGAGGACGAGGAGAGGTCCCCCCTCCGGCCCCTCGAGCTGGGCGGAGACGGCTCCCTTCGGCGTGTCGAACGTTCGCTTCACGCCGCGAATGGTACCTACGCGAGACGCTCGAGGACCGCCTCGCGGATCTCCTCGGCTCGCTCCCCCACCTTCCGCCCCTGGAGGTCGCGCACGTAGAAGGCGTCCACGACCCGCGGCCCGTAGGTGGCGACCTTCGCCACGTGCACGTCGAGCCCAAGGTCCCGGAACGCGAGGGCGAGGTCGAAGAGGAGGCCGAGGCGGTCGCCGGCCGAGACCTCGACCACCGTCGAGAAGTCCGAGACGCGGTCGTCCACGCGGACCTCTGGGTCGACCATCGGGGGCGCCGGGTAGTGGCGCCGCTTCTCGGCCACCCTGCGCTCCAGCGAGATTCGACCCTCCAGCGCGCGCCGGAGGTCACCGCGGAACCGGCGCCAGCGCTCCTCGGTCACCTCGGGCTCGAAGACGCCCTGCACCGCGAAGAGGTCGAGAGCGACCCCGTCGGCGGTCGTGAACGCCTTCGCCGAGAGGATCGTCAGACCCTGGAGGGCGAGCGCCCCGGCGATGTCCGCGAGCAGCCCCGGCCGATCGGCGGCTGCGACGGCGAGGTCGTAGACGTCGGGGCGCTCGCCCTCTCGGACGTCGGTGCGGACCTCGCCGCTCCCCGGGGGCGGCTCGAGGAGACGGAGATGACCGGCCACGACCTCGGGAGAGGCGGAGAGCACGTAGGGACGGGGCAGGCGATCGAGGTAGGCGGCGACCGCGTCCTGGGGCTCTCCGGCGAGGAGGGCCCCCGCGCGCTCGAGCCGGTCGGCGATCGTGGCGAGCACGTCCGGCTGCTCGTCGCCGCGATCCAGGGTTCGCTGGACCTTCCCGACGAGGTCTCGGACGAGGGCCATCCGCCACGGCGTCGAGGCGTGGGGACCGGTCGCCTCCGCGTCGGCGATCGTGAGCAGGAACAGCGACGCCAACCGCTCGGGGTCCCCCACCCTACCGGCCACGTCGAGCACGAGGTTCTCGTCGGAGAGGTCCCGCCGGGTCGCGGTGTCCGAGAGCAGCAGGTGCTCGGCTACCAGGAAGCGCACGCGGTCGGCCGTCTCGGCCGGCGTCCGCAGGCGCGTAAGGATCGGCTCCAGGACGCGGCCCCCCGCGGGGACGTGCGGCCCCTCGCCGCGCTTCCCGATGTCGTGCAGCAGCGCTCCCAGCAGCACCGCGCCCGGGTCACCGACCCCCCGCGCCGCCTCTGCGATCATCGGGTCGTCGGTCTCCCCGCGCAGCAGCGCGGCGGCGCCGGCGGCGGTCCGGATCAGGTGCACGTCCACCGTGAAGCGGTGGTAGGGGTCGCGCTGCGGTCGACAGCGGACCGCCCCCCACTCGGGCAGGAGGCGGACGAGGACCCCGCTCCGGTCGATCGCCTCTAGGACGGCCGCCCCCCCGGGGGCCGCCAGCACCCGAAGGAGCGCGGCTCGCATCGCGGGGGTCCACTCCACCTCCTCCGGGACCGCGCGCTCGAGACGGTCGAGCGTCGCCGGCGAAGGGAGCCGGCGACGCTCGGCCGCCTCGGCGAACAGCTCCAGCACCTCCTCGGGGGAGCTCGGGGCACGGGCCTCCTCGACGGGCGCTCCCTCCATCCTTTGCGTCGCCCGGTCGAGCAGGAGGCCGAGAGCGTGCTCGACTTCGCGCGCGTGCTCGAACAGGGACCGCATCAGCGCGTCGGGCGGGCCCATCCCCGGCTCGGGTCCGAACCCGAACGCCTCGGCGATCGCCGGCTGATGCTCGAGGAGGAGCCGGTCGCTCCGCCCTCCGGTCTCCATGTGCAGCGCGCTCCGCAGCCGGATCAGGAACTCGCGTGCCTCCGCGAGCGCCTCCACCTCGCGCCGCCTGAGCAGACCCTCCTCCACCGGGTCGGCCACATCGAGCCCCGCCAGGACCCACCCCGCCGCGGCCACGTCGCGAGAGCCGCCCCCACTCTCCTTCAGGTCGGGCTCGAGGAGAGAGGCGCACGAGCCGAACCGCTCCCGCCTGTGCGCGACGCCGTCGGCGATCGAGGCCAGGAACCGCCCCGGGTCGCGGCCGATCCCCTCGACCAGCGCGGCGGTCAGAGAGTCGGCCAGGGACGCCTCGCCGACCACGAGCCTGGCGTCGAGGAGCGCGGTCGTCACCGTGGGGTCGTCGGCCAGGCGGACGCACTCGGCGACGGTTCGCACCGAGTGACCCAGGGGGATGCCCGCGTTCCAGAACGGATAGAAGAGCCGCGAGGCCGCCTCCTCGAGGCCCTCCGCGTCCTCGTGGAGGAGCATGAGATCGACGTCGGACCTCGGGGTCATCTCGCGGCGCCCGTACCCGCCCAGAGCCACGAGCGCGACGCGACCCTCGATGGCCTCGGCGAGCTCCCGGACGGCGCGATCCACGAGATCGGCGCGGCGTCTCGCCGACCACGCGCCGTGGTGCCCGCTCGAGTAGGCGTCCTCGAGCGCGCGCAGCCCGTGGACGAGCCGGTCGATCGGGCCGGCCGCCGGCTCAGAGCGCGTCGGGCCCCATCTCCCCCGTGCGGATGCGGATCACCTGCTCGGCCTCGGTGACGAAGATCTTCCCGTCGCCGATCTTCCCCGTCCTCGCGGACCTCTGGATCGCGTCCACGACCTGCTGGGCCTGCTCGTCCTCGGTCACGATCTCGATCTTCACCTTCGGGACGAAGTCGACCTGGTACTCGGCCCCACGGTAGATCTCGGTGTGGCCACGCTGCCGGCCGAAGCCCTGGGCCTCGGTCGCCGTCATGCCGGCCACGCCGATCTCGCGAAGGGCCTCCTTCACCTCGTCGAGCTTGTGCGGCTTGATGATGGCCGTCACGAGCTTCATGCCGTACCTCCCTGCTCCTCGAGGATCCGACGCACGGCCTCGGCGAGACCGGCTTCCGGCTCCTCGGGACGGAGGGCCCGGTGCCGCTCGTAGACCCACAGGAAGAGGTCGCCCTCCGGCGCCTCGGGCAGCGCGTCGCGGAGACCGGAGCCGCGGATCGCCTCGACGGCGGGGAGGTAGACGCGGTCGTACCAGTCCGCGCCGGCCTCCTGGAGGGACACCACCTCTCCGCGCTCCCGCGACAGGTGGAACGCGTGCACCTTGACGAGCTCCAGGAGCTCCGGATACGCCACCGGCCTGGAGACGGGGATCCGCACGGGCGGCTCGCGCCCGTCGAGGCCGCTCTCCTCGAGGAACCGCCGCTCCTGCTCCGCCAGGATCAGGGCTCCCACGTCGGCCCCCTCGGGCAGCGGCTGGCGGGTGCGCAGGCGCGTCACCTCCGCATCGATGTACTCGATCCCGCGGTGCTTGGCCACGGCCACGCGATGGTGCCCGTCCACGACGAAGTACCTGCCGTCCACCTCGTACGCGACGATCGGCGGGAAGTCGCCCCGGGGGAAGGTCTGCTCGACCTTCCTCCACCGTTCGCGGGTCCGTTCGTCGCGGGGGAGGAAGTCCCGGTCGAAGTCACGGGACCTCCCGGCCGTTCCCACGACGCGCGCGACCGGGATCGGGCGGATCCCCTCGTAGGTCTCCTCGAAGACGCTGAGCCGCGACCGCACGTCGTCGAGATCCAACAGCGAGGGCTCCTCGCCCCCGCCCCGCACGCTCCGCGAGAGCCGTCGGTACGCCTCCTTGCGCCGCGCGCTGTCGAAGGCGCTGATATCGGGAAGGAGGTCCCAGCGCATGTCAGCCCGGCCTCAGGAGGCGGCCCGCTTCTTCGCCGTCCGCTTCTTGGCGGGCTTCTTCTCCGCCTTCGTGGCCTCCACGCTCTTCTTCAGCGCATCCATGAGGTCCACGACCTTCTCGGGTTCCCCCTCCTCGGCGATGACCTCGATCTCCTCGCCGGCCACCTTCTTCTCCACGATCCCGAGGAGCGCCTCGCGGTACTCGTCGGCGTACTGCTCGGGGTTCCAGGTCTCGGTGAGGTTCTCGATGAGCGAGCGCGCCATCTGGACCTCCTTGGGGCGCACCTCGGCTTGCGCGTCGAGCTCCTCGAACTCCCGTGCCCGGATCTCGTCGGGCCAGTACATCGTGTCGAGGACGATCACATCGTCCATGAGGCGGAGGGCGGCAAGATGCTCCTTGTCCCGGAACGACACCTTGGCGATGCCCACCTTGTCGTCCTCGCGGAGCGCCTCGCGCATCAGTTGGTAGGCCTTGATCCCGGTCTCCTCGGGGACGAGGTAGTAGGTCTTCTTGAAGTAGACGGGATCGATCTCCTCGATGTCCACGAACTGGGTGATGTCGATCGCGCGCGTGGACCGCACGGGGACCTGATCGATCTCGTCGTCGGTCAGCACGACGTAGCGGTCCTTCTCGTACTCGTAGCCCTTCACGATGTTCTCGAAGGCGACCTCCTTGCCGCACTTCGCGCAGACCCGCTGGTACTTGATCCGCCCGTGATCCTCGTCGTGCAGCTGGTTGAAGCGGAGCGTCTTCTCCTCGGTCGCCGGGAACACCCGCACGGGGATCGACACGAGGCCGAAGGAGATGGCCCCCTTCCACATGGTCCTCGGCATCACGACCCTCCCTTCGGGCTCCTGGTCGTCGGTTCGCAGGCCCGGGTCAGAAGGATACCCGGCGGGCACCGGGATGGCGGCGAGCGCCTACCATCGGGGGCCATGGCCAAGAGGGGAGGTGCGCCGTTCACCGTGGAGATGCCGCGAGCGCTCCCCGCCGAGCGCGAGGGCGACCACTGGTGGGTCGAGGCCGCGGGCCGGCGGGTGCGCCTCTCGAACCTCCCCAAGGTGTTCTGGCCGGAGGAGGGCTACACGAAGGGCGACCTCCTCGCCTACTACTGGAACGTCGCCGACACCATCCTCCCCTACCTGCACCAGCGACCGCTCACGATGCGGCGGATGCCCGATGGCGTCGAGGGTGGGGAGTTCTACGAGAAGAACGCGCCGAGCCACACCCCCGACTGGATGCCCCGCTGCCCCGTGATCGACGAGGATGGCTCGAAGTCGATCGACTATCTGATGGTCGAGGACGAGGCCGGCCTCCTCTTCGTCGCGAACCTCGGCGCGATCGAGTTCCACCCCCTCCACTCGCGGTGCGCGAGCGTCGAGCAGCCCGACTACCTCTTCTTCGACCTCGACCCGTTCCCGCCGATCACGTTCGGCGACGTGCGCGCGGTGGCCCGGCACGTGCGCGCGGCGCTCGACTGGCTGGGGCTGCCCTCCTACCCGAAGACGTCCGGCGCCACGGGGATGCAGATCTACGTGCCGATCGAGCCCGGCCCGACCTACGATCAGGTGCGGGCGTTCGTGGGCGCCGTGGGCCGCCTGATCCTCAAGGCCGACCCCGAGCGCGTAACCATGGAGTGGGAGATCTCGAAGCGCTCCGGGAAGGTCTTCATCGATCACAACATGAACCGGCGCGGAGCGAACATCGCGGCCGCGTACTCGGTCCGCCCGGAGGCCCGGGCCAGCGTCTCGGCGCCGGTGACGTGGGACGAGGTCGAGGAGGAGATCGAGCCTGGCGACTTCACGATCGTGACGATCCACGAAAGGCTGGCAAGCGTCGGTGACCCATTCGGCGGGGTGCTGGACGCGCCCGTCGACCTGCGGCCGGCGCTCGAGGCCCTGGGGATCGACCCCGAGAGCCCCGAGCGGCCTCGGCCAGCAGTCGCGGGAGACGACAAGGCTGGGAGCGAGAAACCTCCAGACGACGGGGAGGCCGCCGCCCGCCTGGCCCGGTACGGGGAGATGCGCGACTTCGCGGAGACGCCCGAGCCGCCGCCCGGGCCCGGCGGTGGCGACGGCCGCTCCTTCGTGATCCAGAAGCACGACGCCACCCGGCTCCACTACGACCTCCGTCTCGAGCAGGACGGGGTCCTGGTCTCGTGGGCGGTGCCCCGAGGCCTTCCCACGAAGCCGGGCGACCGGCGACTGGCCGTCCACACCGAGGACCACCCGCTCGACTACGGCGGGTTCCAGGGATGGATCCCGGAGGGGCACTACGGGGCCGGCGAGGTCCGCATCTACGACCGCGGTACCTACGAGCCGGTGGAGTGGACCGACGAGAAGGTGTCGTTCCGGCTGCACGGCACGCGGCACCGGGGCGAGTACCACCTGGTGAAGACCGACCGCGACTGGCTGATCTTCCTGGGCAAGGACTCCACCGAGCCGCAGCCTCAGCCCCCGCCGGCGTTCGAGCCGATGCTGGCCGATCCGGGCTATGAGCCCTTCGACGATCCCGGATGGCGCTTCGAGCCGAAGCTCGACGGCGTCCGCACCCTCGCCTACGTCACCACCGACGCCACGCGGCTCCTCTCGAGGAAGGGTCGGGACCAGACGGCCCAGTACCCGGAGCTCGAGCGCCTGGCCCGGTGGACGAACGCGCTGTGGGCGGTCATCGACGGCGAGATCGTCGCGGTCGACGAGCAGGGGCGACCCTCGTTCGAGCGGCTGCAGCAGCGGATCAACCTCTCCTCGCCCGCCGAGATCGAGCGGGCCCGGCGCCGCATCCCGGTGAGGATGTACGCGTTCGACCTGCTCTGGCTCGACGAGCGCGACCTGACCCCCGAGCCCGTGGAGGAGCGTCGCCGCCTCCTCGAGGGGATCGTCACCGAGTCTGACCGCCTCGGGCTCACGCTGTACCTCGACGGAGAGGGGATGCGCCTGTTCGACGCGGCCAAGGGCCTCGGGTACGAGGGCGTCGTGGCCAAGAAGCTCGGCAGCCGCTACCTGCCCGGCCGCAGGTCGAAGGACTGGCGCAAGGTGAAGGCGGTGAGGCGACAGGACTGCGTGGTCCTCGGCTGGACCCACGGCGAGGGCTCACGGGCCTCGTCGTTCGGCGCGCTGCTGCTCGGGGCCTACATGGGGGACGACCTCCGCTGGGTCGGCCAGGTCGGCAGCGGCTTCACCGAGGAGCTGACCGCCCACGTCCTCGAGCGGCTGCGCGAGCTGGAGGTCGAAGAGCCGCCGATCGACGATCCGGAGCTCGCCGCCGTGAAGGGCGCCCGGTGGGTGCGCCCCGAGCTCGTGTGCGACGTCGAGTACCTCCATATGACCAAGGCCGAGAAGCTCCGAGCGCCGTCGTTCAAGGGCCTCCGCCCCGACAAGGCGCCCCAGGACAGCGTCCTCGAGGAGCACCCGTGAGCCTCCTCGACCGTCTCAACCGGTACCGCTTCCGCGCGGTCTGGCGCGTGCCCGCCCCGCCCGGCGACGTGCTCGACGCGCTGCACGAGCTCGACGCCTGGACGCGGTGGTGGCCCGAGATCCGGGAGAGCCACCGAGTGGACGACGACCGGGCGATCGTGCGGGTCCGCTCGGCGCTCCCCTACGACCTGCACTTGCTGCTCGTCCGGCGGCGCGACACGCCGACGGTCCTCGAGGCGGCGATCGAAGGGGACCTCCGCGGCATCGCGCGCTTCCGGCTCCACTCCGACGGATCGGGCTCGACGCGGATGCTGTTCGAGCAGGAGGTCGAGGCGAGGAAGACGATGATGCGAGCGCTCGCGCCGGTGGCCCGGCCGGTATTCCGCTGGAATCACGCGAGGATGATGCGCTCCGGGGAGCAGGGCCTCGCCCGGTTCGTCGCCGCCCCTACCGGAACGGATCGAAGCCGGCCTTGACGAGCAGGGCCCGGGCCTCCCGCTCATCGATCCCGCGTCCGACGAGCTCGCGCAGCAAGCGCGCGGGGGCCATCGACCGGCCGCACTTCGGGCAGAACGAGAAGTGGGGCTCGACCGGGGTGTCGCACCAGGCGCACGACAGCAGGGTCACCTCGGAGCCCGTCTCCTGCAGCCCGGCGTCGGCCAGCGCGTCCACGTACCCCTTGCCGTAGTCCCAGAGGACGTAGTCCTCCTCGTGCGGGTCGAACGCCGGCTCGTGCATCCGCGGCTCGCCCGTGGCCAGCATGTGCTGGAGCGACTCGAGGAGGAGGTCCCACGCGTAGAAGTGGTCGGCCTGGCACTCGGGGCAAGCGATCACCACGCCCCGCATCCCCTGGGCCTCGAAGGCCGTTCGCATGGCCGAGAGGTCCTCGAGGTCGGCCTCGACGTTGCGCCGCTCGTCCGGGTCCAGGGGGCGTTCTTCCTCGTCCGCCATCTCTCACACCTCGATCTCGAAGGCGCGGAACCGCTCCGCGTACTCGTGCGACGCCCCGTCGGCCAGCTCGCCCGCCCACGTTCGGACCCGCCCATCCACGTCGAACTCACCCATGTTCTCCATCTGGCTCCGATGCGTCAGGAGGGCCTGGATCTTCAGGTCGATCGTCTCGCCGATGTCCACGACGTGCTCGCCCTGGTCCGAGGCGAGCCACACGCGCCGGAGCTTGAACGGCTCGAGCCCCTCGTCGAGGAGCTCCGGGAACTGCGGGCGGGTCGGCGCGTCGCAGGCGGCCACCGCCAGGACGGCCTCGCCGACGGCGCGGTGGTCCGGGTGGTTGATGTAGCTGCGTCCGCTCCACAGCTCCGAGGGGTCGAAGGAGACCAGCACGTCGGGGCGCGCGCGACGCACCTCGCGCGTGAGCGAGCGGCGGAGGTCGAGCGAGGGCTCGAGCGTCCCGTCCGCGTACCCGAGGAAGCGCACCTCGCGCACGCCGAGGAGGTCGGCGACCTCGCGCATCTCCTCCTCGCGGCGCGCGGCGATCTCCTGGCGCGAGAGGCCGGGCGCGTTCCAGCCGGCCGACCCGTCGGTCGCGCAGACGTAGGTGACCTCCACTCCCTGCTTCGCCCAGAGCGCGACCGTGCCCCCGCAGAGGAACTCGGCGTCGTCCGGGTGGGCGAAGGCCACGAGCGCTCTCTCGATCTCCACGCGGTCAGCGTAGCGTGAGGGGGGGCTCAGGGGGCTCGGCGGCCAGGAGCGAGATGTCGCGAAGACGCTCCTCCGCCGCGTCCATCTGCGCGGAGACCCAGGCCGCGTCCCGCGGGCCGCGCGCGTCGTCCCTGGGGAACAAGAACGTGTTGAGGTGCTCGTCGGAGCCGACCTGGAGGCCGTGCGCCGCCATCAGCTCGCCGATCGCGATCTCCCAGCTGAAGAGCACGCTCCCGTTGCCGGCGTCCTGCACGTAGTGCGTCAGGTACGACGTCGCCCGGTGCTCCCAGGTGTCGCCGCTCCTCGCCCGCCGGGAGAAGGCGAAGCCCAGGTCGCGCAGCGCGTCCTCGAACGACACGCCCCGCAGGATACAGCCGGGGCCTACTCCACCGCCTCGAGCGGCCGGGGGCCGTCCTCGGGGAGCGCCACGGTCCCGCGTCCCCTGGCCACCGCGCCCCGGGCCCGGCCCAGGCCGGTCCGCCACTCGTCGGCCGCGTTCTGGAGCATCGTGGTAGCCCGCGCCACGCGGTTCTCCAGTGTCTGCTCCATCCCTTCCAGGACCCCCTCGAGCTCGGCGAGGCAGGAGTCGACGTCCCCGCTCTGCCCGTAGCGCGAACCCAGCGCGTACAGGGAGAGGAGCACGGGCAGCGCCGCCGAGTAGCCGACGATGACCACCCCGTGCCGGAAGGCGACCGCATGCGCCTTCCGGCACGCCGCGTAGGCCGCGTCGGGGACGCAGGCGACGGCGAAGGGGGTGGTCAGCGACGGCTCGAGGTACGACGCGACCTCGCGCGCCCGCTTCGCCACCTCGTCCTCGAGCCGTCGCGCGATCGGCTCCCGCGCGACGGGGTCGTCCTCGGCCTCGAGGGCCTCGACCTCACGCACGGCCGCCCACTTCGAGTCCACGGGCAGTCGCCGCCCGTCCGGCAGGACGAGCGCGAACTCCACGCGCTTCCCGTTGACGGGGAAGTCGCGAACCACCATCTGCGCCGGCAGGCACGAGAGCGCCTCCTCGAGGACATTCTCGCCGGCCCGGCCCCTGGTCGAGCCCCCCAGCAGCATCGACTCGAGCCGCCGGAGAGCGTCCCAGGTCTGCTCGTCGGCCTGCCGCCGGGCGTCGGCGTGGGTCCGCATCTCCTCGACGGTCGTCTTCGTGGCCTCCAGCGACCTGCGCAGCTCCTGGTCGTCGACGGTCTGCCGCCCCAGCGCGTCGGTCAGCCGGTCGAGCCGGCTCGACTGCGCCTCGAGCAGGGCGGAGACACGCGTGTCGGCTTCGGGCTGCGCCGGCCTCCGCACGGCGATCGCCACGGCCGCCACGGCCGCCCCGAGGGCGGCGAACAGCACGATCAGCTCCGTTCCGGTCATCGCGACCTCCTCTCCCGTCCCACTCTAGGGAGGGGGTCTGACACGAACGGCGGGTCAGCCGATGCCGGTGATGCGGCGGAGGGGCGATCGGCCCGGCTCGTAGGCGCGGGGCCGGTCGCCGAACAGCTCGTCCACGCGCTCGGCGAGCTCGGAGGGGTCCCACCGGGCGCCCTTGTCGAGCTCGGCGACCGGGGTCCAGCTCTGGTACAGCTCGACCAGCCCGCCGGTGATCCCGAAGACCTGGCCGGTGATGCCGGCAGCGGCGTCCGAGCAGAGGAACGCCACGAGCGGCGCCACGTTGCCGGGGTCGAGCGGGTCGAAGTCTCCCTCCACCTGGAGGTCGCCGAAGGTCTTCTCAGTCATCCGCGTCCGGGCGCCGGGGGCGATCGCGTTCACGCCCACTCCGTGGCTCCGCATCTCCATCGAGACGATCTGCGTGAACGCAGCGATGCCCGCCTTCGCGGTGCCGTAGTTGGACTGCCCGACCATCCCCAGGAGGCCCGACGTGCTCGAGGTGTTGACGATGCGCCGGCCCGAGACGTCCTCGCCGCCCTTCGCCGCCTGGCGCCACCGGCGGCACACCTCCGAGGTGCACAGGAACGTGCCGCGCAGGTGGACCTTGATCACCGCGTCCCACTCCTCGGGGGACATGTTGAAGCTCATCCGGTCGCGGAGGATGCCGGCGTTGTTCACCAGGCCGTCGATCCGCCCCCAGCGCGAGACGGCGGTCGCGACGAGGCTCCGGGCCCCCTCGGGCTCGGAGATGTCCTCGAAGTGCGCGGCGGCCTCCCCGCCGGCCGACTCGATCTCGCCAGCGACCTCGGTCGCTACGCGGGTGTCCTCGCCCGTGCCGTCCCACTCTCCGCCGAGGTCGTTCACGACCACCCGCGCCCCCTCGCGCGCGAGCAGCAGCGCCTCCTCGCGTCCGATCCCGCGACCGGCGCCGGTGACGGCGATCACCCTCCCGTCGAGCATCCCCATGCGTCTCTCCTGTGGATCCGGTCGCTCCACGATAGACGAACGCCTCGATGATCCGCGGCACGGTCGGATAGACTGCGGGCCCGTTCGCCCGCCGGAGGGGAGGATCGTGCTCGACATCGCGAAGGCGGCGGTCGAGGCCGCGCGCGGCGCGGGGGCGGGATACGCGGACGCGCGAGCGGCGCTCCGAGAGACCGAGTCGCTGACCGTCAAGAACCAGGAGATGGAGGGGGTGGACCGCTCCCGCTCGGCGGGTGTGGGGATCCGCGTGCTCGTGGACGGCTTCTGGGGCTTCGCCTCCACCGACCGACGGGCCCCCGAAGAGATCGAGCGCGCCGCTGCGCTCGCCGTCGAGATCGCGCGGGCGGCCCCGCGGCTCCCGAGGGAACCGGTGTCGCTCGCGGAGGTCGAGCCGGTGGTGGACACCTGGCAGACGGTCGCCACCGAGGACCCGTTCACGATCCCCCTCGACGAGAAAGTGTCGCTCGTGATGGAGGCCTCCAGGCGGATGCAGGGCGTGCGCGGCGTGTCGTTCGCCGAGGCGAGCCTGGACTTCTTCCGACAGCGGACCGCCTTCGCCTCGTCCGAAGGGGCCGCGATCGAGCAGATCATCACGCACTCGGGCGGGGGCATCGAGGCCACCGCGATCTCCGGCGGCGAGCTCCAGCGCCGCTCGTTCCCCAACTCCTTCCGGGGGCACTTCTCCGCGGCAGGCTACGAGCACGTTCGGTCGCTGGGCCTGGTGGAGGAGGCCGAGCGCATCGGCGAGGAGGCGGTGGAACTGCTCGAGGCGCCCGACTGTCCCTCGACGGAGACCACCCTGATCCTCGACGCCTCCCAGATGGTGCTCCAGGTGCACGAGTCGGTCGGCCACCCGATCGAGCTCGACCGGGTGCTGGGGATGGAGGAGGCCTACGCGGGTACCTCCTTCCTGACGCCGGAGGACCGGGGCAGGCTCCGCTACGCCTCCGACGTGGTGACGATCTCGGCCGACGCCACGATCCCGACGGGGATCGGCTCGTTCGGCTACGACGATGAGGGCGTGCCCTCGCAGCGGGTGCCCGTGATCGAGGAGGGGATCCTGCAGGGCTTCCTCTCAAGCCGCGAGACCGCCGCGGCGATCGGCGAGACGTCGAACGGCACGATGCGCGCCGACGGCTGGGAGCACCTCCCGCTGATCCGGATGACGAACGTGAACCTGCACCCGGGGGAGGGCTCCCTGCCCGACCTGATCGGCGACACGAAGGACGGCATCTTCATGTCGACGAACAGCTCCTGGTCGATCGACGACAAGCGGGTCAACTTCCAGTTCGGCTGCGAGGCGGCCTGGCGGATCGAGAACGGCCGCCTCACCCAGCTGTACCGCAACCCCAACTACACGGGCATCACAACGGAGTTCTGGGGCTCATGCGACGCGGTCTGCGGCAGCGAGGAGTGGACGATGTGGGGCACCCCGAACTGCGGGAAGGGCCAGCCCGGGCAGACGGCCCGCGTGGGGCACGGCACCTCGCCCGCCCGGTTCCGAGGGGTGAGGGTGGGGGTCCGCTGATGCCCGAGCCGATCGGGCGCGACGCGGCGCTCTCGCTCGCCGAGCCGGCGATCGAGGCCGCCCGCGGAGCGGGCATCGAGGTCCTGGTGATCCACGGATGGGGCGGGCTCACGCGCTTCGCCGGCTCGGCGATCCACCAGAGCACGGCCCAGGAGGAGACCGCGGTTCGGGTCCGGGCCGTCCGGGGCGGGCGGGTCGGGATCTCGGCCACCAACGACCTTCGACCCGAGGGCCTCGAGGCCGCCGCCCGGAGCGCGCTCGAGATGGCGGATATGGCCGCCCCCGACCCCCTCTTCCCGGGCCTGACGCCCGAGGCCGAGACCCCAGCAGGGACGGGATACGACCAGGCCACGCCGGCGATGGCCCCCGCAGCGCGCGCCGATGCGGTCGCGGAGCTCGTCGGCCGGTGCGGCGCCGGGTTCTCGGCCGCCGGGGCCTTCGAGACGGGGGCCCTCGAGGTGGCGGTGGCCAACACCGAGGGCCTCGCCGCCCATGCCGTGCGCAGCAAGGCGTCGATCACCGCGGTCGTCTCCGGGGGGGAGGGGGGCGCGGGCTTCGCCGAGCGAGCCGCCGTCCGGGCCGGCGATCTCGACCCGGCCGAGATCGGGCAGACCGCGTTCGCCAAGGCCCATGACAGCCAGCGCCCGCGCGACGTGGAGGTCGGCGACTACGAGGTCGTGCTCGAGCCCGCCGCGGTCGCCACGCTCCTCGGCTTCCTCTCCTACCTCGGGTTCGGCGGGCGCGCGCTGGCCGAGGGTCGGTCCTGCTTCGCGGGACGCGAGGGAGAGCGCCTGATGTCGGAGGTTGTCTCGATCTGGGACGAGGCGCTCTCGCCCGAGACGATCGGGCTCCCGTTCGACTTCGAGGGGACGCCGAAGCAGCGCATCGACCTGGTGCGGGAGGGCGTGTTCGTGGGAGGAGTGCACGACCGCCGCAGCGCCCGCCAGTTGGGCGAGGACTCCACCGGCCACGCGCTGCCGCCGCCGAACCCCGAGGGCCCTCTGCCGCTCAACCTCTTCATGGGCACGGGCCAGGCGACCACCGACGAGATGATCGCCGCGACGCGGCGCGGCCTCCTCATCACCCGGTTTCACTACTCGAACATCGTGCATCCGAAGGAGGCGGTGATCACGGGGATGACCCGCGACGGGACCTGGCTGATCGAGGACGGGACCGTCACCTCCCCCGTGAAGAACCTCCGGTTCACCGAGTCGATCATCGACGCGCTCGATCGCGTCGAGATGATCGGCTCGGACTCGGTGCTCGCGAGCGAGTTCTTCTTCGAGGCCTCGCGGGTCCCCGCGGTGAGGATCGGCTCCTTCCGGTTCACCGGGAGGAGCGACCACTGAAGCCGGGGAGACCGGCCGGCTGCGGGAGGTCGGAGGCCTCCACCTCGACCGTCGGAAGGAAGACCCGGAACGAGGCGCCCCCGCCCTTCCGATCCTCTACCCACGCGCTGCCGCCGTGCATCTCGGCGAACCTGGCAACCAGCGAGAGCCCGATGCCCGTCCCCGGAGCGTGGCTCGGCACGTCCTCTCCCTGGGTGAACGGGCGGAAGATCGCTTCGCACTGCTCGGGCTCGACCCCGGGGCCGGCGTCCTCCACCACGATCATGACCCCACCCCGCTTGCTCAGGAGACGGACCCAGACCGGGGTGCCGGGGGGCGTGTACTTCGCGGCGTTCGCCACGAGGTTCTCGACGATCCGCTCCACCTTGGGGCCGTCGACGTGGACCACGATGGACTGGGCCTCCACGAGCAGCGGGCGATCCCCGAGGTCGGCACCCTCGACCACGCGGTGGACGAGGGCGCCGATGTCGGTTCGCCTCCGCGTCGCCTCGAGGATGCCCCGCGAGATCCGGTCGAGATCGAGGAGGTCGGCCAGCAGCGACTCGAGCTTCCGGGCGTTGGCCGCGATGCGGCCGATCATCTCGCGCAGCTCGGCCCGGGGCAGGTCGAGATCGCCGCGGTCGAGGGTGAGCGAGAACCCCAGGATGCTGGAGAGCGGGGTGCGCAGCTCGTGGCTGACCGCGGTGAGGAAGGCGTTCTTCATCTCGTCCACGTTGCGCAGCTGCTCCGCCGCCTCGCGCTCCCGCTCGTAGGCTTCGCGCAGCGACTCCTCGGCCTGGCGCCGCTGGGTGATGTCGAGAAGGGTACCCTCCACCCCTCGCACGTCTCCATCCTCGTCGCGCACCAGGCGGGCGTTCTCGGAGACCCAGATCGTCCGTCCGTCGCTGCGCCGAACCTCGTACTCGAAGCCCTCGAGCGAGCCGTCCGACCGGAGCAGGCGGAGGCCTTCCTCGCGACGAGCCGGATCGACGTCGAGATCCGCGATCCCCGGGACCTCGACGAGAAGCTCGTCCGAGGAGGCGTAGCCGAGCATCGTGGCGAGCGCGGGGTTGACGGACTCGAAAACGCCGTGGGGGGTGGACCGGAAGATCCCCTCGGCCGCCTGCTCGAAGATGCCCCGGTACTTCTCCTCGGCGGATCGGAGCGCCTCCTCCGCGCGCTTCCGCAGGACGAGCGAGCCGAGCTGCGCGGCCACCCCCGAGATGAGCTTGACGAGGCGCTCGTCCTCGGCCTGCGGCTCGAGGACGAAAAAGACCAGGACGGCGGCCACCTCGACGCCGGCCAGCACGGGGATCGCCGCGGCGGCCCCGAGGCCGGCGGCGGAGGCGACCTCCGCCCGCGAGAAGCCCGGCTGCTCCGCGATGTTCCGGATCCACACGGGAGCCTTCATCGACCAGGCCTTGCCGGCGAGCTCTTCCTCGGGCTGAACCCGCACCCGCTTGGTTGCCTCACGGAACCGCTCCAGCCCCGGCGCCTGCGAGTACCACGCCTCCGTGGGCTCCAGGGCCGAGCCGTCGGGGACCGGGATCCAGGCCTCGCCGACCGCCCACCCCGTGGCCCGGCAGACATCCCGGACGACCACGTCGAGCGCGGCGTCGAGGGCCTCGGCCTCGACCATGGCCAGCGTGAGCGAGTGGACGAGCCGAAGCTCCTCCTCGGCTCGCCGACGCTCGGTGATGTCCCGGAGGGCGACGACGCGCGCCTGCCTTCCCCGGTAGGGGATGCGACGCCCCACGATCTCGACCGTGAAACGCGATCCGTCGCTGCGGAGCGCCTCGTGCTGCCCGACCGCCTCGGTCTGCTCGTCGATGCGCCGGGCTGCCATCTCCCGGTCCTCGGGGGCGACGAGGTCCAGTACCTGCGTCCCCACCAGCTCCTCAGCGGAGAACCGGAACATCTCCGCGAACGCGCGGTTCACCTCGAGGATCTTCCCTCGGTCGTGGATGCAGATCCCTTCGAGCGCCGAGTTGGCCAGCGTGCGGAACCGCTCCTCCTGCTCCTCCAGCTCGGCCTGCGCCCGCTTCCGCTCGGCGAGCTGGCGCTGCGCGGCCTCGTAGAGGCGAGCGTTGTCCAGGGCGATCGACGCGAACTCGGCGAAGGTCGCGAGCTGCTCGACGTCCTCCTTCGTGAAGCTGACATCGGGGTCGATGTGCGCGAGGCCGAGCACCCCGACGACCTCGTTCCGCGATCCGAGCGGGACCGCGACCACGCTGGCGACGTCGAGGCCGACCTCGAGCCGCGAGTCCCAGCCCGCATAGTCCCCCACGACGAGCGGCTCGCCTCGCTCCCACACCGTCCCGGCAGCCCCCTCGCCGGGGGCGATCTTCAGCCCCATCCATTCGGTCAGCGCCCCCACGCCGACCTTCATCTCCATCCGCTCGCCGGTCTCGTCGGGGAGGTACACGAAGCCGTGGCCGGTGCCGAGGAGCTCCGCCGCCCTGCCCACGATCGCCTGCAGCAGCCCGTCCACCTCGAGACGGTCCATCAGGCCCAGGGCGGTCTCGTGGATCGCCGACAGGTACTCGGCGTGGCGGCGCTCCTGCACCTCGGCGCGCTTCCTCTCCGTGATGTCCATGAAGAAGCCCTGCGAGAAGCGGGGCTTCCCATCGTCGTCGTAGGTAACCATCGCCTCGTCTCGCACCCAGATCGTCCGACCGTCGCGGTGGAAGATCCGGTACTCCTGGGCGAACGGCTCCAGGGTCTCGTTGTGGCGCTCCGTGGCGGCCTTGACGCGCTCCCGGTCGTCGGGGTGCATCTGCCGCATCCACAGGTCGGGGTCGGCTATCCACTCCTCGGGCGGGAACCCGAGGATCTCCTTGATCTGCGAGCTCACCCACAGCGTGGTGGCCTTCCCGTCGAGCGCGTCAAGGAAGATCGCGGCCGGGATCTTCTCCACGATCGCCCGGTACTTGGCCTCGGCCTGCTCCAGCAGCTCCATGGCGCGGGCCCGATGGATGGCGCCTCCCAGGGCGCCGGCGGCCACGCGCAGCGCGCCGATCTCGCCGACCGACCACACGCGCTCCTGGACGCAGTCGTCCACGCCGATGAACCCCCACCACTCGTCGCCCACGAAGATCGGCACGGCGACGAGCGAGAGGACCCGCTGCGGCCCGAGGATCGCTCGCTCGGTCCGCGGGAAGTCCCGCACCAGCCCCTGCACCGTCATCCCCGCGCCCAGGCGATGGGTCCATCGCTCCAGTCCTGCGGCGACGTAGGGGAGCTCCTGGAGCTTGGGGTTGTCGATCTGCGAGTCCACGTCGGACGCCGCCCACTCGTAGCGCTGCGAGGTGAGGAGCGAGCCGTCCTCGCCCTGATGGTTCTCCCACACGTAGACGCGGCTGGCCCCCGTCGCTCGCCCGAGCTGCTCGAGGACCGCCGGGATGCTCTGCTCGCCGTCCCGGAGGAAGCGCTCGGCGGCCTCGGCCACCGCCCCCAGGATGCCCTCGCGCCCACCGGACGGCTCGGGCTGCTCCGACGGTCGGCGGCGGCCGGCCCGGTGCCGTCGCTCCCCGATCATCCAGCCCATGACCACGAGGAGCGCGACGAGCAGCCCCGCGGAGGCGAGCAGGATCCTGCGGCCCGGGGCGACGCCGGAGGACGCGGCGGAGGACGCGGCGGTGAGGCCGGCGAGCAGCGCGCCGGCGGCGAGGAGGGTCCTCTCGGTCGGGGTCATCTCTATAGGGGGATTCGGAACCCCGCGGGGGGGGCCTGATGGTCATTTCGGACTATCTTCGGGCCGGACGGATGGGCGACGGCCCGCTCGCCGGTTCGGTCAGCTCGGGCCCCACCCCGGCCCGCGCATCCTCTATCGTGCGCCCATGGGCCTCCCCCTGGTCTTGATCGTGTCCGGCGCCTTGATCCTCTACGCCGGAGCCGAGCTTGGGGTCCGCGGGGCCTCCCGCCTGGCCTCGAGCCTCGGCGTGCGTGCGTTCGCGCTGGCCGCGCTGCTGCTCGGGATGGACGTCGAGGGCCTCTCGGCCGCGCTGACCGCCGCCGGTCGGGGCGACACCGAGATCGCGGCGGGGGTCGCGTTCGGGCCCGTGCTGTTCCTCTTCACGGCGGGGCTCGGGCTGGCGCTGGTGCTGGGGCGGCGCCCGATCCCAGCACCCTCCACGGCGATGGTGCTGGCGCCCGGCGGGGCCGTGGTCCTCGCGGCCCTGGCCATCTCCGACCGCTACGTGGACCGGTTCGAGGGGCTGCTGCTGGTGATCGGCTACGCCGGCTACGTCTTCCTCGTGCTCAGGGATCGCCGGGCCGGATCGGAGGATCCAGCGCCCCAGCCCGAGGGGGCGCCGCTCCCGCCCGAGCTCTCTACCGTGCCCCAGCCGGCGACGGAGCGACCGGGAGCCCTCCGCGCCGCGGCGCCCACGGTCGTGGGGCTGGGTCTCCTCTACGCCGGCGCCTGGCTCATCGTGGAAGGAGGAGCTCGACTCACGCTCTCGGCCGGGCTCGCGGCCGGGTTCGTGGGCGCCGCGGTCATCGGCGCCCTGACGAGCCTCGACGAGGTGCTCCTCGAGGTGCTGCCCGTGCGCCGGGGGGTCCCCGAGCTGGCCACCGGGAACCTGTTCGGGACGCTGACGGCGTTCACGACCGGCGTCCTGGGCCTGGCGGCCCTCGTCCGCCCGCTGACGCTGGACACCGGCGCCAACCTGGCCTTCCTGGGGGTGGCGTTCCTCTACACCGTCGTCGGGGTCACGTTCCTCCTCCGGAGGAGGGCGGGGTGGGTCCTCGGGGTCTTCCTCCTGGCCTTCTACGCCGCCTGGCTCGTCTACGCCGCCGGGGCCTAGGAGCCCTCCTCGAGCTCGTGCGTGTGTTCGCCGAGGAGCGGGGGCGGGCGGGTGGCGGTCGGGTCCGCTCCGTCGATCAGGATCGGGCTCCGCACGAGGCGCAGCAGCCCCCGCACGGGATCCTCGATGTCCTGGATCGCCGCCCGGCCCTCCTCCGACCCGAAGACGGCCGCGAGGTCACGGACGGGGGCCGCCGGGACGCCCGCCTCGATGAGGCGCCGCACCCACTCGTCGGGGGTACGGGTCGCGAGCGCCTCCTCGAGCACCTCGCGGAGCGCCGTCCGGTTCCGGACGCGGTCGGCGTTGCGCGCGAAGCGCGGATCCGCCGGCAGCGCCGGGCGTCCCAGCACCTCGCAGGCCCTCGCGAAGAGCCCGTCGTTCGCGGCCGCGAGGATCAGCGGCCCGCCCCGGGCCCGGAGCGACTCGTACGGCGCGATGTTCGGGTGGGCGTTCCCCATGGGGCCGGGGACCTCTTGCCCCAGGAGGTGGTTCGCGGCCTGGTTCACGAGGGCCGCCACACCCGCGTCGAACAGCGAGACCGAGACGTGCCTCCCTCGGCCGGTCCGCTCGCGCTCGCGGAGGGCGGCGGCGATCCCCGTGGCCGCGTAGAGGCCCGCGATCACGTCGAGGAGCGCGACGCCGACCTTGGTCGGCTCGCCCCCGGCGGGCCCGGTGACGCTCATGAGCCCGGTCATCGCCTGCATCACCAGGTCGTAGCCGGCCGCTCGCGGATCCGCTCGCTCCCCCATCGCCGTGATCGAGCAGACGACGAGGCCCGGATGCTCGGCGCGGAGCGATTCCGGGTCGAGGCCGAGCCGCTCCATCGTGCCCGGCCGGAAGTTCTCCACGAGGACGTCCGAGCGCAGGATCAGCTCCCGCGCCGCCCTCGAGCCCTCCTCGGCCTTGAGGTCCAGCTCGACCGAGCGCTTCCCGCGGTTCACCGAGAGGAAGTACGCGGCGTCCTCGCCGACGAACGGCGGGCCCCACGAGCGGGTCTCATCCCCGACCCCGGGTCGCTCCACCTTCACCACGTCCGCGCCCAGGTCGGCCAGGACCATCGTGCAGAGGGGCCCCGCGAGGACGCGGGACAGGTCGGCGACCCGGACCCCCTCGAGCGGCCTCACCTCAGCAGCGAGCGGAGGTAGCGCGCGATCGCACCGCGACCGTCCCAGGCCGCGCGGGCGCGTCGCGCCGGGCGGGTCCTCGCGAGCGATTCCACGACCGCGAGGAAGCCCTGCCGCTGCGTCTCTCCATAGGGGAACCACCAGCCGGGAGGAACCCTCCCCGGGTCCTCGGCGATCAGGCGCTTCACGGTCATGTCTTGGAGGCCGTACCTCGAGTGGCCGACGCCGGACCCCGAGGCCTTCACCCCTCCCCAGGGGACCTCCCCCAAGCCGTTGGAGTAGGCGTGGTCGTTGATCCACACCATCCCCGCCTCGATCCGCCTGGCGAGCATCCGGCCTCGGCGAACGTCGCGCGTCCACACGCTCGCGCCCAGCCCGAACTCGGTGTCGTTCGCGAGCCGCACGGCCTCCTGTTCGGTGTCGAAGGCCATCACCGGGACCAGCGGGCCGAACGTCTCCTCGCGCATCACCCGCATCGAGTGATCGACGCCGGTGAGGATCGCGGGGGCGATGAATCGGCCCGAGAGGCCGGGGACCTCAACCGGGCCCCCGCACTCGACCCGCGCGCCGCGCCGACTGGCGTCCTCGAGGTGCTCCAGCACCCACTCGTGTCGGCTCGGCGTGATCATCGGCCCGATCTGCGTGTCGGGACGCCTCGGGTCGCCCGGGACCAGGTCCTTCACCACCGCCACCAGACGGGCGACGAACGCGTCGTGGACGCGCCGGTCGACGTACACGCGCTCAATCGCGGCGCAGGTCTGGCCGGCGTTCGCACAGGCGGCCCAGAGCACACCGCGGGCCGCGCGGTCGAGGTCGGCGTCGGCGCAGACGACGGCCGGGTCGTTGCCCCCGAGCTCGAGGTGCACCATCTTCCCGCGACGCGCCGTCTCCTCGAGGACCTTGCGCCCGATCTCGACGCTCCCCGTGAACAGGATCCTGCGGACCGGCCCGGCCCCGCACAGCGCCGCCCCCGTGTCGCCCTCCCCGTGCACGACCCGCAGCACGCCCTCGGGCAGCCCGACCTCCGAGAACACGTCGGCGATCGCCCGGCCCGAGAGCGGCGTGAGCTCGGAGGGCTTGAACACCACGCCGTCCCCCGCAGCCAGCGCGAACGCGATATCTGCCATCGGCAGGAGGCACGGATAGTTCCAGGGCCCGATCACGCCGACCACGCCCAGCGGGTCGAAGACGATCCAGTGCCGCTTGTACCGGGCGATGACCTGGGGATCGGCGACACGCTGGGGCGAGAGGTGGTGGTGGCCGTTCCGGGCGACCCACGAGAGGACGAGGGCCGCCGCCCCCACCTCGGCGATCGACGACTCCGTGAGGGGCTTCCCCGATTCCCGGGTGAACAGGAAGCTCAGCTCCTCCCGACGGTCAAGCAGCCGGTCGGCGGCGCGGCCGATCAGTCCCAGCCGTTCCCGGAGCGGCACGAGGGCCCAGCCCCGCTGGGCCTCGGCCACCTCGGCGGCCACCGCCTCGACCTCCTCGGGGGGCGTTCGGGGGACGCGACCGACCATCTCGCCGGTGGCGGGATCGAAGCTCTCCAGGTACGAATCGGCGGGGACATGGACGCCGTCGGCGGCCCGAGCCATCGCTCCCTCCTCCCGACTCAGCGTCGGCGGGCCCGCAGCTTCTCGAACTCCTCGGGGTCGGTCGTTCGACACCCCATCCGGATGGGATCGTAACGGGTTCCGTGGCAGTCCGAGGAGCCCGTCGCGGCCAGCCCCAGCCGGGCCGCCATCTCGCGGTAGCGCGCCTCGACCGCTGGGGGATGGTCGGGGTGCGCGCACTCGATGCCGTCCATCCCCGCCTCGACCATCTCCTCGATCAGCGCGTCGGGCACCGGGATCCCGTCGCGCCAGTGGGCCGGGTGGGCCAGTACCGCGACCCCGCCGGCCCGACGGATCAGACGCACCGCCTCGACCGGGTGGAGGGCGTGCTTCGCCACGTAGGCCCGACCCCCGGTCCCGATGAGCTCCTGGCTGAAGGCGTCCCCCACCGTCGGGACGACCCCCGCCTCGACGAGCGCCTGGGCCACGTGCGGCCGCCCAACGCTCCCCCCCGCGGCGATCTCGCGGACCCGCTCGACGGTGACCGGATTCCCAAGCGCCCGCAGGCGCTCCACCATCCGCTCGGCGCGCCGGACGCGATCCTCGCGGAGGCGCTCTAGCTCATCCCGAAACTCCGGGTGTTCGGGGTCCATCCAGTAGCCGAGGACGTGGACGCTCCCCCCTTCGTACTCGGCCGAGAACTCCACCCCGGGCACGACCTCGAGCCCGGAGCCCGCCGCGGCCGCCTGGGCCTCCGGGATCCCCGCAGTGCTGTCGTGGTCGGTGATCGCGAGGACACGCAGGCCGCGCTCGATGGCGAGCGCCACCGACTCCCGCGGCTCGAATGTGCCGTCGGAGTGGCGCGAGTGCGTGTGCAGGTCGATCCCCATTTGGCGAACCAGTGTAGTCGCCGGATCGCGAGGTCCGGCGACGGAAGTAACGGGTTCATCGCCGCCGATCGGTGGGTACAACCCCCTTGCGCTAACGGGAAGGAGGGTGAGCGAGATGGCGAGCACCGCAGAGCAGCTCAGAGAGCCCGACATGCTCCGGTCCTACCTCCGTGCCCTCGCGCGGACCGGGG
>DATKBL010000048.1:0-8909 GCA_035513995.1 Actinomycetota bacterium
CGCCTCCTCCCCAGGGCGGATGAGGAAGGAAGGGTCCCGGCCGTCGAGGTGATGATCAACACCGGTCGCGTGGCCGAGCGGATCGTCGACCCCGAGCAGACCTTCACGATCCCCGACGTCATGGCCGAGGGCGACTTCTACGCGATGCAGACCTTCGACCAGGCCATCGTGAAGCTCGTCCGGGACGGTCTCGTCACGGTGGAGGACGCGCTCCACGCGGCCTCGAGCCCGCACGACCTCATGCTGGCGCTCCAGGCGGCCCAGCTCGCGTAGCCGCCTCCGCGGCCTCCAGCTCGAACGGGTGCTTCCGGTATCCCCGGACGAGGAACAGCCCGAGGTACGAGGGCAGGAACAGCGGGCCGAGGACCTCGTACTGCGAGACATGGTGTCGCTCGTGCCGGAGGAGGCTTCCCTCGAGCGTGCGCACCGACAGGATCACGTGACCGAAGGTGATCGCGGAGTAGCGGGACAGCCGGCCGAACAGCCACAGGAACCCCCGCGGGCCGCGGTCGAACATCACGATCCCGTCCTCGATGCGAGGCCGCTGGAACGAGAGCGCCCCCAGAAGCATGCCGAGCACCGTGTTCGGCAGGGCCCAGAGTCGCACGACGATGCGCAGCCATGTCCCCACGTGGTCGCCTCCTGCCCCTAGGGTATCCTCCAGATGTGCCGGACCCCTCCCAGGAGCACGTCGCCGACCTGCTGAGCCTGCCCCCCGACGTGGACGAGCTGGGGGCCCGGTTCCAGGAGGCCGGCCGCGAGCTGTACGTCGTCGGTGGCTCGGTGCGCGACGCGATCCTCCAGAAGAAAGCCGAGGCGGATCTCGACTTCACCACCGACGCGCGGCCCGAGGAGATCATCCGCATCATCCAACCGTGGGCCGACGCGCGCTACCTTCAGGGCATCCGCTTCGGCACGGTGGGCGCCCGGAGGGGCGATCTGCGGGTCGAGATCACCACGTTCCGAGAGGAAGTCTACCCGGAGGCCGGCTCGCGCCGTCCCCACGTCACGTTCGCGCGCGACGTCAAGTCCGACCTGTCTCGCAGGGACTTCACGATCAACGCGATGGCCGTCCGGCTCCCCGACAGGCTGTTCGTGGACCCGTTCCGCGGGCTCTACGATCTCGGGCATCGCCGCCTCCGGACACCGCTCGACCCCGAGGTCTCGTTCAGCGACGACCCCCTGCGGATGCTCCGGGCCGCCCGCTTCGTCTCGGTGCTGGGGGTGGCCCCCGAGCCCGAGGTCGTGGAGGCGATGCGACGCCTGCGCGACCGGCTCGAGATCGTCTCCGCCGAGCGGATCCGCGAGGAGCTGTCGAAGCTGCTGCTCGGCAAGGATGTGACGGCCGGCCTCCGACTCGTCTTGGAGACGAGCCTCGCCGACGTCTTTCTCCCCGAGCTCCCCGCGCTCCGGCTCGAGCAGGACCCGGTGCACAAGCACAAGGACGTCCTCGAGCACACGCTGGCCGTCGTCGAGAAGGTCGAGCCGAAGCTCCCCCTGCGCCTCGCCGCCCTCCTCCACGACATCGGGAAGCCCAGCACGCGGGAGATCACCTCGGAGGGTGTTCAGTTCCACCACCACGATGTGGTCGGAGCCCGCATGACCGAGGAACGGCTCCGGGCGCTCCGCTACCCCGGCGACGTCGTCGAGAAGGTCCGCCGGCTCGTCGAGATGCACCTCCGATTCCATACCTACGGCGACGGATGGAGCGACGGTGCGGTCCGCCGCTACGTGCGCGACGCGGGCTCGCTCCTCGACGATCTCAACCAGCTCACGCGAGCCGACTGCACGACGCAGAACCCTCGGAAGGCGGCGCTGCTGGCCAACCTCCAGGACGAGCTCGAGGCGAGGATCGCCCGCCTGGCCGAGGAGGAGAATTTGGCGCGGATCCGGCCCCCGCTCGACGGCAACCAGGTGATGGAGCGCCTGGGCGTGCCCCCGGGGCCGATCGTCGGCGAGGCGCTCGACCACCTCCTCGAGCTGCGGATGGAGCGCGGGCCGATCGAGCAGGACGAGGCCTTCCTCCTGCTCGACGAGTGGTGGAAGGCACGCGAGGAGCGCTGAGCGATGCGGACCGCCGTGGACGTGCACAACTACCTCGTCGAGCGGGACGTGCCCCACGAGCTGGTCCCCACGCAGGGACGCGTGCGTGCGCCCGAGCGGGTGGCGGCGGTGCTCGGCCTCGAGCCCGAGCAGGTTGGGCGGGTGCGCCTGTTCGAGACGATGAATGGAGGGGTCGTGGCCGCCCTCGTGCCCGCCGGCCACGACCCCGACCCCGAGCGGGTGCGAGCGGCCGGAGGCGGCGAGGTCACCGAGCTCGAGGACGAGCGCGCCACCGACCTCACGCAGTTCCTTCCGGAGGCGATGCCTCCGGTCGCCCTCCCCGAGGACACGACGACGATCCTCGACGAGCGACTGGCCGCCCAGGAGGTCCTCTACTTCCCGGGCGGGGAGGCCACCTCGCTGCTGAAGATTCGGCCGGAGGACCTCCTCGCGGCGACGGAGGCCCGCGTCGCCCCTCTCACATCGTGAGGACAGAGCACCAGGTCTCGGCCGGCGGCGTCGTGGTCCGAACTTCCGAGGAGGGTCCCGAGGTGCTGCTCGCCGCTCGGCGCGTCCGCTCGGGGGACCTCGTGTGGGGGCTGCCCAAGGGCCTCGTCGAGGAGGGCGAGTCCAGCGAGGAGACGGCCGCCCGGGAGGTTCGTGAGGAGACCGGGTGGCGGGCATCGACGAGGGGCCACCTGCGCGACATCGAGTACTGGTTCGTCTTGGGAGGGGACCCGCATCCACAAGACCGTGCACTTCTACCTGATGGACGCCCGGGAGGAGGACCCCGCCGGCCGGGACCGCGAGATGGAGGAGGTCCGGTGGTTCCCCCTCTCCGAGGCCCCGTCGGTCGCGGGCTTCGACTCGGAGCGCGAGGTCCTCGCGGCAGCTGCCGAGGCCCTCACCGGCGCCTGACCGGCGCCGACCAACGGAGCATACAATGACCGCGCCGTGACACCTCGGATCCTCTGCCTGCTCCTCCTCGTCCTCGCGCTCCCGGTTGGCCGCGCGAGCGCGCAGGAGGAGGCCGCGGTCGTGGAGCTCACCCTCGAGGGTCAGACTCCCATGGGCACTCCCGATCGCCCGCTCGCGATCTCGCTCCGCGCCCACTACCCGACGGGGAGGCCGCTCCGCGACCTCACGGTGAGCCTGTGGATCTACCATCCGGCCACCTCCCGGTCCGCGTACCACCAGGGGCTGATCGCGGAGCCGCCGACCGCACCGCTGCTGATCGCCCCCTTCCCCCAGGACGGCGCGCTCCGGGCCGGGGACACCCTCCAACTCTCGATCCGGCACCGCCTCGCCGAGCTCACGGACCGCGGCGACAACGCCCTCTACCCGATCAAGGTGCAGCTGGAGTCGGGGGGCGTGGCCGTGGCGGCGATCCGCTCGGCGGTGGTGTTCATCCAGGAGAAGCCCCTCGTCCCCCTCAGCCTCTCCCTGACGGTCGTGCTCGACCCCGAGGTCCGCTTCTCACCGGACGGGGCGCTGCTGGACTCCACGCTCGAGGCCGCGATCGCCGAGGGCGGGCGGATCGAGTCGCTCGTCTCAGCCCTGGAAGCCGAACCGGTGGGGGCCACCCTGGCGATCTCGCCCCTCCTCCTCGAGTGGCTCGATCGGATGGGCGACGGCTACCGTGTGCGCGAAGAGGGGGGCGATCGAACGGTCGGAGCCGGCGCGCCCGCCGCCGCCGCTGCCGAGAGCATGCTGGGACGGATCCGAACGCTGGCCAGGAGCACGGCGGTGGAGGTGCTCGCCCTCCCCTACGCGAGTCCCTCGGTCCCCTCGCTCGTGGCCTCGGGCCTCGAGGAGGATCTCCGCCGCCACATCACGGAGGGGAGGGGCGTGGTCCAATCGCTCCTGGACGTCACGGTCTCCACGGGGACCTTTCGCCCGCCCCGCTCCGAGCTCAGCCGGGAGAGCCTCGAGGTGCTCGCCGGGACGGGCGTGGAGACCGTGGTCCTCGACGCCGGCGTGGTGCCTCCGCCGCTGCCGCCCGACTCGATCTACAGCCCGCTGGCGACGGTGCGCCTGGACCCCTCGATGGACGCGATCGTCCCCGACGCCGAGATGGAGGCGTATCTCTCCCCGCCGACCGAGGAGGTGACGCTCCGCGCGAGGCATCTGCTGGGGGAGCTCGCGGCCCTCTACTTCGAGCAGCCGAGCTTGCTACGCGGGGCCGCCCTCGTCGTGGGCCAAGACGGAGAGCCGGCGGGACCCCTCCTCCAAGCGCTGCTGCGAGGCATCGGGGCCCCCGCGCCGCGCTCGGCCTGGCTCCGACCGGTCAAGGCGTCACAGCTCGCGCAGGCCGTGCCGCCCGAGACAAGGGCCCGCCTCCCCGCGCCCCAGCCGCCGACGTTCTCCTCGGGCTACGTCGAGACCTTGGCGGAGACGCGCGACGCGATCGATCAGTTCGAGTCGATGACCGACGAGCCCGTGGAGCTCCTTGAGCGCCTTCGCACCCTGCTCCTCGCCGCGGAGGCACGGAGGTTCGCGCTGTTCGAGGGAGAGGGGCTCGGCTTCATCCGGGCCATCCGTGCGGCGCTCGCCGACGAGTTCGAGAAGATCGACGCGCCCTCGGGGACCTCGGTCACCCTCACCTCACAGGGAGGCGTCATCCCCGTCACCCTCCGCAGCGCCACCGACTACCCGGTGCGCCTGCGCGTCACGCTGCGCTCGCCGCGGCTGGAGTTCCTCGAGGGAGCTTCTCAGGAGGTCGTCCTGGACGGAGAGACCCACGCCCTGACCTTCCGCGTCCGCGCTCAAACGACGGGGCGCTTCCCCGTCAGGATCCTGGTGGATACGCCCGGTGGGAGACGCATCAGCGAGTCGCAGATCGTGGTGCGGTCCACGGCCTACAATCTGGTGGCGCTCGCGGTGACGGTCGGGGCCGCGCTCTTCCTCGCGCTCTGGTGGGGAAGGAGGCTCTGGCGGCGGACGACTTCGTGACCGGGGGCGGGACGCCGGCGGAACCCTCTCCGGCGTCCCGCCCCGAGGACCTGGTGCGCAGCACGGCCCTGATGTCCGTGGGCACCACGCTCTCGCGCATCACGGGCTTCGCCCGGATCGCGGCGATGACGTTCGCGATCGGGGTGGCCGAGACCCGACTCGCCGACGCCTACAACGTCGCCAACAACACGCCGAACATCATCTACGAGCTCGTGCTCGGCGGGGTGCTCTCGTCGGTCTTCGTCCCCGTGTTCGTCGAGCAGATCGCCTCGCGGACGAGGGACGAGGCGTGGCACGTCGCGCGGGCGGTCATGACCGTCACCCTGGTGCTGCTGAGCGTCGTGATGGTGATCGGGATCGTCGCCGCTCCCTGGATCGTCAACCTCTACACGTTCCGGGTCGAGGCCGAGGCACAGGAGGCGACGCGGGCCCTGGCCACGCTCTTCCTCCAACTGTTCATGCCCCAGATCGTCCTCTACGGCATCGGCGCGGCCGCCACCGGGCTCCTGAACGCCCATCGGCGCTTCATCGTCCCCATGTTCGCCCCGATCCTCAACAACCTGATCGTCATCGCGTCCTTCCTCCTCTTCGCCTGGATGTACACGGGGGCGGAGCCCCCCTCCCCCGCCAACATCACCCTGGCCCAGAAGCTGGTGCTGGGGATCGGCACCACGGCGGGCGTCCTCGTCATGTCGCTGGCGCTGTGGCCCTCGCTTCGGCGGATCGGGTTCCGGTGGCGGTGGGCTTTCGACCTCCGGCACCCGGCGATCCGCAAGCTGATCCGGCTCTCCGGATGGGCGGTGGGCTACGTCGCCGTGAACCAGATCGGCCTGCTGATCGTGATCGTCCTCGCCAGCGGGGTCCGCGGAGGCTACACGGCCTACCAGGCCTCCTTCATTTTCTTCCAGCTTCCGTACGCGATCTTCTCGGTCTCGATCATGACCGCCCTACTGCCGTCGATGTCCGAGCGGTGGGTCCGGGGGGACCGAGCCGGGTTCCGCCGAATCATCGTCCGGGGCATCCGGGCGTCCGCGTTCATCGTCCTCCCGGCCGCGGCCGGGTACATCGTGCTGGGCAAGCCGATCATCCGCCTGCTCCTGGAGCACGGCGTCACCACCGCGGAGTCGACCGAGCTGCTCGCCGGCGTCCTCACCTACTTCGCGGTCGGGCTGTTCTCCTTCTCGGCCTTCATGCTCCTCCTCCGAGGCTTCTACGCGATGCAGGACACGCGGACGCCGATGCTCGTGAACGTCTTCGCGGTGGCCCTGAACACCGCGGTGAACTTCGTGTACTTCCCGCTCCTCGGGGTGAGGGGCCTCGCCTTGGGGCACGCCACCGCCTACACGTTCGCGGCGATCGTCTCGGCGGTCATCCTGCGGAGGAGGCTCGGGGGTCTGGAGGGACGCTACCTCGCTCGCGGCCTGGGCAAGGTCGCGGCCGCGGCCGCTCTCACGGCCGGCGCTGCCTGGGGCGCTTCCCGTCTGGCAGCCCACACCTTCGGCGTCGAGTCGCTTTCGGATCAGTTCATCCAGGTGGGAGCAGGCGTCCTGGCGGGACTTATAATCTTCGTGGTCGCGGCCCTGCTCTTCCGGATGGAGGAGTTACAACTGTTGAAGAGAACGTTCCTGCGCCGGCGATGAGCGTCGGGCCCTCACTCGCGAGCCGCCTGCGCGACGAGCGCGGCTTCCTGATCGGCGGCGTCGCCAAGCTGGTCATCTTCCTGGTCCTCTTGGGGCTGGTCCTGTTCGAGGGCGGATCGGTGATCTGGGCGCGGCTCTCGGCGCAGGATACCGCCGACGGTGCCGCCACGGCCGCGGTGACCACCTACCGGGACACCCGGAACATCCGGAGGGCCCACGACGAGGCCCTCGCCACCGTGGCCGACAAGGACCCGACCGCCAAGATGACCTCCTTCGAGGTCCACAGCGACGGGAGCGTGACCGTACGGGTTCGGAAGGTGGCGGAGACTCTCCTGATCCACCACGTCGGGTTCCTCGAAGGGCTCACGGTGGCCCGGGGCACCGCGACGCTCGAGCCGCCCTCCTTCTGAGCCGACGTCCCTGGGTCCCGCTCCCAGGCTCCGGACCGGAGGCCACCAACTACACTGAGGCCCGATGAAGACGGAGCACGGGCAGAGGCTCGCCGGCCGCTACGTCCTCGAGTCGCCCCTCGCCTCCGGCGGGATGGCCGAGGTGTGGCGCGGGCACGACGAGGTGCTGGGGCGGCCGGTCGCCGTCAAGGTCCTGCACGAGCACCTCGCGAGCGAAGAGGGGTTCCTCGACCGCTTCCGGCGCGAGGCCGTGACCGCGGCGAGGCTCTCGCACCCCGGCGTCGTGCGGGTGTTCGACACCGGGATCGACGAGGATCTGTGCTTCATCGTCATGGAGCTCTACGAGGGCACCACGCTCGCCGACCGTCTCCAGGAGGGCCCGCTCCCCCCCGAGGAGGCGGCGCGGATCGCCCGGGGGATGCTCGAGGGGCTCGCTCACGCGCACGAGCAGGAGGTCGTCCACCGCGACGTCAAGCCCGGCAACGTGCTGCTCCATGGCGGACAGGTCAAGGTGGCCGACTTCGGGATCGCGAAGGCCGCCTACGGCGGCGACCTGACGACGACGGGGACGCTGCTGGGGACCGCCCGGTACCTCGCGCCCGAGCAGGTCGACGCCGCCTCGGTCGACCACCGGGCCGATCTGTACGCGGTGGGAGTCGTCCTCTACGAGATGCTGACGGGCCGCGCCCCGTTCGAGGCCGATTCCGCGATCGCCGAGGCCACGCTCCGACTCATGGAGGCTCCCACGCCGCCCGGGGCCCTCCGCGGCGGCATCCCGCGCCAGCTCGAGGCGGTGGTGATGAAGGCGCTCGCCAGGGACCCGGACAAGCGCTTCCAGACCGCGGCGGAGATGCGCGCCGCCCTCGATCACGCCGTGTGGACCTCTCCTCCGCTCGTCCCCCCTCTCCGCCGCGAGCCACAGCCCGCTTCCTCGTTCTTCCGAGCGTGGATGCTCGTGCCGATCGTCGCGATCGGCTTCGCGGCGGCGGTCATCGTCGCAGGGCTCCTCCTGGGAAGGCTGGAAGTCGGCGGCCCCCTGGGGGTCAGGCCTCGGCAGGAGTCCCCCTCGCCCACCGCCGCCGCGGCCTCCGGAGCGCTGGACGTGGCGTCGGTGCAGGCCCACGACCCGGAGGGAGACGACACCGAGCACGACGACGACGCCGGCTTCGCGGCCGACGGCGACCCATCGACGGCCTGGCAGACCGAGGGGTACACCTCCCCGGACCTCGGCGGCAGGAAGTCCGGCGTGGGGCTGATCTTCGATCTCGGCGCGACCGTCGACGTCGCCTCCATCGAGCTCATCACCCCGGCCCCGGGATGGACCTTCGAGGTCCTGGCCTCCTCCGACGGATCCTCGTTCGGCGACCCGCTCGCCGACGGCGCCGGCGCCTCCAGCTTCACCGCGGGGGAAACGACGACCGTCGCTTTCCCCGAGGCCCGCGCTCGGTACATTCTGATCTGGATCACCGAGCTGACCGAGGTCGGCGCAGGTGAGTACCGTGGCGTGATCGCCGAGGCCGAGTTCACGGGTGGCTGACGACCGGCAGCTCGTCCGCGCGCACCTGGGGGGCGACCGGGGAGCCTTCTCCACGCTGATGGAGCGTCACCAGCGACGCGTCTACAACATCGCGTACCGGATGCTCGGCCGCCCCGAGGACGCCGCCGACGCCACCCAAGACGTCTTCCTCACCTGCCTGCGGAAGCTCTCGGGCTATCGCGGTCACTCCGCGTTCACGACCTGGCTCCATCGAGTGACCGTCAACGTGTGCCACGACGCCCTCCGGAGGCGCTCACGCGAGCAGCCCGCTCGCGACGAGGACTGGCCGGAGCCTTCCTCACGCGACCTGGCCGACGCGGCGGTCGC
>DATKBL010000049.1:0-9948 GCA_035513995.1 Actinomycetota bacterium
GCTGGGTGCTGGAGCGAGCGAGGAAGCACGACCTCAAGGCGACGCCGGCAGGGGCCGCCGCGCTCGTCGAGACCGTCGGCGAGGACCCGGGCGTGCTCGGCCAGTCGGTCGCTCAGATCGCCGACGCCTTCCGCGACGAGGGGCTCACCCCCGCCACCGTCGCCGCGCAGTTCCGGGGGTTCGGCGAGCGGCGGATCTTCGAGCTGTGCGACGCGGCGTTCGGCGGCAACGCCCGCGACGCCCTCCGCTATCTGGCCGCGATGCTTGGGGCGCGGGAGCAGCCGCTCGCGATCCTCGGGGGGGTCGCGGCGCGGGTCCGAGATCTTCTCCGCGTGCGGAGCCTGCCTCCCGGGATGCCGCTGAAGGACGTGGCCCGCGAGGCCGGGCTGCGATTCGACTGGCAGGCTCGAAGGTACCGCGAGCAGGCAGGGAGATACGAGCCCCAGGAGCTCGCCGACATCCACCGTCGGGTGGTCGAGGCCGACGCCCATCTGAAGCAGGGGGCGCAGGGCGACGTGGTGCTGACGATGCTGGTGACGCGGATCGCGGGCGTTCGCTGAGGCTTCTGGGAGGGGGCGGGCTACTCGCCCTGGCGGTTCAGGCGCTTCGCGAGGCGGGACTTGCGCCGTGCCGCCGTGCGCGGATGGAGCACGCCCTTGGAGGCGGCCCGGTCCAGCTCGCGGGCGGTCTCTCGGTAGGCGGCGCGGGCGGTCTCCAGGTCACCTTGCTCCGCGGCCTCGAGGGTCTGTTTCACGTCGGTCTTCAGCCGCGAGCGGGCCGCCTTGTTGCGGACGCGACGCCGCTCGTTCTGGCGGTTCCGCTTGATCTGGGACTGGATGTTGGCCATCGGCGGCGATTGTAGCAGGCCGCCCGGTGCCAGCCCGGGGACGCCCGGCGCGGATACCATGGCGAGGTGACCGACCCCTCTCGGATCCGGAACTTCGCGATCATCAGCCACATCGACCACGGGAAGTCGACGCTCGCGGACCGCTTCCTGGACTTGACCCACGCGGTGGCCGAGCGGCAGATGCGCGAACAGTTCCTCGACCGCATGGACCTCGAGCGCGAGCGCGGCATCACGATCAAGGCCCAGGCGGTCCGGCTCGGCTACGAGCGCGACGGCGAGACGTTCGTCTTGAACCTGATCGACACGCCGGGGCACGTGGACTTCAGCTACGAGGTGTCGCGCGCCCTCGCGGCCGCCGAGGGGGCGATCCTCCTCGTGGACGCGGCCCAGGGGATCGAGGCGCAGACGCTTGCCAACTTCCACCTCGCGGAGCAGGCGGGGCTGACGATCATCCCCGCCGTCAACAAGATCGATCTGCCGCAGGCCGACGTGGGCGAGGCGGCCCGGGTGATCGCGGAGCTCACCGGGGTCCCCGAGGACCGGGTGCTCCGCATCTCGGGGAAGACGGGTGAAGGGGTGCCCGACCTGCTGGGCCACGTCGTCGATCGCGTCCCGCCGCCGACCGGGGACCCGGAGGCGCCGACCCGGGCGATGATCTTCGACTCGACCTACGACGTGTACCGAGGGGTCGTGGCCTACGTCCGGGTGGTGGACGGCACCCTCCCCTCCAACGCCCGCGTGCGCATGATCGCCACGGGGCACGAGTCCGATGCCGAGGAGGTCGGAGTGTTCGCCCCGGACCCCGTGGTCGCCGGCGCGCTCACAGCCGGGGAGGTCGGGTACCTCGTCACGGGCGTGAAGGACGTTCGCCAGGCGAAGGTCGGCGACACGATCACGCTGGCCGGCACACGCGTCGATCCTCTGCCCGGCTACAAGGAGCCGAAGCCGATGGTGTGGTCGGGACTCTTCCCCGAGGACGGCGACGAGTACCCGGCCCTGCGCGACGCGCTTGATCGGCTCCAGCTCAACGACGCAGCGCTCGTCTTCGAGCCGGAGACGTCGCGTGCCCTGGGCTTCGGGTTCCGGACCGGGTTCCTCGGGCTGCTCCACATGGAGATCGTCCGGGAGCGGCTCCAGCGCGAGTTCGACCTCTCGCTGATCGCCACGGCCCCCAACGTTGAGCTGCACGTGTTCCGGGAGAACGGCGAGGTGCTCGAGGTCCACAACCCGTCGGAGATGCCTTCTCCCGGAACCTATGAGCATGTGGAGGAGCCCTTCGTCATCGCCACGATCCTCACGCCGAGCGCCTATCTCGGCGCCGTGATGGAGCTGGCGCAAGAGCGTCGCGGCTCGATGGAGGAGATGCGGTACCTCTCGCCCGAGCGCGTCGAGATCCGGTACCTCCTTCCGCTCGGAGAGATCATCTTCGACTTCTTCGACCAGCTGAAGTCGGGGACCCGCGGCTACGCGTCGCTCGACTACGAGCACTTCGGCTACCAGGAGGGCGACCTCGTCCGTGTGGACCTGCTCCTGCACGGCGAGCCCGTGGACGCGTTCTCGGCGGTCGTCCACCGCGGCAAGGCCCAGGCCTACGGGCGCCGAATGGTCGAGCGGCTGAAGGACCTGATCCCGCGGCAGCTGTTCGACGTCGCGGTGCAGGCGGCGATCGGGAACAGGGTGGTCGCGCGCGAGACGGTGCGCGCCACGCGCAAGGACGTCACGGCCAAGTGCTACGGGGGCGACATCACCCGGAAACGCAAGCTGCTGGAGCGTCAGAAGGAAGGGAAGCGACGGCTCCGCAGGGTCGGTAAGGTGGATGTGCCGTTCGAGGCGTTCATCGCGGCCCTTCAGGTGGACGCGGGGACGAGAGGCAGGGGCGGGTGACACGGCGTCCTAGCACTCCGGACGGGTGAGTGCTAAAACTGTAGGCGACATGTCGATCGAGGAGCGCAAGGCCGCCGTCCTCCGCGCGGTCGTCCAGGATCACATCCGCACGGGCCAGCCCGTGGGGAGCAAGACGATCGCGAGCCGACACGGGCTCGGCGTCAGCGCGGCGACGATCCGCAACGAGCTCGCCGCGCTCGAGGAGATGGGCTATCTCACGCAGCCTCACACCTCGGCAGGCCGCGTCCCCACCGACCTCGGCTACCGCTTCTACGTCGACGCGCTTCCCGACAGGGTCTCCCTGCCCCCGCCCCTCGTGGAGGAGATCGAGTCCTTCTTCGGCCCCCCCACCGCCCACGTGGACGAGCTGCTGCACGGGACGGCCTCGCTGCTCTCGAGGGTGACGGGGTACGCGGCCGTCGCGGTGACCCCGCAGGTGTCGGGGAGCAGGGTGCTGCGAACCGAGCTGGTGCCGGTGGGCACGAGCGTGATGCTTTTGATCGTGAGCGACACCGGCCGGGTGGACAAGCAGATGCTCGAGGTCGGCCACGAGCCGGGCGAGCGGGTCGTGGAGCGCGCCTCGCGGATGCTGTCCGAGCGCCTCACCGGCCTCTCCTACGGCGAGGCCGCCCGACGCGCTGCCGCGCTGATCCGGGAGATGGCCGACCAGGAGCGCAGGCTGGTGCGGGAGGTTGCGGCGGCGATGCGACAGCTGCGGGATCGGACCTCGGGCGAGATCTACCTGGGGGGCGTGGCGAACATCGCCGACCAGGGGAACTTCGATTCGCCCGACGCGCTGCGCGAGATGGTGGGGGCTCTCGAGGAAGGCTCTGCCGTGCTGGAGATCCTCCAGGCCGCCTCGGGCGCGATCGACGACGTCACCGTGCGGATCGGGCGCGAGAACACGCTGCGCGCGATGGCCGAGGCCAGCGTGGTCGTGGCCTGGTACGGGTCGCAGGCGCGCCCGGTCGGCGCGATCGCCGTCGTCGGCCCCACCCGCATGGAGTACCCGCGGGCCATCTCCTCGACCCGCGCCGTGGCCGGGCACCTGTCGGATCTGCTGCGCGGGCTCGCCGGGTAGCGATGTCGCAGACGCGCGACCTCTACGAGGTCCTGGAGGTGCCGCGGGACGCCTCGCAGGAGGAGATCCGGAAGGCGTACCGACGGCTCGCTCGCGAGCATCACCCCGACGTCAGCGCAGACCCCGAGGCCGAGCACAGGATCAAGGAGATCAACCTCGCCTACCAGACGCTGTCCGACCCGGCGAGACGTCGCCAGTACGACACGTACGGGGGCGAGGGCTTCACCCCCGACATGTTCGACGTCATGGGCGATGTCTCGGACATCTTCGAGATGTTCTTCGGGAGCCCCTTCCGCCGTGGCGGCCGCTCCCCTCGCCCCGCCCGTGGTGAGGACCTCCGTCTGTCGCTCACCCTCGCCTTCGAGGAGGCGGTCTTCGGGGTCGAGAAGGAGATCGAGGTGGAGACGCTCGCGTCTTGCGATGGGTGCGATGGGACCGGGCGGGCCCCGGGCACCGAGGCCGTGCGCTGCTCGCGGTGCGAGGGGAACGGCGAGGTCTCGGACGTTCGCCGGAGCGTGTTCGGGACCGTGATGACCTCTCGGATCTGCTCCGCCTGCGGGGGGGGCGGCGAGCAGATCCCATCCCCGTGTCCCACCTGCCGGGGCGAGGGGCGCGTGCCGCGCAGGCGCACGATCAAGGTCGAGGTCCCCGCCGGGGTCGACGACGGCGTGGAGCTTCGGATCGAGGGATCGGGGCATCAGGGCAGGAGAGGGACGCCTCCTGGGCACCTGTACCTCGGGCTCGGGGTGCGGCCCCATCCGGTGTTCGAGCGCCGCGGCCAGGATCTCGCGGCGGTGCTTGAAGTGCAGCTCACCCAGGCCATCCTGGGGGGGGAGGTCGAGATCGAGACGCTCGACGGGCCGGAGACGCTGAGGATCCCGGCGGGGACGAAGCCCGGGACCGTGGTCAGGATGGGCGGCCGCGGCGTCCCGAACCTGGGACGCCGCGGCCGCGGCGACCTCTACGTCCAGCTCGACGTCGTCGTCCCCGAGCGCCTCTCGCGCAAGGAGCGAGCGCTCGTCGAGGAGCTGGCCGAGCTTCGGGGCGAGCCCACCGGAAAGGATGTCGCCCCGGCAAGGCTCCGCCGTCCGTGAGCCTCCCGCACTTCTTCGCCGGCGCCCCCGACCCGGGGGCCGAGCTGGTCCTGGACCGCGACGACGCGCGGCACGCCACGCGGTCGCTGCGCCTGGGCGAGGGCGACCGCCTCATCTCGAGCGACGGCCGCGGCGCGGTGGCGGTGGCTCGTATCACCGAGGCGGGCAAGGACGTGGTCCGGGCCGTTGTCGAGGAGCGCCGCGAGGTCCCTCTCGAGTCGCCGCGGCTGACCGTCGTGCTCGCGGCGCCCAAGGGCGATCGGCTCGCGTGGGCGATCCAGAAGCTCACCGAGGTGGGGACCGACCGCATCGTGCTGGCCGAGTCGGAGCACAGCGCGCGCCGGTGGAGCGGGGGGCGGGCGGCGAAGGCGCGCGGGCGAGCGGAGGCGATCGCCGGCGCCGCCGCGAAGCAGTCGCGCCGGGCGCGCCTCCCCGAGATCGCCGGCCCGACGAGCTGGGCCCAGGCGATGGCGGAGGCCGCGTCCTCGGGGCCGGTGATCCTCCTGTGGGAGGGCGCCACCGGGGGGCTGGCCTCGGTGCTGCCCGAGGAGGCTCCCGAGGCGCTGACCCTGGCCGTGGGGCCCGAGGGCGGCATCACCGCCGAGGAGGCCCGCGACGCGGAGACCAGGGGAGCGTCCCTCGCCGCCCTGGGCCTCACGATCCTGCGGACCGAGACCGCCGCGCTGGCCGGGGCCTCGATCGCCCTGGCGCGGTACGGGCGGCTCGGCGACCGTAGCGGGCCCCTCGACCCGGGCGGCGAGACTGGGTAGCATCCGGCCATGGAGGACTGCCTCTTCTGCCGCATCGCCCGGGGGGAGCAGGAGGCCGACATCGTGCACGCGGGGGACGAGGTCGTGGCGTTCCGTGACATCGACCCGAAGGCCTCCACACACATCCTCGTGATCCCGAAGGAGCACATCGAGTCGGCCCGCGCGATCAACGACGGCCACGGCGACCTTCTGGTCGACCTCTTCCACGTCGCGGCGCACCTGGCCAAAGCCGAGGGGATCGACCGATCCGGGTGGCGCCTGGTGACCAACGTGGGGCCGGACGCGGGGCAGTCGGTGCACCACCTGCACCTCCACCTGCTCGGCGGCAGGCCGATGGAGTGGCCCCCGGGCTGACCAGGGACGCCTCCGGTGGAGTCGGCGGGTCCGGGGGGTATAATCCGTCGGAGGGTCGCCGAAGCGACCCTCTTTCCAACCCAGGGCCTCAGGAGCGAGTTGGCCGAGAGCACCACGCAGGTGAAGATCCTCGTCCCGGGCGATCGTTCGATGGTCGCCCTCCTCGGAGAGCGGGACGAGTTCCTCAAGATCATCGAGAGCGCCTTCGGCTCGTCCATCCTCGTGCGCGGGAACGAGATCGCGATCTCGGGCCCGCCCGAGGAGGTGGAGCGCGTCGCGGTGCTGTTCGAGGAGCTGCTCACGCTGCTCGAGCGGGGTCAGCCGCTCAGCCCCGAGTCGGTCGAGCGAACGATCGACATGATCAAGCGGGACGAGGGGCGTCCGTCCGAGGTGCTCACCGAGGTGCTGCGCACCGCCCGAAGGAAGACGATCGCCCCCAAGACGGTGGGCCAGAAGCGCTACGTGGAGGCGATCAACCGCTCGACGGTGACCTTCGCGATCGGGCCGGCCGGCACCGGGAAGACCTACCTCGCCGTGGCGGCCGCGGTGCGCGCACTCCAGGAGAAGGAGATCTCGCGGATCATCCTCACGCGCCCCGCGGTCGAGGCTGGCGAGCGGCTCGGGTTCCTCCCGGGAACCCTGTACGAGAAGATCGACCCGTACCTCAAACCCCTCTACGATGCCCTCTACGAGATGATCGAGGCCGACACCTTCCAACGGGCGATGGAGCGAGGGACGATCGAGGTCGCGCCGCTCGCGTACATGCGCGGCCGAACGCTCAACGACTCCTTCATCATCCTCGACGAGGCCCAGAACACCTCGCCCGAGCAGATGAAGATGTTCCTCACGCGGCTCGGCTTCGGCTCGCGGGCCGTGGTGAACGGCGACGTGACCCAGGTCGACCTGCCCACCGGACAGCGCTCGGGGCTGATGGTGGTCGAGGAGATCCTCGAGGGGATCGAAGACATCGAGTTCATCCACCTCGGGGCGCGCGACGTGGTCCGCCACAAGATCGTCCAGGACATCGTGGAGGCGTACCGTGTATTCGGCGAGCAGAAGGCGCGCGCGAGCGAGTGATCCCCGATGAGCGACGACCCCTCCAGTAGACCGATCGTCCTCATCTCCGACCGCCAGGACCAACCGGTGGACGAGCCCGAGCTCCTCCGCCTCGCGCGGGAGACCCTCCAGGCCGAGGGCCGCGCCGACGTCGAGCTCTCGGTGAGCCTGGTGAGCCGGGACGAGATCGCCGAGCTCCACGAGCGCTACCTGGGCGAGCCCGGGCCGACCGACGTGCTCTCGTTCCCGCAGGACGAGGAAGCGGAGGAGGGCGTGCGCCTCCTGGGCGACGTCGTGGTCTGCCCCGAGGTGGCCGCCGAGCAGGAGGGCGCCGAGTCGGAGGTCGGCCTGCTCCTCGTCCACGGGATCCTGCACCTCCTCGGATACGACCACGAGGCCGACGAGGACCGCGCCGTGATGTGGGCGCGGCAGGCCGCGTACGCCGGGGTGACCATGGAGCCGGAGCACCCATGATCTGGATGATCGCGGCCGTCGTGTTCCTCGTCATCTTCGGGTCGGTCCTGGCGATGGCCGAGGCCTCCATCAGCCGGATGAACCGCGTCCGAGCCCTCGCGCTCGAGGACGAGGGCCGTCGCAACGCGTCGCTCCTCGTCAAGATCGAGAGCGATCCGCCGCGCTATCTGAACGCGATCTACCTCTGGGTGATGCTCGCGCAGAACGGGTCCGCGATCCTGATCGCGATCATCGCCGACCGCCTCTACGGCAGCCTTGGCATCACCCTGCTCTCGGTCGCGTTCACGCTCGTGTACTTCATCATCGTCGAGGCGATGTCGAAGACGTTCGCGATCCTCAACAGCGACCGCGTGTCGCTCGCGCTCGCCCCGGTCGTGTACTTCCTCTCCCGCGTCCTGGCGTGGCCCACGCGGCTGCTGATCGGCGTCGCCAACGTCCTGCTCCCCGGCAAGGGGCTGCGCGCCGGACCGTTCGTCTCCGAGGAGGAGATCCGCGCGATGGCCGAGGCCGGGAGCGAGGAGGGCGCGATCGAGGAGGAGGAGAAGGAGCTGATCCACTCGATCTTTGAGTTCGGCGACACGATCGTTCGCGAGGTGATGGTCCCGCGCCCCGACATGATCACGATCCAGAAGGACGACGTGCTCGACGACGTGCTCGACCTCGTCCTCCGGCACGGCTACTCGCGGATCCCCGTGAGCAGCAACGGGCCCGACGAGATCGTCGGCGTGATCTACGCGAAGGACGTCATGCGACAGCTTCACCGCGGGCGGAAGGACCGAAAGGTCGAGGACCTCATGCGGAAGCCCTACTTCGTCCCCGAGTCGAAGAAGGTCTCCGAGCTGCTGCGCGATATGCAGCGAGAGAAGTTCCACCTGGCGATGGTCGTGGACGAGTACGGCGCCGTCTCGGGGCTGGTCACGCTAGAGGACCTGCTCGAGGAGATCGTCGGCGAGATCGAGGACGAGTACGACCGCGAGGAGCCGAACGTCGAGCCGGCGGGCGAGGACCGCCTCCGCGTGAACGCACGCCTGCCGGTGGACGAGCTGAACGAGCTCCTCGACGTCGAGCTCCCCAACACCGAGTGGGACACGGTGGGCGGGCTGGTGATGGGGATCCTCGGGCGCGTCCCGGCGGTGGGGGAGAAGGTCGAGTTCGAGGGCCTTCGCTTCACGGCCGAGCGGGTGCAGGGCCGGCGCATCGGGAAGATCCTGATCGAGCGCCTGCCCCAGGAGCCGGCGGAGGCCACCGCTGAGTAGCCTCGACCCCGACCGAGCCCGGGCCCTGCTGGCGTCGGCGCGGGAGGCTCGCGACCGGGCCTACGCCCCCTACTCGGGGTTCCGGGTGGGTGCCGCGGTGCTGACGGCCGACGACCGGGTGGTCTCCGGCGCCAACGTCGAGAACGCCTCCTACCCCCTCTCCGTGTGCGCCGAGCGCACGGCCGTGCAGCGCGCGGTGACCGAGCCGGGCAGCCGAGAGCTGGTGGCCGTGGCCGTGGTGTCCTCCGCGGAGGCCGAGACATGGCCCTGCGGGGGGTGCCGCCAGGTGCTCTACGAGTTCGGCCCGGGGATGCTCGTGATCACCGAGGACGCCGCGGGCGAGCCCGTCCTGCGGCGGCTCCCCGATCTGCTCCCCGAGGCGTTCGGCCCCGGCGACCTCCCGTGACGCGGTCGGGGCTCGTGGCGGTCGTCGGCCGCCCGAACACGGGCAAGTCCATGCTCGTCAACGCGCTCGTGGGTCAGAAGGTGTCGATCGTCTCCGACAAGCCCCAGACGACGCGCGACCGCATCCGGGGCGTGCTGACCACCGACGGCTGCCAGATCGTCCTCACCGACACGCCCGGGTTCCACAAGCCTCGCACCCTGCTCGGGAGGCGCCTCAACGAAGTGGTGGGCGAGTCCACCGCCGACGTGGACGCGATCGTCCAGGTCGTGGACGGCGCGGCGGGCGTGGGGCGGGGCGACGCCTTCGTCGCGGCCCGCCAGGTCCAGCCGCACGACGTCCTCAAGGTCTGCGCCGTGAACAAGATCGACCTGCTGTCGAAGGGCGCGGTCCTGCCCCAGCTCGAGGCGGCGGCCGCGCTCACCGAGTTCGATCACGTGATCCCAGTGTCGGCGAAGACCGCCGACGGCGTCCCCGAGCTGCTGACGATCCTCATGGAAGCGCTCCCCGAGGGCCCGTTCCTCTTCCCCGAGGAGGAAGCCACCGATCAACCCCTCGAGCGTCGCGTTGCTGAGATCGTGCGCGAGAAGGCCCTCGCGATCACCCGCGAGGAGATCCCGCACTCGATCGCCACCCAGGTCGAGGAGCTCGAGCGCGAGGACGGCCTCGTGCGGATCCACTGCCTCGTGCTCGTCGAGCGCGAGTCCCAGAAGGGCATCGTGATCGGGA
>DATKBL010000050.1:0-14852 GCA_035513995.1 Actinomycetota bacterium
GAGGAGACGAGCCTCGACGAGATCATCGCCAAGAAGGCCTCGGAGGACGACGCCGAGGACGAGGCCGAGGACGAGTCGGTGCTGACTCTCGAGCCCGAGGAGCGGGTCGGCGGCACCCTGCCCTCCAACGTCAAGCCTCAGCAATCGTCGGAGTTCACGTGCCGGAACTGCTTCCTCGTCAAGAGCAAGAGCCAGCTCGCCGATCGGAAGCGGATGCTCTGCAGGGACTGCGCGTAGCCTCCGCTCCCGTTCGTCTGCCCGTCGCCCTCCCCGCGGCCGCCCTCTCGGGGCTCCTGCTCTGGTTCGGCTTCGCGCCCATCGACCTGGGACCGGTGGCCTTCGTCGCCCTCGTCCCGCTCCTGTGGGCCGCCCGCGGCGCCCGCGCCCGCCGGGGAGCTCTGCTGGGGCTGACGTTCGGGGCCGTCTACTTCGGCGCGCTGATGTCGTGGCTCCTCCCGCTGACGATCCTGGGATGGTCGATCCTCCTCCTCGGTTCCGCCGGATGGACGGCCCTGCTCGTCGGGGCCGCCGCGGCGGTGGGCCGGGAGGAGCGACCGATCCGGACGGCGCTGGCGATCGGCGCCGTCTGGGTCTCGGTGGAGTGGCTACGGGGGGTGATGCCCTTCGGCGGGTTCACTTGGGGCGCGCTCGGGGCCACCCAGCACGACAACCCGCTCCTCCTGCCCCTGGCCTCGGTCGCCGGCTCCTGGGGGATCTCCTTCGTCGTGGCGGCCGTCAACGCCCTCGTTCTCGAGGCGCTCGTTCGGGTCCGCGGAGGATGGGGGAGGCCGGCCCGCCTTCTCGCGATCGCGGCGGCGCTGGCGCTGATCCCGGCCGTGATCCCCATCTCCGTCCCGGACGGCCCGCCGATCGAGGTGGCCGTGGTGCAGGGGAACGTGCCCCGGAGCGTCGCCACCGAGGACCGCCTGATCGTCGACCGCCTCGTGGCCGAGAACCACGCGCGGCTCCATCGAACGCTCGCGGGCGACCCCCCGGCGCTGGTCGTCTGGCCCGAGAACGCCCTTGACCAGGACCCGAGGCGCGACCCCTCGCTCGCGGCGCTCGTGGAGGGCGCGATCGCCTCCGTGGGAAGCCCGACCCTGGTGGGCGCGATCACGACCGAGGACGACGGCGCGCTCCGCAACGAGAACCTCCTGTACACGGGCCAGGGCGAGCTCGTGGGCCGCTACGTGAAGAACCACCTCGTGCCCTTCGGGGAGTACGTGCCGTTCCGCGAGCGTCTCGAAGGCCTGGTCCCCGACATCGACCGGGTGCGCGAGGACCTCACGCCGGGGACCGAGCCCGGGCGGTTCCCGGTGCCGGGGGCAGCCGGAGCATCCTTTGCCTCGGTGATCTGCTTCGAGAACGCCTTCCCCGACCTCGTGCGGCAGTGGGTGACCGCCGACATGGGGTTCCTCGTCGTCTCCACGAACAACTCGACGTTCGGGCTCGGACCGGCGGCGCGCCAGCACCTCGCCCTGAGCGAGATGCGGGCGGTGGAGAACGGCCGCTGGGTGGTGCACGGGGCCCTCACGGGCATCAGCGGGATCGTGGATCCGTCCGGGCGCGTCCTGCAGAGGACGGCGCTGTTCGAGCCGGCGATCCTGAGGGCCTCGATCCCGCAGGCGGAGGGACGAACCGTCTTCAACGTGATCGGCGGGTGGCTGCCGGCCGCGTTCGTGCTCGGGGCGAGCCTGGCCCTCGTCGCGCCCCGGCAGCCCAGGCGGAGGGTGGTGGACCCTCTCGTCGCCTCGCCCCGCGTCTGCGTGGTCCTGCCGACCTACGACGAGGCGGCGACGATCGAGGAGGTCGCCCGAGGCGTCTTGGCGGTGGGGGAGCGGGTCGAGGTGCTCGTCGTGGACGACGCCTCCCCCGACGGGACCGCGGACATCGTGCGAGGGCTGGGGGAGGGCCGCGTCCGGCTCGTCGAGCGCGAGGGCAAGCGGGGCCTGGCCCGCGCCTACCTGGACGGCTTCCGGCTCGCCCTCGACGAGGGCTACGACCTGGTCGTGGAGATGGACGCCGACCTCTCGCACCGGTCGGAGGACCTCCGAGCGCTGCTGGCCGGGGCCCGATCGCACCACCTGACGATCGGCAGCCGCTACGTCCCCGGAGGTTCGATCCCGGACTGGGGGCTGGGGCGGCGGATCCTCTCGCGCGGCGGCAACCTCTACGCCAGGATCCTCTTGGGGCTGCCCGTCGCGGACGCCACCAGCGGATTCCGCGTGTACCGGGCCGACGCGCTCCGCGAGCTGATCGATCCGCCTCCGACGGCCGACGGGTACGCGTTCCAGATCGAGCTGGCCTATCGCGCGTGGCGGCTGGGCCTCTCGGTGGGGGAGGTCCCCATCACCTTCCGCGACCGGACCCACGGCCGCTCGAAGCTCTCGCGCCGCATCGTGGCCGAGGCCCTGTGGAAGGTACTGGCGTGGGGGGGCCGGGACCGGCTCCTCCTCCGCCGTTCGCCCGCCGCTTGACGCGCCGCCCTCCGGTGAGGTCCAGTATCACCCGTGAACGACACCCTGCTGACCATCGGGATCGAGGAAGAGTTCCAGATCGTCGACCAGGCGGGGGAGCTCCGCGCCCACATCGACGCCGTGATGGCCCGCGCCGAGCAGAAGCCCGAGCTCGAGCCCGAGGACGTCAAGCCCGAGATGCTCCAGTCGGTCGTGGAGGTGGGGACCAAGGTCTGCTCGGACATCAAGGAAGCGCGCCGCGAGGTGGAGCGGCTGCGCGGTCAGCTCGTCGAGATCCTGGGGGAGGAGGATCTCCGCCTGGCCTCCGCCGGCACCCATCCCTTCAGCCACTGGAAGGACCAGCTCGTCACCCAGAAGGAGCGCTACATCAGCCTGGAAGAGGAGATGCAGGACGTCGTCCGGGAGCTCCTGATCTTCGGCCTCCACGTCCACATCGGGATCCCCGACCGCGACCTCCGGATCGACATCTTCAACGAAGCGCGCTACTTCCTGCCGCACATCCTGTGCCTGTCGACGTCCTCGCCGTTCTGGCTGGCGCGGAACACGGGCCTCAAGTCGTACCGGTCGATCCTGTGGTCCCGATTCCCGCGGACCGGCGTCCCGCCCGACTTCGCCACGTGGGACGACTTCGACCACTACACCAACCTCCTGGTGAAGACGCAGAGCATCCCCGACGGGTCGAAGATCTGGTGGGACCTCAGGCCGCACCACGTCTACCCGACGCTCGAGTTCCGGGTGTGCGACGCGGCCACCAAGATCGACGAGACGATCTGCATCGCCGCCCTCATCCAGGCGTTCGTGGCCAAGCTCCTGAAGCTTCGGAAGCAGAACCTCGGGTTCCGCAAGTACCCCGGCTACCTGATCCGCGAGAACAAGTGGCGCGCGGTCCGCCACGGCCTCGAGGGGAAGCTGATCGACTTCGGGAAGCAGGAGGAGGTACCGGAGCGCAACCTCGTCCTGGAGATCCTGGACTTCATCGACGACGTCGTCGACGACCTCGGGAGCCGGTCAGAGGTCGAGTACGTGCACCAGATCCTCGCGGAGGGCAGCAGCGCCGAGCGCCAGCTCCGCGTGTTCCAGGAGACCGACGACCTCCGCAGCGTGGTCGACCAGGTCTGCGAGGAGACCCGCCTGGGCCTGCCCTCGTGAGGGCCCTTTCCCCTCTAGATCGCCGATAACCTACATTATGACAAGTAGCCTCGGAGAGAGGTCGGCTCCTCCGGTCCCCTCCAGGGGGCTCCCTACTCCGTCACGGCTGCCGGGGTGAGCCCGGCGCGGGACTCGATCACCTCGTCCACCACGCCGTAGTCCTTGGCCTTATCGGCCGTGAGGATGAAGTCTCGCTCGGTGTCCTTGGAGATCTGCTCCTTCGTCCGCCCGGTGTGGCGGACGAGGATGTCCTCCACGAGCTGGCGCTGGCGGAGGATCTCGCGGGCGTGGATGTCGATATCGGCGGCCTGGCCCCCGATCTCGCCGTGGGGCTGGTGCATCAGGACCCGGGAGTGCTTCAGGGCGTACCGCTTCCCCGGGGCGCCGCAGGCCAGCAGCACGGCCGCCGCGGAGGCGGCTTGCCCCATGCAGATCGTGGAGACGTCCGGCTTGATGTACTGCATCGTGTCGTAGACCGCCAGGAGGGCCGTGGCCGAGCCGCCCGGCGAGTTGAGGTAGAGGTTGATGTCCTTGTCGGGGTCGGCGGACTCAAGGTGCAGGAGCTGGGCGGTGACCAGGTTGGCGACCGTGTCGTCGATCGGCGTCCCGAGGAAGACGATGCGCTCGTTCAGGAGTCGGGAGTAGATGTCGAAGGAGCGCTCGCCTCGCGGCGTGTGCTCCACGACGGTGGGGACCAGGATCTCCGGCATGCTCTACCTCTCGTTCGGGTCGGTTCGGCCTCCATGGTACCTCCCCCATCGGGGGCGGCGGGCTCGGTAGACTCGGCTCGAGGTGAGCGACCACCACGCCGAGCAGGCCGTCCCACCCCCGCGCGAGGGCGAGGCCATCCCCCTCGCCGCCTCGCTGGCCGTTCTCGGAGCCCTCCTCCACCAGGTCGCGGTGTACGCGCCCGTGCTGCGGTTCGAGGCCGGCCCGGACTCCTTCACGGAGTCGATCGTCTCGTTCACGGACGGCTTCCGGGCGGCCCTGCCCCACCTTGCCGTGACCCTGCTGGCCCTCACCGGGGCCTTCCTCGCCCCCCGGAGGCGCGCCCTCGCCGCCGGCCTTCTGCTCGGGGCGGGGACGATGTCCCTGGTCACGTTCGCCATCGCCATCCGGGGGGCCTGGTGGGCCGACTCGGCGGGCAACCTCCCCGTCGGCGCGAGCGTCGGCATCTATCTCGGGCTCGCGGGGGCCGCGCTGCTCCTCGTGGGGGCCGTCCTGGCGCTCCGGGGCCTGGTGGGCGGGGGGCGGGGGCTGCCCGCGACCCTGGTCGCGTCGTTCTTCCTGGGGGCCTGGGCGCTGCCCTGGCTGGCCTGGGCGGCTTTCGACGGGGCCCCCGCCGGCCTCGACGTCGGGGCCCTCGGGTGGCTGGGCCGGGCCATGACCGCCACCGCTTTCTTCGCCCTCGCGTTGGCCCTGGCCGGCTGGCACCTCGCGCCCTCGCCCCTCCGCGGGCGGGGGCTGGGGACCGTGGCCGCCCTGGCGCTCGTCCTCCTGGTGGTGGGGATCGTGGCGGGCTGGAGCCTCGTCCGGATCCTCCACGCCGCGGCCTGGGGGTCCGTCGGGGCCGTTCTGGGCCTATACCTCACGGCGATCGCGTCGCCGCTGCCGCGGCCCTCGCTCCCCGCCGCGCTGGCCGTGGGGGGGCTGGGGCTGCTCACCGGCTCCCTCCTGCTCCCCGTGCTGACCAACGAAGCGGGGATGACCTTCCGTCCCATCCCCGCCGGCGACGTGCCCATGGCCGACCTGCTCCCCAACGCCGTCAACGAGATCCCGGTCGTCGCGCTGGCCGCCCTGGGGATCACCGTGCTCCGATACCGGGACCTGGCCGAGGGGCTCCTCCTTGGGGCGGCGGTGGCGGCGATCCCGTGGAGCCTCGTCTACTCGGTGACGGGGCTCGAGATCGGGATGTGGCTCGGGATCGGCGGGCTCCTGCTCGTCCTGGCCGCCGCGTGGCTGCTGCTGGCTACCAGCGAACGTCCAGGCTCCGAGCCGCCTTCGCCTCGTTGAGCCGACGGACCGGCGCGGTCGTGGGCGCCTCGTGGAGGAGGTCGGGGTCGTCGTGTGCCTCACGGGCCACCTGGAGCATCGCCTCGGCGAAGGCGTCCAGCGTCTCCTTCGACTCGGTCTCGGTCGGCTCGACCATCATCGCCTCCTCGACGATCAGCGGGAAGTAGACGGTCGAGGGGTGGAAGCCCAGGTCGATCAGTCGCTTGGCCACGTCCATCGCCCTGACGCCGGTGCGCTTGAGCGGCTTCGCGGTCGAGACGAACTCGTGCATCGGGGGCTGGTCGTAGGCGAGGGGGAAGGCCTCCCGGACGCGCTCGGCCAGGTATCGGGCGTTGAGGACGGCCCGCTCCCCCACCTCGCGGAGCCCGTCACGGCCGTGGGCGAACACGTAGGCGTACGCGCGCACCAGCACCCCGAAGTTCCCGTGGAAGCCGTGGACGCGGCCGATCGAGTCCGGACGGTCGCCGTCCCAGCGGAACGTGCCGTCGTCGCCCCGCTCCACCACGGGCGCCGGCAGGAAGGGCGCCAGCCGCTCCACCACCGCCACCGGCCCCGCGCCGGGGCCGCCTCCGCCGTGAGGTGTGGCGAAGGTCTTGTGCGTGTTCATGTGCACGATGTCGAACCCCATGTCCCCGGGCCTCACCCTCCCCAGGATCGCGTTGAGGTTGGCACCGTCGTAGTAGAGGAGGCCGCCCGCCCCGTGGATCACCCGAGCGATGTCGAGGATGCGCTCCTCGAACAAGCCCAGGGTGTTCGGGTTCGTGATCATGAGGCCGGCCACGTCCTCGTCCACGAGCTCCTCGAGGGCCGAGACGTCGACGAGGCCCCGGGCGTCCGAGGGCACCTCCGCGACCTCGTAGCCCGCCAGGGTCACGCTGGCCGGGTTCGTCCCGTGGGCCGAGTCGGGGATCACGATCCGCCGCCGGGCGTCGCCGTTCCGCTCGTGGAAGGCCCGCATGATGAGGAGCCCGGTGAGCTCGCCGCTCGCCCCCGCCGCCGGCTGAAAGGTCGCCCGGGCCATCCCCGTGACCTCGCACAGGGCCCGCTCGAGCCGCCACAGCAGCTCGAGCGCCCCCTGGATCGTGGCCTCGGGCTGGTGCGGGTGCAGGCGCTGGAAGCCGGGGAGGGCGGCCACCGCATCGGCGATCTTGGGGTTGTACTTCATCGAGCACGAGCCCAGCGGATAGAAGCCCGTGTCCACGCCGTAGTTGCGCTGGCTGAGACGCGTGTAGTGGCTCACGAGGTCGCGCTCGGCCACCTCGGGCAGCGACGGGGGCTCCGCGCGGCGCTGGTCGGCCGGGAGGTCGGCCTCGGGCACGTCGAGCGCGGGGAACGTGGAGGCCCGACGCCCCGGGCGGGAGAGGTCGCGCAGGAGCCCCGCGGTGGGCGGGTCGCCGGTCCTCACCGGGGCTCCCCTCACCCCAGCACCTCCTTCATCGCCCGGGCCAGCCCCTCGATCTCCTCGCGCGTCCTCCGCTCGGTGCAGGCCACCATCAAGGTCTCGCCGTCGGCCGGCCCCACGAGGTAGCCGTGCTCGAGGAGGGCGTCCCGGACCGCACCCGGCGCCCGAGCCTCGAAGGACAGGGCGAACTCCTTGAAGAACGGCACCCCGGGTTGGGCCAGGGCTACCCCATCGATCTCAGCGAGCAGGCCGGCCGCGTACCGGGCCTTGGCGGCGGAGGCCTCCCCCACCTCGCGCAGGCCCTGGGGCCCGAGCCAGGCCAGGTAGATCCCGGCCGCGATCGCCATCAGCGTCTGATTCGTGCAGATGTTCGAGGTGGCCTTGGCCCGACGGATGTGCTGCTCCCTCGCCTGGAGGGTGAGCACGAACCCGAGGTTCCCGTCCTGGTCCTCGGTCCTGCCGACGATCCGCCCCGGGAGCCTCCGCACGTCCTCGAGGCGCGCGGCGATCACCCCGAGGTAGGGTCCTCCGAGATTCAGATGGTTCCCGAGCGACTGGCCCTCGGCCACCGCCACGTCGGCGCCCAGCCCGCCCGGGGGCGCCAGGACTCCCAGCGACAGCGGATCGAAGACCTGGATCGCGCGCGCGCCCGCCGCGCGCGCGGCCTCGAAGACCTCGCGGGCCGGCTCCAGGATTCCACGGGCGTTCGGGTGCTGGAGTATCACGCAGGCCGCGTCCTCTCGGACCTCGGGCACCCCGCTCACGCCGTCGGGAGCGGGCAGCACCTCGGGCTCGTACCCCGCTCCCCTGCCGTACGTGCGCAGGGTCTCGACGTAGCGCTGGTCGACGGTGCCGGCCACCAGCACCCGGTCGCGGCCGGTGGCCGAGCGCGCCAGGTTGACGGCCTCCACGAGCGCCGTCGGCCCGTCGTAGAGCGAGGCGTTAGAGACCTCCAACCCCGTCAGGTCGCAGATCATCGACTGATACTCGTAGAGCGCCTGGAGCACACCCTGGGAGAGCTCAGGCTGGTAGGGCGTGTACGAGGTCTGGAGCTCCGAGCGCCCCGCGAGCGCCCACACCACCGCCGGTACGTAGTGGTCGTAGGCGCCGCCCCCTGCGAAGCAGACGAGGTCGTCGCCGTGGCGGTCCCCTCCGGCCAGCCCCTTCAGGTCCTCCAGGAGCTCCATCTCGGAGACGCTCTCGGGGAGGTCCAAGGGGCGGTCGAGCAGCACCTCGGCCGGGATGTGCGCGTAGAGGTCGTCGATCGAGGAGAGCCCGAGGGTGTCCAGCATCTCGCGGACGTCGGCGTCGGTGTGGGGCGCGAACCGCACGGGGGAAATCCTACCCCGCGCGATCCTCGAGCCCGTACTTGGTGACCAGCGACAGGTAGTCGCGCTGGTAGAAGATCTTGCAGTTGATGTGCGGGTAGAGCTCCTTCAGGCGGCGCACCTTCCGGTTCTTCCGCGTGACCAGCTTCTGGTTCATCGTGGTGATCTCGATGTAGAGCTCGTACTGCGGGAGGTAGAAGTCGGGCGTGAAGCGCTGGACGACGTTGCCGTCACGGTCGAACTCGAGGTCGAACGAGCGGGGCTCGTACTCCCATTCGATCTGGTAGAAGTCGAGGAGCTGGGCGAACTGTCGCTCGCTCGCGTGGGCGAAATCGACGATCTCGCTCTTGAGGGCCTGGTCCCCGTCGAGCGTCGAACCCCTCAACTCCCGGTCTTCCTCCCCAGCGTCTTCTCGAGGTCGGTCCACACCCGATCCACCTGGAGGGTGAACATCGTCCCCTGGCCCTGCTGCATCAGGTCGATGATCTCGTCCCTCGACTTGGCGGCGTAGATGTTCCGGCCGTCGGACATCAGGGTCATCTCCTGGGGGGCCTCGCCCAGGTGCTCGCGGAGGTAGTCCACGGCCTTGCGGATCTTCTGGAGCGTCACCCCCGTCTCCAGGAGGTTCTTGATCGAGCGGAGCAGCACGAGGTCCTGGAAGCCGTAGAGCCTCTGGGTCCCCGAGCCGCTGGCGTCGCGGACGCTCGGCTTGACGAGCTCGGTGCGGGCCCAGTAGTCGAGCTGCCGGTAGGTCACCCCGACGAGCTTGACCACCTCGGGGGCGCGGTACCCGTTCTCCGTCGTCGTCGCCATGAGCCACCTCTCCCAGTCACATTACCGTAATTACGAGAGTGTGGCCGAGCCTAGCGCCGGCCGCGTGACGGGTCAAGCATCCGGCGCGTAGGCGCCCCGCGTCTCCTCATCGAGCACGCTGACGGTCCGGCGGTAGAGCTCGTCGGCCTCCTCGGCGCTGTCCCCCACCGCCGTCAGCCCCGTCTGCCCGTACTCGGGGAGGGCGGTCATCATGTGGAAGACGACGCCGCACTGGCGCGCGGGGTCGAAGTGGAGCCCGTGCCTGACGGCCACGTCGAACAGGTCGGTCGGGGTCAGACCCCGGTAGGCGTCCGACTCGACGTGGTCGCTCGCCACGAACGACTTCGCCCTGCCGCTCGGGGCGGTGAACACCCCCGTGGCCTCGTCGTAGACCCCGTCGGTGAGGAACTGCACCGTCAGGAAGGGATGGGTCGTCCCACCCTTCCTGAGGTTGAGCTCGATGGCGAACGGGTCCCACCCCTTCTCGCCCCGCACAACCACGAAGTCCACTGCGAAGCGCCCGATCACGCCTTCGGCGGCGAGCCGCTCCCCCACCTTGCGCGCCTCCCGGGAGATCGCGGTGGCGTACTCCGGGTCCGCGGGGAAGCGCGCGCCCAGGTAGGACTGGCCGCTCGGGCCGCCCAGGAGCTGGTCGTGCGTGGAGAGCATCTCCAGGACCCCCAGCGGCGTCACACGCATCTGGACGCTCGGGCTGCGCACCTCCGGCCCCTCCACGCGCTCCTCCACCACCCCGCCCTCTGCCGCGAAGCGCTCGCCGTACGTCTCCACGGGCTCGCCCGTCTCGGTCGCCATCCCGCGCACCCGATCCGCCACGGCCTCCTCGGCCGCCGCGCTGCCGGGCTCGGGCAGCCCCTCGAGCGCCACGGTGGCGTTCCCCATCCCCGAGACCCCCTCGTCGTGCTTGACGATGGCCGACCGCATCCCCGGCCGCTCCGCCCGAAGCTCGACGATGGCGTCGACCACGTCGTCGAGGTCGCGGAGGTCCTCTCGTCCGGCCGGGTGGACCACCCCCTCCTCGGCGAACAGACGGCGGCACCCGCTCTTGGTCCCGAACCGGGAGAAGCGGGGGTCCGCGGCGTACATCGGGATCCCGAGCGCCAGCGCGAGCCGCCGCTCCCGCTCGGTCGCGAAGAACGGCACCAGGTGCGCGCGATCGGGGTCCGGGATCAGGCCTCGGATCCGCTCCAGGAGCCGGGGGCGTGCCAGCACCTTGTCGCTCAGCGACGCGTCGGATGCGTCGCCGGGGGCCAGCGTGAACAGCCGCTCGCGGGCGTGGCTGGGGATCACGCCGAGCAGCAGCCCGAAGTAGTAGTCGAGGATCGCCGGATCGATGGGGAGCGAGGTCAGGTAGATCATCCTGGCGCGCGGCTGGCGGAGGAGCAGGAGGAGGAACAGGTAGCGCTCCTCGTAGGCCTGGACCCGCGAGCCCCAGAAGATGTCCGGAGGCAGCGCGGGGACCACGACGATCGTCTGCGGGTCGGGGTTGAACGACTCGATCGAGCCCCAGAGCGGGACGAGCTTGGCTTGGAGGGCGTCGAAACGCGCCTGGTCGTCGGCCACGGCCGATGATAGTCGCCCGCCAGGGCGGCCAGCCAGCCAGCCCTACTCCTCGGCGAAGTCCTCCGGCGTGACGTCCTCGAGGAACGCCTTGAAGCGCTCGACCTCCTCCTCGGCGTCGTCCTCGCGGATCTCGACTGCGGCCGCCTCGAGCACGTCCTCGGAGGCGAAGATGGGGACCCCCGTCCTCACGGCCAGCGCGATCGCGTCGCTGGGACGCGAGGAGACCTCGTGGCTCGACCCGTTCCGCTGGAGGTGAAGCATCGCGTAGAAGGTGCCCTCCTGGAGCTCGGTGATCTCGATCCTCTCCAGGGCGACGTGCAGCTCGTCGAGCACGTTCTTGAAGAGGTCGTGGGTCATGGGCCGCATCGGGGTGACGCCCTGCATCGCGAGGGCGATCGCCGTCGCCTCCGCGGCCCCGATCCAGATGGGAAGGTACCGCTCGCCGTCGGTCTCCTTCAGCAAGACGATGGGCTGGTTGGCGGGCAGCTCCACGCGGACGCCGACGACCGTCATCTCGACCATGGCTCTCGACTGTATCCCCAGACCCCGAGGGCGGCAACCGCCTCGCTCAGGAGGGTCTTTGGAGGTGCGGGACGAGCGCGAGCGGATCCTCCTCGAGCTCCTGCGGGTCGACCTCGAGGATGCACCGGAGGTTCCGGTAGCGCTCGGCGTGGTCGAGCCCGTACCCGACGACGAAGCGGTCGGGGCAGTCGAACCCCCGGTACCGGATCTCGACCGGCGCGATCCTGCGCACCGACTTGTCGAGCAGCGCGCACACCGAGATCGAGGCCGGCTCGCGGGAGGACAGCGTGGAGAGCAGGTACGAGAGGGTCAGCCCCGTGTCCACGATGTCCTCGACGAGGATCACGTGGTGCCCCCCGATGTCGAGCTCGAGGTCCTGGAGGATGCGCACCACGCCCATGCTCTCCTCGGCGCCCCCGTAGGACGAGATCGCCATGAAGTCCATCCGGCAGGTGATCGTGGTCGCCTTCATCAGGTCGGCGAGGAACCAGGCGGCTCCCTTGAGGACCGAGACGAGGATGGGGTCCCGACCCGCGTAGTCGCGGCTGATCTCCGCGGCGAGCTCCCCGACCCGCTGCTGGATCGCGTCCTCGGTGTAGAGGACGCGTGCTCCTTCCTCCATCGCTCGTAGCATACCCGCGCCCCGCGCCCCACCCGTGGAGGCGTTCAGAAGACAGCCTCGAGCCATCGCGGGATCGTGGAGGCGATCGAGTCCACGAGCTCATCCCACCACGGTGGGAGCTCTCCGCGGGTCGGCTCCGCCCCGACATCCACGCTCGCCACGAGAGGCGCGCGTCCCGCCTCCTCCCCCTCCACGAGCGAGATCACCTCGCCCACGACGTCGCCGGCTCGCACGGGGAGACCGAACGCGGGGTCTGGGAGCACGCGCAGCGTCGACCCCTGTCCCCGGCGGACCAGGGCCTCGATCGCCGCGCCGGTCTCGACCGGGACCTCTCGGCCGTCGATCGAAAGGGGCTGCAGCGGCTCTCCCTCTCCGACCAGCGTGCGGATCCGCCAGGCGAAGAACCCGTGGTCGAGGACGGCGGCCGCGTCCGAGAAGGCCGCCTCGGGCGAGCCGAGCAAGACCGCCGCGAAGCGACGACCGTCCCGCTCGGCGGCGGCGACGAGGCAGAAGCCGGCCGCCGACGTGAAGCCGGTCTTCACCCCCACGCTCCCCTCGTACAGCCAGAGCATCGCGTTGCGGCTCTGGATCCTCCGGGCCGGGCCTCGGGGCGCAGGGATCACGCGGAGCTTGGTGCGAGCGATGCGCACGAAGGCCGGGTGCGTGAAGGCCTCGGCCGTGAGCTCCGCCAGGTCTCGCGCCGTGGAGAATCCCCGATCGTCCAGGCCGTGAGGGCTGCGGAACTCGGTGTCGCGAAGACCGAGCTCCCGGCCGCGGCGGTTCATGCGCCGCACGAACCGCTCGACCGACCCGCCGAGGTGCTCCGCGAGGGCGATCGCCCCGTCGTTCGACGACTGGAGCAGGAGCGCGTAGAGCAGCTCTTCGAGTGGGATGCGCTCGCCCGGCACGAGCCCCAGCTCCGACCCGGTCTGGCCCGCCGCGCGCTCGCTGACGGTCACGAGGTCGCGGAGCTCCGCCGACTCCAGCGCCACGAGCACCGTCATGATCTTCGTGAGGCTGGCGACGGGGCGGCGATCTCCCGCGCGCCGCTCCCAGAGGATCCGGCGACCATCGAGGTCCACGAGCGCAACCGAGGCGGCGGCGACGCGCGGCGGCCTCGCCGAGGGCTCCGGGGTCTCCAGCGACTGCGGGTACGGCGAGGGGGACCCCACCGGGGGCACCGGCGTCGGAGGCGGACCGGCCTGCCCGTCCGCGGGGGCGGCCGGCAGAACCGGAGCAATGGCCACGGCCAGGACCGCTCCGAGGAACCGCCGCATCGGAGGGGGCTCAGCCGTTCCCGAGGTGGTCGCGCAGGTTCGCGCGCAGCAGGGCCTGCTTCAGCTGGCGGGAGATGCGCGCGAGGTCGCTGAGCGACTCCGAGGCGGCCTTCCGAGCGTCGGGGTTCCGCTGGCGCAGCACCGGGAGGACGATCGCCTGGAAGAAGCTGGCCTCACGGTCGGCGAAGTGCCGGTACATGCGCAGGTGACGCGGCTCAACGCCGTACTTGAAGAAGTCCTTGAGGACACGCAGGAGCACCAGGCTCTCGCCGTCGTAGTAGCGGACCCCGCTCACCGAGCGCGAGGACAGAAGGCCGAACGACTCGAGCTCATCGATGAGCTCGGTGCCCACCCCGCCGGCCTGCGCCAGCTCCTCGGAGGTCAGCTGGACGTCGGTGGCCGGGAGCGCCATCTCGTCTTCGGGGGCCGGCTCGTCGCGCCGCGGCGGCGATTCGGAGCGGGGGCCGTTCCGCTCGGGGCCGCTGTCGAGCCGCTCGCGGATCACCTTGAGGGGGAGGTACTCGTCGCGCTGCAGCCGCAGGATCTCGTGGAGGCGCTCGACGTCCCGCTCCGAGAACTTCCGGTACCCGGACTCGGTCCGGTCGGGATCGATCAGACCCTCGCTCTCGAGGAACCGGATCTTCGAGATGGTGACGTCGGGGAACTCCGGCTTCAGCGAGACGAGGACCTCTCCGATGGACAGGTGCTCCTTCCCCGCCATCACTCCCCCATGAAGAAGACCAGCTTGAACTTGCCGATCTGGACCTCGTCGCCGCTGGCGAGCTGGGTGCTGTCCACGCGGTCGCGGTCGACGTAGGTGCCGTTCAGGCTCCCCATGTCGTGGATGAAGAACCTCCCGTCCTTCCTGCGGAACTCCGCGTGGCGCCGCGAGACCGTGATGTCGTCGAGGAAGATGTCGCTTTCGGGGTGGCGGCCCGCGGTGGTCACGTCCTTGTCCACGAGGATCTTGGAGCCCGCGTTCGGCCCCCTCTTCACGACGAGGAGCGCCTGCCCGGGCTGCAGCTCGTCGAGAGGGAGGTAGACCTCCTCCCCCGCCTCGTCCTCGATCTCGGCGGCGACGAGGCCGACGGTGGTGTCCTCCTGAAGGGCGAGGCCGCAGTGCGCGCAGAAGCGCGCGTCCTCTGGGTTCTGCTCACCGCAGCGGGTGCAGCGCAACCTCGGCCTCCGATCCGACCCCAAGCCTCAGGGTGAGGCTGAGGCGACTGTATCCGACGTCCTCAGAACGGTCAACGAGGGCGCGAGGACTCAGCCCTCCGCGTCGCCGCCCTCGGCGAAGGCCCGGTACCCCTCGGCGTCGAGGAGCCCCTCGAGCTCGGACGACTCGGTCATCTCGACCACGACCATCCACCCCTCCCCGTAGGGGTCCTCGTTGACCATCTCGGGCTGGTCCTCGAGGCTCGCGTTCCGCTCGACCACGCGGCCGGTGACGGGACTGAAGATGTCGGAGACCGACTTCGTCGACTCGACCTCGCCGAAGGGCTCGCCGGCGCGCACCTCTGTGCCCTCCTCCGGCAGGTCCACGTAGACGACGTCCCCCAGGGCGTCCTGCGCGAAGTCGGTGATCCCGACGCGGACGCGACCGCCCTCCTGGGCGGCCGCCCATTCGTGCTCCTTGGTGTAGCGCAGGTCTTCCGGGTACTCCATCGG
>DATKBL010000051.1:0-10656 GCA_035513995.1 Actinomycetota bacterium
GGCGGTCTGAGCCATCGCCAGCATGGCGACGAACAGCACGCCCAGCGCGACGGAGATCTCCACCAGCGTGAACCCCGCCTCGGGGTCTCGCTCTCTCAGCCTTCGCAGCATCTTCATCCCAGCGTCGTTGAGGAACGGCCGGATGCCGCTCCTGGTTCATCTATCGGTCGGTCCCGCGTCCGACCTAAGCGTGAATAGAGAAGAGGGCGGCCCGGAGGCCGCCCTCTTCAGGGTGTTGCAGCGATCCCCTACCAGTCGTCCGGACCGCAGCCCGCAAACGTCACGGCATCCGTGTCTCCACGGTTAGTACCCACGGTCGAGCTATCAGCGATGCAGAAGAACGATCCGCTCGCCGACAGGGTCGACAGAACCAGGTCGGTTGCGCTCACAAGCTTCACGTGAACGCTACCCTGGACGGCAGGCCCGCCAGCGACCCACGTGAGGGAAGGCTCGATGGCCTGGCCCGCTGCGGCGGTGAAGCCGGTGTAGGTGTCCCCGTCGGTGAAGAACGCCTTCCCGGCCGTCAGGGCGTTCCGAAGGTCCGACTGAGCGGCCCGGTCCTGCGCCCGCTGACGAAGCCCGAGGAACGTGGGGATTGCGATCGCGATCAGGATCGCGATGATGAGGACGACGACCATGAGTTCGATGAGCGTGAAACCCTTGTCGTCCTCCATCCTCTTGCGCATTGCCTGCAGCATGTTCACCTCCTATAGGTCTACTGCAGTTCTTCCGTACTCCCTTCATCGGCACCCCTCCGAGTCGGGTTGAGAAAAAAGTTGGAGGCGGGGCCCGAGGGCCCCGCCTCCAACGAGGTACGTGTGCGCCGCGGCTATTGGATCAGCTCGAAGATCTTGAACAGCGGCAGGTACAGCGAGATCACGATGACGCCGACGGTGCCGCCGACGACCGCGATGAGCAGCGGCTCGATCAGCGCCGTCAGAGAGTCCACCGTAGCCTCCACCTCAGCGTCGTAGAAGTCCGCGATCTTCTCGAGCATGGTGTCGAGCGCGCCCGTCTCCTCACCGACCGCCATCATCTGGACGACCATCGGCGGGAAGATCTCGTGGCGCGACAGGGGCTTCGTGAGGCTCTCCCCTTCCTTGACGCTCGACTGGATGTCCCGCACCGCGTCGGCCATGACCGTGTTGCCCACGGTCTCGGCGACGATGTCGAGGGCCTGGAGGATCGGCACGCCCGATCGCGACAGCACACCCAGGGTCCGCGCGAACCGCGACAGCGAGGACTTGTGGAAGAGGCCGCCGAAGATCGGGATCTTCAGCTTGAACCGGTCGAACAGCCGGCGCCCCTTCTCGGTCAGGATCCACCGGCGGAGGCCCCAGATCGTGAGGGCCACGCCCCCGATGACGAACAGGAAGTACTTCCTGACGATCTGTGACGCTCCGATCAGGAGCTTGGTCGGCGCGGGAAGGCTGCCCCCGAGGTCCTTGTAGAGCTGCTCGAACGTGGGGACCACGAAGACGAGCATCGCCACCAGGATCACCACGACCAGGGCGAACACCACGGTCGGGTAGGTCATCGCCGACTTCACCTTCCGGCGGAGGGCGACCTCCTTCTCGAGCGTGTCGGCGACCCGGAGCAGCACGCCGTCGAGCGAGCCGCTCGTCTCGCCGGCGCGCACCATCGCCACGTAGAGCTTCGAGAACGCCTTGGGGTGCTGGGCGAGCGCCTGTGAGAGCGAGCTCCCCTGCTCCACCTCGGTGCGGATCTGCACCACGATCTTCGTCAGCTCCTTGCTCGTGGTCTGCTGCTCCAGGATCGACAGGCACCGCAGGAGCGGCAGCCCGGAGTTGATCATCGTGGCGAACTGCCTGCTGAAGACCGTGAGGTCCTTCAGCTTCACCCGGCCGGGACGCAGGGTGAACTCTCGCTGAAGGCCGGAGCTCTTCATCTTGACCTCGAGCGGGACGTACCCCATCTCGCGCAAGCGCGAGAGCACGAGCGCGTCGCTGTCGGCCTGGAGCTCGCCCGTGCGCAGGGTCCCGCCCGCGTCTCGTGCGCGATACGTGTAGGTCTCAGCCATGGTTTACCTCCCCACCGGTTTTCCGAGCAGCCTGTTCAGCTCCTCCAGGCTGTGGCACTGGCTCACGGCGGTCTCGTGGGTGATGCTCCCCGACCTCACCAGCTGCGCCAGGGCCGCGTCCATCGTCTGCATGCCGAGCTTGCCGCCGGCCTGCATCGCGGAGTAGATCTGGTGGATCTTCGCCTCGCGGATCAGGTTTCGTACCGCGGGGGTGGCGATCAGGATCTCCGCCGCCACCGCTCGCCCCTGGCCGTCGGCCGTGGGGAGCAGCTGCTGGGTCACGACCCCTTGGAGGGTGGCCGCGAGCTGCACCCTGATCTGCTGCTGCTGGAAGGGCGGGAACACGTCGATGATCCGGTCGATCGTCTGGGGCGCGTCCTGCGTGTGCAGGGTCGCGAAGACGAGGTGGCCGGTCTCGGCCGCGGTCAGCGCCGTCTGGATCGTCTCCAGGTCGCGCATCTCGCCGACGAGGATCACATCGGGGTCCTGTCGAAGGACGTGCTTCAGAGCCTGAGCGAACCCCAGCGTGTCCTGCCCCACCTCGCGCTGGTTCACCATCGCCCGCTTGTGGCGGTGCAGGAACTCGATCGGGTCCTCGACCGTCATGATGTGCGAGTCGCGCTCCTGGTTCACGACGTCCACGAGCGTGGCCAGCGTGGTCGACTTCCCCGAGCCCGTGGGCCCGGTGACCAGGACCATGCCCCTGGGGGTGCGGGCGAACATCTCGACCTGCCGAGGCAGCCCGAGCTCTTCCACCGACTTGATCTCGTAAGGGATCATCCGGAACGCGCCGCCGATCGCGCCGCGCTGGTAGTAGACGTTCACGCGGAACCGGGACTTGCCCGGCAGCGCGTAGGAGGTGTCCAGCTCCATCTCGGCCTCGAACTTCTCACGCTGCTTCTGCGAGAGGATCGAGTAGATCATCCGTTGGAGCTGCTCCGGGTGCAGCGCGGGGTACTCGTCGAGCCGCACCAGCGCTCCGTTAACGCGGATCGTCGGTGGGGTCCCCGCCGTGAGGTGCAGGTCGCTGGCGCCCCGGAGCAGGACCTGCTCCAGGAGCGTCGCGATCGGGACGTCGGGATGCTCCGCGGCAGGACGGCCCGCCTTGGCCACCTGCTGGAGTCCGGCTTCTCCTGTTCTGTTCATGCCACCACCCTGTAGATCTCCTCGAGGGACGTGAGCCCCTGCTTGACCTTCTCCAGGCCGTCCTCGAGCAGCGTGGTCATCCCCTGCTCGATCGCGGTCCTCTTTATGTCTTCGGACGATCCATGCTCAATCGTTAGCTTTTCGATCTCCTCGCTCATGTCCATGACCTCGAAGAGACCGAGGCGTCCCCGGTAGCCGGTCTTGCCGCAGTGGGAGCATCCGACCGCCTTCCAGAGCTGCTCGACCTTCTCACCGAGGCGACCGTCCGCGAGCTCGGCCTTGGTCGGCTTGTACTCCTCCTTGCAGCGGTCGCAGAGCTTTCGGGCCAGCCGCTGCGCCACCACGCAGTCGAGCGCGGAGACCACCAGGTAGGGCTCGACGCCCATCTCGATCAGTCGGCTGACCGCCGACGGCGCGTCGTTCGTGTGGAGGGTCGAGAGGACCAGGTGCCCGGTCATCGCCGCCTCGACGGCGATCAGCGCAGTCTCGCGGTCCCGAATCTCACCGATCAGCACGACGTCGGGGTCGGAACGGAGGATCGATCGCAGCGCGTTGGCGAACGTCAGCCCGGCCTTCGGGTTCACCTGCATCTGGTTGATGCCGGCCAGCCGGTACTCCACGGGATCCTCGACCGTGATGATGTTCTTGTCCGGCGTGTTGATCATGTTGAGCGTCGCGTAGAGGCTCGTTGATTTCCCCGAGCCGGTGGGCCCCGTCACGAGGAGCGTTCCGTAAGGCTTCCGGAAGGCCGTCTCGTAGCGGTCGTAGGACTCGTCGACGAACCCGAGCTGGTCGAGGCGGAGGAGCACGTTCGACTTGTCGAGGATCCGGAGGACCACCTTCTCGCCGTACACGGTGGGAAGGGTGGCCACACGAAGGTCCACCGACTTGCCCCCCACCGAAAGGCTCACGCGGCCGTCCTGGGGGATCCGGCGCTCGGCGATGTTGATGTCGGCCATGACCTTCAGGCGCGAGACCAAGCCGTTCTGGATGTTCTTCGGGGAGCGCATCACCTCGTGGAGCACGCCGTCGATCCGATAGCGGATCCGCACGTCCTTCTCGGTGGGCTCCACGTGGATATCGGACGCCCGGTCGGCCACCGCCTGGGTTATGAGGAGGTTGACGAGCTTGACGATCGGCGCCTCCTCGACGGCGGCGCGCATCTCGTCGAGCCCGAGGTCTTCGTCGGCGGCGCCGGCCGCCTGGTGGGCCATGTCCTCGACCGATTGGTCGAGCTTCGCGTACTTGTTGATCGCGGCGTCCACGTCGGCTGCCGTGGCCACGACCGCCCTCACCTCGAAGCCGGTGATCGTGCGGATGTCGTCGAGCGCGATCACGTTGGAGGGGTCGGACATGGCCACCACGAGCGTGGAGTCCTCGAAAGAGATCGGGATGGCCCGGTGACGGCGTGCCACCTGCTCGGGGACCAGCGCCACCGCGGACCCGTCGACCTGCTGGTCGCCGAGGTCGACGAACTCGAGCCCGATCTGGCGGGCGAGCGCCTCCACGAGCTTCGTCTCGTCGACGAGGTTCAGGTCGAGGAGCACGCGGCCCAGCGAACGTCCGCTGCGCTCCTGCTCCTCCTGGGCCTTCCCGAGGTCTCCCTCGCTGATCAGCCCCTCGTCGACAAGGACCTCACCGAGGTCCTTCGTCTTCCTCATCGGGTCCCCTTCGTTGGCATCAGATTCCTCGCGCTCGTCCCATCAGTCATCGGGGCGATCGAAGAGGTTCTTGAACTCTCTTGCGAGCGCCACCGGATCCACCTCCCGCTCATCCCCTCGTGCGGGGAAGAAGGGCCGCTCGGCGGGCTCCGAAGCGGGGTCCTCGCCCGGCTCGATCTCGATCTCGATCTCGGCGTGGACCTCGTCGTCCGGGACGGGGCGGATCTCGATCTCCACCTCGGGTTCCGGCTCCGGCTCGGGGACGGGCTCCACCTCGGGCTTGGGCTCGGGCTTGGGCTCGGGCTGGGGGTCGACCTGTGGGGCAGCCTCGGTCTCGAGGGGCCTCAGCTTCAGCTCCGCCGCCTCCCTCACAGCGCTGCCGTTGCCGTTCCCGTTGCCGCCCGGCGCGGGGTCGGACGGCCGCCGGGTGAGCGTCCCTTCCCGCATGCTCGCGATCTGGATGGCAGCCGATACCGCGTCGGCCGCGACCTCTCCCTCCGGCTCGAGCGACGGGGCCGAATGCGGCACCAGCTCGATCTCGGGGTGCAGGGGCGTCCGTGGCTTCCGGCTCCCCTCGGTACGGGGGGCCGCCGCCGCCGAACCCTCTCGGAGCCTCAGCTCCTCAGCCGCTCGCAGCGAGAACTCCAGCCGATCGAGCAGCAAGCCTGGGGTAGCCGAGGGCCCGGCGACGACGATCCCCGCGTACGGTCCCCGTCGCGTGACGATCCAGAGCTCGTCGCCGACGGTCAGGAAGCCTCGCTCAGGGTCTCCGATCGAATGCATCCGCTCCCACACGGCGCGGGCCGCTTCCTCCCGGTCGGCGGGGTGGACGCCGAGCGTCAGCCCGTCCCGCGACATCAGGAGACAGACGCGGACGCCGTCGATGTCGGCGAGGCGCGCGGCGAGCGCCCCGAAGTCGATGGTTTCCCCAGGCATGTCTTCCTTCACATCGGCGCTCGCGCGCGACACCTTGAGGGAGGAGAGCGCTGGCGTCAGGTGATCGGGGGAAGGGCGCGATCCAGCCCTCGCAGCATCGCCTCGAGAGGCGCCTCGAGCCCCGTCCACAGCCGGAACGACAGGGCGGCCTGCCGCAGCAGCATCCCCCGCCCGTCGTGGGCCGCGGCTCCCGCCGCCCGGGCGCTCCGGAGCAGAGGCGTCTCACGGTACACGAGGTCCACGACGATCTGCCCGGCCCGGGGGATGACCGGTACCCGCTCGTCGCGCCACCCGAGGGGGGTCGCGTTGAGGACGAGACGGGCCGCCTCCTGCTCGGCCGCTTCGGCGAAGGGGACGACGGTGGTCGGGCCCTCGAACAGACCGGCCACATCGGCACCGGCCCTCGCGTCCCGCGCGGCGACCACGAGGCGCCCCGCCCGCCCCGACAGGGCGACGGCGCACGCGCGCGCCGCTCCCCCGCCGCCGAGCACGAGAGCCGTCATCCCCGAGAGATCCACCGAGGCGTCGTCCTCCAGGAAGAGCCGCAGCCCCTCGGCGTCGGTGTCGTAGCCGATCATCGAGCCATCCTCGACCACCAGGGTGTTGACGGAGCCGGCGACCCGCGCGGAGGCGTCGAGACGGTCGCACAGGCCGGCGATCGCCGTCTTGTGAGGTGCGGTCACATTGGCCCCGCGAGCGCCCAGGGCCCGCAGCCCCTCCACGGCTCCCGCCGCCCGCCCCGGCGGCACGGGGAGCCGGAGGTACGTCGCCGGGATCCCGAGAGCCTCGAACGCCGCCGCGTGGATCGCCGGGGAGGCGCTGTGCCCGACCGGCCAACCCAGCACGCCGTAGACGGAGGGGCCGGTCCCGCTCACCCCAGGCCGGCCTGCTCCCGGTACTCGAGGAACTCGTCGTAGGTCTCCGCGAACGCGTGCTCGCCCGTCTCCGGGTCGATCAGGACGTAGTAGAGCCAGTCGCCGTTCGCGGGGTTCATCGCGGCCTCGATCGAGGCGAGACCCGGGCTCGCGATCGGGCCGGGGGGCAGACCGACGAAGAGGTAGGTGTTGTAGGGGCTCTCGTACTCGAGATCGTCGAAGGTCAATCGCTCCTTGTGCTCGGGGAGCCCGTACTGGACCGTGGCGTCGATCTCGAGGGCCATCCCCAGCTCGAGACGGTTGTGGATCACCGCGGAGACCTTACGTCGGTCCTTGGCCACCCGGGCCTCGCGCTCGATCAGGGAGGCGAGGACCACCACCTCGTACGGCTCGAGCGCGAGGTCCTCCGCCCGGGCCCAGTCGACCCCCTCCACCTCGTTCTCGAACTGCTGCAGCATCCGGGCCACCACCCGCCCGGCGCGGACGCCATCGGGGAAGTCGTAGGTCTTGGGGAACAGGAACCCCTCCACCGACTCGGTCCCCTCCGGGAGGTACGGCTCGATCGCCCACTCCCCGCTCTCGGCGGCGCGGAGGAATGCTCCGCGCCTCACCCCGAGCCCCTCGGACACGACCTCGGCCACCTGCTCGACCCGCAGGCCCTCGGGCACGGTCACCGAGAGCGGCAGCGCCTCCGGGGGCGGCCCCGCCCGGAGCACCTCGAGCGCCTCCGAGAGGCGCATGTTCGTCCGCATCTCGTAGCTCCCGGCCTTCAGCTCTCCCCCGATCCCTCGAAGGCGGACGGTGAGCCCGAACATCAGCGCAGAGCGGATCACGCCGGCCTCCTGGAGGGTGTCCCCCATCTGGGAGACGGTGGCGCCCTGGGGGATGTCCACCGTCACTGGCCGCGACGGTCCCGCGGAGCCGGTGGCCCAGACGTAGAAGCCGAAGGCGCCGGCCAGCAGGAGGGCCAGGACCAGCAAGAGGACGACGAGAACCCTCAGGGCGCGGCTTCTGGTGCGCGTGGCCCCGGGGGGATCAAGCATCCACGCAGGATACCAGGGGCCGCGAGAGGATCATCCGCTCGTCCGGTCCAGGTAGCCGCGCAGGATGATGCTGGCGGCCGCCTGGTCCACCGACCGCCGGCGCGCCCGGCCGTCGGCGCCGGCGGCGGTGAGCCCCCGTTCGGCCTCAACGGTGCTGAGCCGCTCGTCCTGGAGGTGGACGGGGACCTCCAGGATCGCCCGGAGGCCGTCGGCGAGCTCCTCGGCGTGGCGCGCCGCCGGCCCTCGCTCCCCCGACAGCGAGAGCGGGAGGCCCACGACCACCTCCGCCACCTCGTAGCGCTCGACGAGCTCCGCCACGGCCCGGAGGTCCTGGATCCCTCCCGCGACGCGGATCGTCCCCGCCGGGAGGGCCACGGTGCGGTCGGGGTCGGACACGGCCACGCCGATGCGCGCCTTGCCCACGTCGAGGCCGAGCACCCTCCCCGGCACGGTCTCAGCCCCCGAGGAGGGCCAGCAGGCGGGCGGGCACGCCGCGGAGCGCCTCGTCCAGGGCGCCCGGGGTCCCCCCGCCCGCGAACGCGAGATGGTCCTTGCCGCCCGCGCCGCCTCCGACGGCGCGGGCGGCCTCCTCGAGCAGACCCGGGGCCGTCACCCCTCGGTCGAGGAGCTCGGGGGTGACCGCCGCCACCAGCGTGGCCTTCTTCCCGTCGGCCGTGCCCAGGACCGCGGCCCCCGGGCCCCCCTGAAGCCGGTCGCGCAGCTTCAGCGCCATCTCCCGAAGCACCCCGGGGTCCTCGTCCACGTGCGCAACCACCAGGGAGACCCCACCCACGTCGGCCTTCCCCTCGAGGAGGGTGTCCACGATCTCGCCCTGCTCCTGCTGGCGGAGCGTCCCGAGCTGGCTCTCCAGCTCCTTGATGTGCGCCACCGCGCGGCGCGCCCGCTCCAAGGCCTGCCGAGGGTCCTGGGCCCCCAGGATCGCCGTCAGCTCCTCGAGGAGGCGACGGTCGGCGTGCACGTGAGCCAGGGCGTCGGGGCCGACCAGCGCCTCCACCCGGCGGAGCCCCGAGCCGATGCTGCCCTCCGAGCCCAGCACCATCAGGGCGACCTCGCCCGTGTGGGCCACGTGCGTGCCTCCGCAGAGCTCGACCGAGTAGTCGCCGACCTCCACCACCCGGACCATGTCCCCGTACTTCTCGCCGAACAGAGCGATCGCCCCCTGGGAGCGTGCGTACTCGAAGGTGGTCTCGTAGGCCCGGACCGAGGAGTCCTCGCCCAGCCTCGCGTTGGCCGCGGCCTCGACCTCCTCGAGCAGGTCGGGCGAGAGACCCTCGAAGTGCGTGAAGTCGAAGCGGAGGCGACCCGGCGCGACGAGCGACCCGGCCTGACGGGCGTGCTCGCCGAGGAGGTGTCGGAGCGTCCAGTGGAGGACGTGCGTTCCCGTGTGCGAGCGCGCGGTTGCCTCGCGCCTGGGGACGTCGATCTCGGCGTGCGCCTCCTGCCCGGCGCGGACCTCGCCCTGTGCCACCGTCCCGCGGTGCACGACGATCTCGCCGGGCCCGAGGATCGTGTCGGCCACGGCGATCACCCCGGTGTCGGTCCGGATCGACCCCGCGTCGCCGACCTGCCCTCCTCCCTCCGCGAAGAACGGGGTGCGGTCGAGGACCATCTCGACCTCGTCGCCCTCGCCGGCGGCCTCCACCCCTTCGCCCTCCCGGACGAGGCCCACGACCGTGCCCTCGGCCGAGGCGTCGGCGTACCCCACGAACTCGGTGGGCCCCGCCGCGCGCGCCACCTCGACCAGCGCGCGCTCGTCGGCTCCGCCCTTCACGGAGTCGCGCGCCCGCGAACGCTGCTCATCCATCAATCGCTCGAAGGTCGCCTGGTCGACCTCGAGCCCGTGCTCGCGGGCCAGCTCCTGGGTGAGCTCGATCGGGAAGCCGTAGGTATCGTGGTACAGGAACGCCGCCTCGCCCGGGAACGAGCGCTCCCCCGTCTGCCGCACGCGACCGGCCTCGCGCTCGAACAGCTCCATCCCCTGGGCCAGGGTGCGCGCGAAGTGCTCCTCCTCCGACGTCGCGACCTGGAGCACGAAGGCGCGCCTCTCCACGAGCTCCGGGTACACCTCGCCGAGGAGCTCCACGGTCCGCTCCACGAGAGGGGGGAGGACGTCGCCCTGCACCCCGAGCCGCCGCGCGTGCGAGACGACCCGCCGAAGCATGCGGCGGAGCACGTAGCCCCGCCCCTCGTTCGAGGGCACCACGCCGTCGGCGATCAGGAAGGTGGTGGCCCGGCCGTGCTCCGCGAGGATCCGAAGCGAGACATCGTCGCCCTCGTCGGCCCCGTAGCGGCGGTCGGTGAGCCGCTCGGCCTCCTCCAGCAGCGGCCGCATCAGGTCGGTCTCGAAGGCCGACCCCGCGCCCTGGAGCACGACCGCCATACGCTCCAGGCCCATCCCCGTGTCGATGCTTCTTCGGGGGAGGTCGCCGGCGACCTCGATGGCCGCGTCGCACTCGTTCTGCATGAAGACGAGGTTCCAGATCTCGAGGTAGCGGTCCTCGTCGACCTCGGGCCCGCCCTCTTCGCCGTGCTCGGGGCCGCGGTCCACGAAAATCTCCGAGCACGGGCCGCAAGGACCGGCCACCCCCATCGACCAGAAGTTGTCGGCCTTTCCCCTGCGGACGACGCGGTCGGCCGGCAGGTACGCCTTCCAGATCTCCTCGGCCTCGTCGTCGGTCTCGAACACGGTGGCCCACAGGCGATCCGGATCGAGCCCGAACCCCTCGGTGACCAGGTCCCAGGCGTAGCGGACGGCCTCCTCCTTGAAGTAGTCGCCGAACGAGAAGTTGCCCAGCATCTCGAAGAACGTGAGGTGGCGGTCGGTGTGCCCCACGAGGTCGATGTCGGTGGTCCGGAACGACTTCTGCGCGCTGGCCGCCCGCGGGTACGGGGGATTCTGCTCCCCGAGGAAGTAGGGCTTGAACTGGACCATC
>DATKBL010000052.1:0-5851 GCA_035513995.1 Actinomycetota bacterium
CACGAAGCCCGAGACCGACCGCGGGCGGCTGTTCCTCTCCCAGATCCTCTGAGCGGATGGGTAGGATGGGCGCCGCATGACCGCGCGCATCATCGACGGCAGGGCGATCGCGGCCGACATCCGATCCGAGGTGGCCGGCCGGGTCGAGGCGCTGGCCCGGCGGGGGGTCACCCCCGGGCTGGCCGCCGTGCTCGTCGGCGACGACGAGCCCTCCCGCATCTACGTGGAGGCCAAGCAGAAGGCGTGCGCCGAGGTGGGGATCCGCTCCGAGCGTCACGAGCTCCCCAGGGATGCCGCCGAAGAGGATCTCCTCGGCTTGATCCGCGACCTGGGCGACGATCCCGCGGTCCACGGGATCCTCGTGCAGCTGCCCCTGCCCTTCCAGATCTCGACGCTCGCGGTGCACGAGACGCTCTCGGTCGCGAAGGACGTGGACGGGCTCACGCCCGCGAGTGTGGGCAGGCTCGTGCGGGGAGAGGCGACCTACCTGCCCGCCACCCCCTTCGGGATCGTGGAGATGCTGGCACGGACCGGCATCTCCATCGAGGGGCAGGAGGTGGTGATCGTGGGCCGAGGGGCGCTCGTGGGGATGCCGCTCTCGATGATGCTCGCCCAGAAGTCCCCTCGCGGGAACGCCACCGTCACCCTCTGCCACACGCGCACGCGCGACCTCGCGTCCCACACCCGGCGCGCGGACATCCTGGTCGCGGCGGCCGGCCGCCCGGGCACGGTGACGGGCGACATGGTGAAGCCCGGGGCGGCCGTGATCGACGTCGCCGTGAACCGCACCGAGGAGGGGCTCGTCGGGGACGTGGACTTCGAGAGCGCGCGCGAGGTGGCCGGCTGGATCACCCCCGTCCCCGGCGGCGTCGGCCCGCTCACCGTGGCGATGCTGCTCGTCAACACGGTGACGGCGGCGGAGCGGCTCGCCGGCGGATGACGCTCAGGTCGGACAGCCGTCTCGAGCGCCTCCTCCACGACGGAGTCTTCGCGGTGACGGCCGAGGTCGTGCCCCCGCGAGGGGCCGATGCCGAGGCGGTGCGCCGGCAGGCTCGCGACCTCGCCGGCTACGCGGACGCCGTCAACGTCACCGACAACCCCTCGTCCTCGGCGCACATGTCCTCGGTCGCGGGCGCCGCGCTCGTGGCCGGGGAGGGGCTCGAGCCGGTGGTGCAGGTCACCGTGCGCGATCGGAACCGGCTGGCGATCACAGCCGACCTCCTCGGGGCGTGGGCGCTCGGCGCGCGCAACGTCCTCTGCCTGACGGGCGACCCGGCCGCGATCGGCGATCACCCCGACGCCGTCGAGGTAAAGGATCTCGATGTCCTCGAGCTCGTGCGCTTCGTGACCTCGATGCGAGACGACGGTCGCCTGCTCTCGGGCGCCGCCGCGGACCCCGCGCCGCGGTACTTCGTGGGGGTGGCCGACGTGCCGCTGGCAGAGCGCTACGACCCCGGGCGTCTCGAGGCGAAGATCGAGGCGGGGGCCGATTTCGTGCAGACGCAGATCGTCTACGACCTCGTGGGGCTGGGCGAGTGGGCCGACCGCCTCCGCCCGCGGGGGATCTTCGAGCGGGCGTTCGTCCTCGTCGGGGTGGCGCCGCCCCGGAGCCTCGGCTCGGTCCGGTTCATGCAGGAGCGCCTCCCGGGCGTCGTGGTCCCCGACGCGGTGGTGGGCCGGCTGGAGGATGCTGGCGAGGACGCCCCGGCCGAGGGGGTGCGGCTGACGGTCGAGATCGTGGAGGGCCTGCGGTCGATCCCGGGGATCCGGGGCGTGCACGTGATGGGGTTGGGCCGGGAGGCCGCGGTGCGCTCGGTCATCGAGGGGTCGGGCCTGCTGCCCAGGCCGTGACCGAGGTGGCTCAGCGGGGGAGGATGGCGCGGACCGCGTCCAGGTCGCCCACGAACAGACCGGCGACGATCACTCGATCGAGGAAGTCGCGCCAGCGAGGCTCGGCGCCGCACGCCCTGGCCATCATCGCCCTCGCCCCCTCCTCGTCGCCCGTTCCGAGGAGGACGAGTGCGCACCAGAACGCCGGCTGGTCGTCGCCCGGTACCAGCGCCACGGCTTCGCGGTAGGCCTGCGCGGCGGCCTCCGCGTCGCCGGTCACGGCCATGATCTCCCCCCGCTCCATCAGGTCGTAGGCGCGCTTGACCGTGACCAGGCGCTCGAGCTCCCCGACGGGATCGGCGTGGTCCTCGACGCGGAGATCCATCTTCCGCTCCCACGGACGGTCGCCACGTTCGCCTCCGACCACGAGGATGGCGGCCGACTGGCGACCGCGCATGTCGCCGCCCTCCCCCTCGGCGCCGCGGAGGGCGGCCATGAGGCGGGCCGCGAGGTCGCCCTCGGACCCCTCGTAGGCGCGCGCCATCGCGTCCCAGACCGTGTCCCGCTCCATCATGTTGGCCTGACACGAGTAGCCCTCGCCGACGACGTGGCCGAATGCGGGGACCGAGCCTCCCCCGGAGTGGGCCTCGACCCGCCCTCGCGCATCCACCATCGCGACCTGGCGGATCGCGGAGCGCTCGTCCCCGTCCAGGAGCCGGCGGAGCGAATCGGGCGCCGCCACGCCCTCGCGCATCAGGTCGAGCCCCTTGGGACCGTACGAGGGATCCGCGATCGATTGCGTGGCGACCGCGCCGACGCCGGGCTCGGCCCAGGAGGCCACGCTGCCGACGGAGAACCAGCGGCTCTGGACCGCGACGCCCATGTCACCGGTGTCCGGATCCCGCGCGATGATCGAGTAGGTCAAGGCCGGTTCAGTCGAGGTCCCCGGCCTCGATGCGCTTCAGCCGCTGATCGCGGACGAGGCCGCTGGACTCGATCAGGCGGTGGAGCCCCTCCGGCTCGTTCAGCGCCGCCGCCAGCACGCCGGAGAGGTCGCGTTGGGAGACGATCCCGACCAGCTTCCCGCCCTGGAGGACGGGGAGGTGCCGGATCCACTTCTCGGTCATGATCCCGGCCGCCTCGCGCAGGGAGGTACCGGGATCCACCGTGATGAGGTCCCTGGTCATCACCTGGGAGATACGGGTCGAGCCGAGGTCGGTTCCGCCGGCGACCGCCTTCAGGATGTCCCGCTCGGTGATGATCCCCACGAGGCCCTGGTCGTCGAGGACCAGCAGCGACCCGGTCTGCTGCTCCCACATCTTGGCGGCCGCCGAGGCGAGCGTGTCGTCGGGGCGATCGGTGACCGCCGCCTCGGTCATGATGTCCGAGATCTTCATCGGCGCTCCTCGATTAACACGTAGCCCTGGTCTCGCGGGCCGATGTACTCGGACTCCGGCCGGATCAGGCGGTTGTCCGCGAGCTGCTCGCGGACGTGGGCCGTCCATCCGGCCACGCGGCTCGCGGCGAAAACCGTCGTGAACAGGTCGATCGGGATGCCCATGTAGTAGTAGACCGAGGCGGCGTAGAAGTCGACGTTCGGGTAGAGGCCCTTCTCATCCATCACGGCCTGCTCGATCCGCTCGGAGATCTCGAACCAGCGGGTGTCGCCGGCGCGCTCGCCGAGCTCGCGGGAGAGGCGCCGCAGGTGCGTGGCCCGCGGGTCCTCGGTCTTGTAGACGCGGTGGCCGAACCCCATGATGCGCTCGCCGTCGCCGAGCAGCTTCCGGACGTGCTCGCCGCCCTTCTCCGGCTCGCCGATCTCGAGCAGCATCTCCATCACGCGCTCGTTGGCGCCGCCGTGGAGCGGGCCCTTCAGCGCGGCGATCGCGGCGGTGATGGCCGAGTGCATGTCCGAGAGGGTCGAGGCCACCACGCGGGCCGCGAAGGTCGAGGCGTTCATCGTGTGGTCGGCGTGGAGGATCAGGCAGATGTCGAGCGCTCGGGCAGCCTCCTCGTCGGGCTCCTCGCCCGTGAGCATCGCCAGGAAGTTGGCGGCGTGCGGGAGCTTGGGGTCGGGAGGGATCGGCTCCTCGCCGCTCCGTATCCGGTGGTAGGTGGCGATCATGGTCGCGATGCGCGAGGTGAGCCGGAGCGCCTTGCGCTCGTTCCCCTCGGCGGAGTGGTCCCAGCCGTCGGGGTCGTAGGCCGAGGCCGCCGAGACGGCGGTCCGGAGCATCGACATCGGGGCGGAGACCTCCGCGAACGTGGGGAAGAGTCCCTTCGTGAAGTCCTCGAGCTCGCGCTCCTCCACGAGCCTCTCGGTGTACTGCTCGAGCTCCTCGCCCGTCGGGAGACGGGAGTTGTGGAGCAGGAAGACGGTCTCCTCGAACGTGGAGTACTCGGCGAGGTCGTGGATGTCGTAGCCCACGTACCAGAGCTTGCCGAGCTTCCCGTCGATGTCGGAGACCCTCGTCTGGGCTGCGACGACGTCCGCGAGGCCCTTCTCCGTCACGGCTCCTCCTCTGGGGCGGTCCTGCGGTCGAGTCTAGCAGGGGACGCCGCGGCGGCCGCCGGACGATGGTCGATATGATGGGCCGACCGACCGAGGAGGAAGCCCACATGGCCCATCGCGTGACGTTCATCCCCGGTGACGGGGTCGGCCCCGAGCTCTCGGAGGCCACCCGCCGGGTGCTCGAGGCCACCGGCGTCGAGTTCGAGTGGGACGAGCAGGAGGCCGGCGCCGACGTTATGGACAAGTACGGCACGCCGCTGCCCGACGACGTCCTCGAGTCGATCCGCAGCAGCGGCGTCGCCATCAAGGGGCCGATCACCACGCCGGTGGGAACAGGGTTCCGCAGCGTCAACGTGGCGCTGCGGAAGGAGCTCGACCTGTACGCGTGCCTGCGCCCATGCAAGTGGTACCCGGGCGTGCGCTCCCGCTACGAGAACGTGGACCTCGTCGTCGTCCGCGAGAACCACGAGGACCTCTACGCGGGGATCGAGTTCGAGCAAGGGGCCGAGGACACGAAGCGCCTGATCGAGGTGATCGAGGAGCTGACGGGGACGAGGATCCGCGACGACGCCGGCATCTCGATCAAGCCGATCTCGGTGACCGGCACCGAGCGGATCGTGCGCTTCGCCCTCGAGTACGCGCGGCGCGAGGGTCGCTCGAAGGTGACTGCCGTCCACAAGGCCAACATCATGAAGTTCTCCGACGGGCTCTTCCTGGAGACCGCGCGGAAGGTGGCCGAGGAGTACGACGACATTGAGTTCGAGGACCGCATCGTGGACAACCTCTCGATGCAGCTCGTCTCGCGCCCCGAGGAGTACGACGTGCTCGTCCTCCCCAACCTCTACGGGGACATCATCTCCGACCTGGCCGCCGGGCTGATCGGCGGGCTCGGCGTCGCCCCCGGAGGCAACATCGGCGACGAGGTGGCCGTGTTCGAGGCCACCCACGGCAGCGCCCCGAAGTACAAGGGGATGAACAAGGTCAACCCGATGGCGATGATGTTGTCGGGGATGCTGATGCTGCGACATCTCGAGGAGCGGGAGGCGGCCGACCGGCTCGAGGCGGCGCTGGCCGCGGTGATCGCCGAGGGGAAGAGCGTCACCTACGACATGAAGCCCAACCGTGACGACCCGACGGCCGTGGGGACGAGCGACGTGGCCGACTCGGTCATCGCCAAGCTCCAGGGCTGAGCCCGCGGGTTGGACCAGGATGAACGAGCGTCTACCATAGGAGAACGTGAGCAGGCCCGGGTTCCTCGACCTCCCTCCCCGCGCGGACAAGCCTCGGGCCATCGGGCTGACCCACGTGCTGGACAAAGGGTCGCCGGTCTCCGAGGTCGAGGCGCTCCTCTCCGTGGCTGCCGGGTCGATCGACCTCTGGAAGCTCGGGTGGGGGACGGCCTACCTCGATCCGAGCGTCGAGGAGAAGCTCCCGCTGCTGGCCCGCCACGACATCCGGGCCTGCGTGGGCGGCACGCTCTTGGAGGCGGCCTGGCTCCAGGACAAGGCA
>DATKBL010000053.1:0-4521 GCA_035513995.1 Actinomycetota bacterium
GCCGAGATCCTGGGGGTGGGCAACCCGCTCCTCTTCTGGGGCTCGCTGCTGTTCCTCCCCTACCTCGCCCTGGGGTGGTGGGGGCAGCGCGACTGGCGGGCGGGGGCGATCCTGGTCCCCGTGCTCTTCCTCTACGTGCCGTGGCTGTTCGTCTCGCGCCCGCTGTTCCTCTTCTACATCGTCCCGCTCACGCCGTTCCTCGCGCTGGGGGCGACGTACGTCCTGCGGGACATCGCGCGGATCCGCGTCGCCGAGCGCGCCTCGCTCGGCCCCGCCGTGGGGGTGGCGATCGCGGTGGCCGTGGCCCTGTTCCTCTTCTTCTGGCCGGTGCTGATCGGCGAGCCGATCGGCAAGGAGGCCTGGGACGCGCGCATCTGGTTCTCGGGGTGGGTCTGATGGAGCGGAGGCGCTTCGAGGAGCTGGTGGACGAGGCGATGGCCGGGCTGCCCGCGTGGGTCCGTGAGCGGCTCGACAACGTGGCCGTGATCGTGGAGGAGGAGCCTCCCGAGGACGACCCCGACCTCCTGGGGCTCTACGAGGGCATCCCGCTCACCGATCGCGGCGCGGACTACTTTGGGGTGCTGCCCGACCGCATCCGGCTGTTCCGACGCGTGATCGAGGAGGAGGCCGGGGACGAGAAGGACGTCACCCGAGTGGTGCAGGAGACCGTGATCCACGAGGTGGCGCACTTCTTCGGGATCTCGGACGAGCGGCTCCACGACCTCGACCGCGACTGAGCTCAGCGGAGCGCGAACGGGGTCGCGTCGAACGGCGGCTCATCGCCCGCGAGGATCGAGCCCACCAGTCGGGCGGTCCCTCCCCCCAGGATCACGCCCTGCGAGCCGTGCCCGGTGGCCACCACGACCCCTTCCCCGACGCGGGCGACGATCGGCCGGCCGTCCGGGGTGATCGGACGGATCCCCCACCACGAGCCGAGGACCCGAGCCTTCCCAAGCGCCGGGGCGAGCTCCACGGCGCGGCGGGTCAGCTCTCTGGGCACCGAGGGGTCCTCGGGCTCCGGGGCCACGACGCGCTGCCGCGACCCGCCGACGAGGACCGTCCTGTCGGCGTTCGGCTGCAGCAGCGTGCCGACGTCGGGTCGCGGCAGCGCCTCGGCCAGCCCTGCCGCCAGGAGCCGAGACATCGCCTCCTCCCCGCCGACGGCGTGCCACCCTGCGCGCTCGACCAGCCTGCCCACCGGAGGCTCATCGCAGGCGAGGTGGACGAGCCAGCCCCTCGCGCCCACGACCGGGAGGTTCACGCCGAGCGGCCGCAGGAGCGAGGGGGTCCACGGCCCGGCGGCCACCACCACCTCGTCGGCCTCGATCGTCCCCGCGTCGGTCACCACGCCTCGAACGCGTCCGTCCGCGGCCAGGAGGCTCCGCACGGTCAGATGCCTGAGCACGTCGACCCCGGGGGTCAGCGCCAACGACACCGTGAGGGCCGAGGGGTCGAGCCGCCACCCGTCCTCGAGCAGCCACCCCTCGACGATCGCATCCGCCAGGCCGGGCTCGAGCTCCCGCACGCCCGCCGCGTCGAGCTCGGCGCACGCCACGCCCGAGGCTTCGATGCCCTCGGCCTCCTCCCGGCCGGCCGCACGCTCGGCCTTGTCGTCGGTCGCCGCGATGAGGAAGCCCACCGGCTCGGCGTCCATCCCGAACGGCACCACGGCGCCACCCGCGGCCTCCTCGTAGACCTCGCGCGAGCCTCGGAACATCGGGATCAGCTCGGCGTCCGGGGGGGTCAGCAGCAGCCCGTGGTTCCTGCCGGAGGCGCCCGCCGCCAGCTCGGCCCGTTCCACGAGGGTCACGGACATCCCGCGGGCGGCCGCCTCTCGAGCGCACGCGGCCCCGATCACCCCTCCGCCCACGACCACCACGTCCGGCATGCCGGGAGCCTAGACCGGATCCGTGGCTCGCATCACCCTGGTCGAGCTCCTCTCCCGGTCCGAACGCAGGTCGTGCCGCGCTCGCTCGTGGGTAGGATGGACGAGGTGCAACGAAAGCGAGGGAACCCGTGAAGCGCTCCGACTTCGGCCCGAACACGTGGCTGGTCGAGCAGATGTACCGCCAGTACCAGGAGGACCCGAGCTCCGTCAGCGAGGCCTGGCAGGAGTTCTTCGAGGACTACGTGCCGGAGGCCGACGGGCAGGCCCGGCCCGCCCCCCGGAAGGATGAAGCCCCTCCCGCCGAGGCCCCGAAGGAGAAGGAGGAGGTCCCCGAGAACGCCGTGCCCCTTCGCGGCGTGGCGAAGGTCATCGCCGAGAACATGGAGCGGAGCCTGGGGGTCCCGACGGCCACGTCCTTCCGCACCGTCCCCGCCAAGCTCCTCGAGGTCAACCGGGACATCCTCAACCGCCACCTCCAGCGGAACCGCGGGGGCAAGGTGTCGTTCACCCACCTGATCGGGTTCGCCGTGGCCCGGGCGCTGGCCGAGCGGCCCGCGATGAACGTCGGCTACCGCGAGATCGACGGCGCCCCTCACGCGATCCACAACCCCCACGTCAACCTCGGCCTTGCCGTGGACGTCCAGAAGGAGGACGGCAGCCGGATCCTCCTCGTCCCCAACATCAAGGAGGCCGAGCGCCTCAACTTCCAGGGGTTCTGGCGGGCCTACGAGGAGATGATCGGGAAGGTTCAGCGGAACGAGCTCTCTCCCGACGACTTCGCCGGCACCACCGTGTCAATCACGAACCCGGGGATGATCGGCACGGTCCAGTCGGTGCCGCGGCTCATGCCGGGCCAGGCGGCGATCATCGGCGTGGGGGCGATCGGCCACCCGGCCGAGTACGCGGGCGCCGACCCCGAGTCGCTCGCCGAGCACGGCGTGGGCAAGGTGCTCACCCTGACCTCCACCTACGACCACCGAGTGATCCAGGGCGCGGAGTCGGGCGAGTTCCTGGCGCTGGTCGAGGGCCTCCTCCTCGGCAAGGAGCGCTTCTACGACGAGTTGTTCGCCTCGATGCACGTGCCGTACGTCCCCGTCGAGTGGCGGCGCGACGTCAACCCGCAGCCCGACTCGCTGGAGGCCCACGAGAAGGAGGCCCGGGTCTACCAGCTGATCAACATCTACCGTGTGCGGGGCCACCTGATCGCGAACCTCGATCCGCTCGAGTCCGAGCCGCCGACGATGCACCCCGAGCTGGACCCCGCGTTCTTCGGGTTCACGATCTGGGACCTCGATCGCAGGTTCCCTACGGGCGGGCTCGCGGGGACCGAGGAGATGACCCTCCGCGAAATCCTCGGCGTCCTCCGCGACGCCTACTGCCGCACCGCCACCGTCGAGTACATGCACATGCAGGACGTCGAGCCAAAGCGGTGGATCCAGGACCGGATGGAGGGCTCTCAGCCGGATCTCAGCAAGGAGGACCGCAAGCACATCCTCTCGAAGCTGAACGAGGCGGAAGCCTTCGAGCACTTCCTCCACACGAAGTACGTGGGGCACCGCCGCTACGGCCTCGAGGGCGCCGAGAGCATGATCCCCATGCTCGACGCGATCCTCGACCTGGCCGCCGACTCCGACGTCGAGGAAGCGCTGATCGGGATGGCTCACCGCGGGCGCCTCAACGTCCTGGCCAACGTGATCGGGAAGTCCTACGCGCAGATCTTCCGCCAGTTCGAGGGCGACATCGACCCCCTCTCCGCACAGGGCTCGGGCGACGTGAAGTACCACGTCGGGGCGAGCGGCAAGCACACCTCGCGAGCCGGAAGCCAGCTCGTGGTCTCGGTGGCGTCGAACCCCTCGCACCTCGAGGCCGTGGACCCCGTGGTCGAGGGGATGGCCCGGGCCAAGCTCGACCTGCTCGATCGCGAGGACGAGGCGCCGGTCCTCCCGATCCTGATCCACGGCGACGCGGCGTTCGCCGGCCAGGGCGTCGTGGCCGAGACCTTCGCGCTGTCGCAGCTCAAGGGCTACTCGACCGGCGGGACCGTCCACATCGTCGTCAACAACCAGCTCGGGTTCACGACCGGCTCCGACTACGGTCGCTCATCCACCTACGCCACCGACGTGGCGAAGATGGTGCAGGCCCCGATCTTCCACGTGAACGGCGACGACCCCGAGGCGTGCGTTCGCGTCGCGCGGCTGGCCTTCGCCTTCCGGGAGCTGTTCCACCGCGACGTGGTGATCGACATGTGGTGCTACCGGCGCTGGGGTCACAACGAGGGCGACGAGCCCTCGTTCACCCAGCCGCTGATGTACGAGCGGATCCGGAGCCTCCGCTCGGTGCGGAAGCGGTACATGGAGCAGCTCGTCAACCGCGGCATCCTCACCGTCGAGGAAGCCGAGCGGTCGCTCGAGGAGTTCCGGGAGAAGCTCCAGCAGGCGTTCGGCGAGACGAAGGCGGAGTCAAAGCCGCAGCAGCCGTCCGCCCGCGAGGCGCACGAGGCCGAGCCCGCACCGCCGCTCGAGACCGGCGTCGACCGAGCGATCCTCGACGAGGTGATCGAGGGCCTCACAGCTGTACCCGAAGGGTTCCACGTCCACGAGAAGCTCCAGCGGTGGCTCGACCAGCGGCGGCGG
>DATKBL010000054.1:0-8390 GCA_035513995.1 Actinomycetota bacterium
CGTGGGCGGAGCCCTGGGACAACGTCGGTCTCCAGGTGGGCGACCGGGCGTGGCCGGCCGCTCGGGTGCTGGTCGCGCTCGACCCGACCTCGGAGGTCGTCGAGGAGGCCGTCGAGCGCGGATGCGGCCTCGTGGTGACGCACCACCCGCTGCTCTTCCGCCCGCGGTCGAGCCTGGACCTGCGGGATCCCGTGAGCCGGACCGCGGCCGACGCGATCCGCTCCGAGGTCGCGATCGTGGCGTGCCACACGAACGCCGACGTGGCCATGCCCGGGGTCTCCGACGCGCTCGCCGAGGCGCTGGGGATCGAGGTCACCGGCGTGCTCCAGGCGACCGGCGCCGGCGGCCGCGTGAAGCTCGTGACCTTCGTGCCGCCGGGGTCGACCGCGAAGGTGCTCGACGCGGTCGCGGCCGCCGGCGCCGGCGTGATCGGCGAGTACACGCACTGCTCGTTCCGGGTCACGGGGACCGGCACCTTCCTCCCGTCCGAGCGGGCCCGGCCGGCGATCGGGGAGCGGGGCGAGCTCAACCAGGTCGAAGAGGACCGACTGGAGATCGTCGTCCCCCCCGAGCTCCTCGACGCCGCCGTGGAGGCCCTCCTCGACGCCCATCCCTACGACGAGGTCGCCTACGACGTGTTCGCGCTTGCCGGCCGGACCGGCCTGGGGCTCGGCCGCCTCGGCCGCCTCCCCGACCCGATCACCGCCGCGGATCTCGCCCGGGCGACCGAGCGGGAGCTCGGGGCGCGCCCCAGGGTGGCCGGCACCTCCGAGCGACCGGTCGAGCTGGTCGCGGTCTGCGGTGGGTCGGGGGCCTCCCTGATCCCCGACGCCCTGCGGGCGGGCGTCCACGCGTACGTGACCGGAGACGTGAAGCACCACGACGCGCAGGACGCCGCCGCGGCCGGTCTGATCTTGATCGACGCCGGCCACCACGCGACCGAATGGCCGTTCGTCCCTCGCCTCGCCGAGCGCCTGGCCGACGCTGCCGCTACCCTCGGGGGCGACGTGATCGTCTCCGACGTGGACACCGACCCGTTCCGCGGGGCTTTGTGAGGGGGATCGACCGCCTCCTGGAGCTCCAGGAGCTCGACCTGTACGCCGCCCGGCTCGTGGCACGCAGGACGGAGATCGAGTCCGGTCGTGAGCTTGGCGAGGCGCGGCGCCGCCAGGAGGAGCTGGAGCACCGTCTCGGCGAGATCAGGATGGCGCTCGACGCGGTGAACGGCGAGCAGACGAGGCTCGAGGGCGACGCGGGCATGCTCTCGCAGAAGGCCGAGGCCGAGGAGAAGCGGCTCTACGACGGCAGTGTGGCCAACCCCAAGGAGCTCGAGTCGATCCAGGCAGAGCTGAAGAATCTCGGGGAGCGGAGGTCGCGCCTCGAGGACGGCATCCTCGAGCAGATGGAGCGGCGCGAGCAGCTCGAGAGCGGCTTGCCCCAGCTCGAGGCGGAGGTGGCCGAGGCCCGGGCCAGGGTGGCGGAGATCGAGACCTCCTACGAGCGGGAGCTCGAGGAGATCGCCGCGGCCCTCGAGGAGCGGGCCGGGGAGCGCGCGAGCCTGGTCCGGGAGATCGACGAGGAGCTGCTTGATCTCTACGAGGACCTACGCTCGAAGAAGAAGGGTGTGGGCGCGGTGGCGCTCGTGGACGGGGTCTGCCAGGGATGCCGGCAGCAGCTCTCGCCCCTCGAGCTCGATCGCCTCAAGAAGTTCGAGGGCGTCCGGAGGTGCGAGTACTGCCGCAGGATCCTGATCCCCGCCTGATCCTCCACGCCGACGGGGCCGCGCGGGGCAACCCGGGCCCCGCGGGCATCGGCGCCATCCTCACCGATGAGTCGGGCCGCACGGTGGCCACCCTGGCCCAGGGGATCGGCGTCGCGACCAACAACCAGGCCGAGTACCGCGCGGTGATCGAGGGGCTGAGGCTCGCGGCCGAGCGAGGGGCCAAGAGCGTGCTGGTCCGCTCCGACAGCCGGCTGCTGGTGGAGCAGCTGGCCGGCCGCTTCCGCGTGAAGAACCCGACGCTGCAGCGGCTCCACGGTGAGGCGCAAGCGCTGGCGCGCGACATCGGCAGGGTGGACTTCGAGCACGTGCCCCGGGAGGAGAACGCCGACGCCGACGCCCTGGCCAACGAGGGCGTGGACGCATGGCTGGCCGGCCCCGGCCGCGACTTCCGCCGCCCCTCCCGGCCGCCGGAGCTGTTCGAGGAGTAGACTGGGTGTCGGTACGAGGAGCGGGCCGGGCGGCCGCGCCCTTCGGGGCGAGGAAAGTCCGGACTCCACAGGGCAGGATGCTGGGTAACACCCAGGCGGGGCGACCCGCGGAAAGTGCCACAGAGAGCAGACCGCCTCCCTCGGGAGGTAAGGGTGAAACGGTGAGGTAAGAGCTCACCAGCGCGGCGGGCGACCGCCGCGGCTCGGCAAACCCCATCCGGAGCAAGGCCAAGCAGGGAGCGGGCGGCCCGTCCGATGCTCCCGGGTAGGCCGCGTCGAGGGTCGTGGAGACACGGCCCCCAGAGAGATGGTCGCCGCCCTTCGGGGCACAGAATCCGGCTTACAGGCCCGCTCCTCGGCACCGCCCTCCTCCCTTCGAACGCGCTACCGTGGGTCGTCGTGGCGACGCTGATGACACCCCGACGGGCCCTGGCTCTGGCGTTCCTGCTCGCCGCGGGAGGCGCGCTCGTGGCGCTCGTGGCGAGCGCCGAGCGTCCCTCCGGGGTGGCGTCGATCGAGGCCTCCGGGACGATGCCCCTGATCGAGGAGCCCTCGATCAACGACATGGGGCCGGTCTCGCCCTCGCTCTACCGGGGCAAGGTGGTGCTGGTGAATTTCTGGGCCTCGTGGTGCGGGCCCTGCCGACGGGAGCAGCCGGGTCTCTCCCGCCTGTGGGAGGAGTACAAGGACCGGGGCGTGCAGTTCCTCGGGGTGGACTTCAAGGACGATTCGGCCGCGGGCCTGGCCTACCTCGACGAGTTCGAGGTGGCCTACCCCTCGGTCGAGGACCCGACCGGCATCATCGCGCACCGGTTCGGGGTGCCTTACCTCCCCGCAACCGTGCTGGTGGGGGCCGACGGGGAGATGCGCCTGCGCCTCGTGGGCGCCCAGACCGAGGAGGCCCTGCGGGTGCACCTCGACGACCTGCTGGCGGAGGCGGCCTGAGGCTCAGGCCCGGGGGAGGCTCGTCAGCGCCAGGATGTTCCCGTCGAGGTCCCGGAACCAGGCGCTCTGCTGGTCCTCGAAGGTGGCGATCCCCTCCACCGTCTTCAGCTCGGCGAAGTCGTAGTCCTCGAAGACCACGCCCCGCTGGCGCAGGTCGCCGACGGCCGCGGGGACGTCCTCCACCACGAACTCCGCCGTCGTGCCCTGGTTCGTCCCCGCGAACCCGCTCGGGTAGATCAGCAGGTCGCGGTCGCCCACCTTGTACCAGGCGCCGTCGAAGGCCTCGCGGGCCGGCTGCATCCCGAGCTTCTCCAGGTACCAGGTCTTGGCCGCCTCGAGGTTCTTCACCGGGACGGTGGGTGCACGGATCGTGGCTTGAACATGCTCTCCTCCGTTCAGAGCTTCTTCAGGGCGGCGTCGAACACGTGGGCCAGCTCTCTGGCGCCGGTGGGGAAGGCGGTGATGTTGTCCACGAGCACGTCGAGGGGGACCCCCTGCTTGATCGCGAGCGCCGGCAGGTGGATCAGCTCGGAGGCGCCCGGCGCGGCCGCGAAGGCCCCGACCACCTGCCGGCGCTCGCGATCCACCACCGCGGTGAGGTGGCCGGTCGATCCCTCGGTGAGGTACCCGCGGGTGGTCGTGGCGAAGTCGGTGCTCTCCTCGAACGCGTCGATGCCCCGCTCCCGCGCCTCCTCGACCGTGAGGCCCACCGACGCGATCTCGGGGTCGGTGAACACTGCCTTCGGCACCGCCGAGAGGTCGGCCTTCGGGGAGCCCCCCATCGCCGCCAGGGCCGCGATCCGTCCGTGGTACACGGCCACGTGCGTGAACTGCGGGCCTCCCGCCGCGTCGCCGGCCACGAGGACGCTGTCCCCGATCCGCATCTGCTCGTCGGGCGCGGGGGGCGCGCCGTCGTCGCCCAACTCGATCCCCGCCTCCTCGAGGCCCAGCGCGCGCAGGTCGGCGGGGCGCCGGCCGATCGCGATCAGGAGCTCCGACCCCTCGACCGTCGAGCCGTCGCTGAGGCGGACGATCCGGCCGGCGCCCCCTCGCTCCACCGACTCGGCCGTGACCCCGGTGCGGATCTCCACGCCCTCGCTCCGGAGGCGCTCGTCGAGCGCGGCCGAGGAGCGCGGGTGGTCCTTGGCCAGGATGCGATCGTGAAGCTCGACGATCGTGACCTCGGTCCCGAACCGGGCGAAGACCTGCGCCATCTCCACCCCGACGACGCCGGAGCCCAGGATCACCAGGCTGGAGGGGAGGTCACGCGTCGTCGTGGCCTGCCGGCTCGTCCAGTACCCGGCCTCCTCCGCGCCCTCGATGTCGGGGATCACGGGGACCGAGCCCGCCGCGACGAGGAGGCTCCGACCTTCGAGCGAGCGCGTCCCGTCCCGGGTGCGCACCTCCACCTTCCCCGCCCCGACGACGCGCGCCTCGCCCCGCACGACCTCGGCGCCCTTCTCCTCGAGGGCGCGAGCGTGCGCCTCGTCGTCCTGGACGTCGATCTCCTCGCGGCTGATCATCCAGTCGCGACGATCCGACGCCCGCTCCCAGGGGTAGGCGGCCCCGAGCGAGCGCCGAGAGGCGGCGTCGAGGAGCGTCTTCGACGGCATGCAGGCCCAGAAGGCGCACTCGCCCCCGACGAGCTCCCGCTCCACGACCGCGACGTGGCCGCCCATCTCCGCCGCCAGTCCGGCCGCGTACTCGCCGGCGGCCCCGGCGCCGATCGTCACCAGATCGTGGCTCATGGAATGACCTCCCGCGCGGGCGGGTTTCACCGTACTAGAGTCCCGGAGGAGTGGCCGGTTCTTCGCGAAGGGGGAGGGATGGCGGACGAGCCCAGAGGGTTCCGGGGATGGAAGCTGTGGACGATGCTCGCCGTCGTCCTCGGGTCGGGGATCGTCTTCCTCGACACCTCGGTGGTGACGCTGGCGCTCCCCAAGATCGCGGAGGAGCTTCCTCGGGGCGCGTTCGCCAAGCTCGAGGTTCAGGGCTACGTGCAGAACGGCTACTTCGTGACCCTCTCGGCGCTGCTGATCCTGGCGGGCGCGCTCACCGACTACTACGGCCGCCGGAAGGTGTTCGCCATCGGGCTGGCGAGCTTCGGGCTGACCTCTCTGCTCTGCGGCCTGGCTCCCAACGCGCAGCTGCTGATCGTCTTCCGGGTGCTGCAGGGCGCGGCCGGGGCCTTCGTGGTGCCGGCCTCGCTCTCCATCCTCGCCGCCAGCTTCGACGGCGAGGAGCAGGGCCGGGCCTTCGGGTTGTGGGCGGCGGCCTCGGCCGCCACCACGATCATCGGCCCGTTCGTGGGAGGTCTGCTCGTCAACACGGTCTCGTGGCGCGCCGCCTTCCTCATCAACGTGCCGCTGATCCTCGTCGCCCTGTACGCCACGGTCCGGTACGTGCCCGAGAGCCGGGACGAGCAGGCGTCCGGGCGGTTCGACTGGGTGGGCTCGCTGATCGTCATCGTGGCCATCGCGGGGCTGTCGTTCGGCCCGGTCCGCGGCGAGCAGTCCCAGTGGCGGGACCTCACCGTGCCCCTGCTCAGCATCGGGATCGGGCTGGCCGCCGCCATCGCCTTCCCCTTCGTGATGAAGCGGTCCAGGGACCCACTCGTGCCCCTCGACCTGTTCCGCTCCCGGAACTTCAGCGTCACGAACATCTCCACCTTCGTGATCTACGGGGCGCTCTACGTCGTGCTGGGCTTCATGGGCATCTTCATGATCGGGACCCTCGGCTACTCGGAGCCCGCGGCCGGGCTGGCCACGATCCCGGCGACCCTGCTCCTGGTCCTGTTCTCGGGACGATTCGGGAAGCTCTCGGCTCGGTTCGGGCCGCGCTTCTTCATGTCGGCCGGCCCCGCGATCATGGGCGTGGGCCTGCTCTGGTTCCTGCGGTTCCCCGACGGGCACGCCGCGTGGGTTCTGGGGACGGGCGAGGGGCGGTCCCTCCTCCCGCCGACGGACTACTGGGTGGACATCTTCCCCGGGATCCTCGTCTTCGGAGCAGGGCTGATGATGATGGTGGCGCCGCTCACGACGGCCCTGATGACCTCCCTGCCCAAGCGGAAGTCCGGCCTCGCCTCCGCGATCAACAACGCGATCTCCAGGGTGGGGTCCCCGATCGTGTTCGCCCTGATCTTCGTGGTCATCGCCACGGGCTTCTACGGCTCGGTCCAGGATCGGGTCCCGGACGCGCCAGTTAACCAGCCCTCGTTCCGGCGAGACGTCTCCCCGCTGAACGCGCCGCCCGACGACGCTCCGCCCGAGCTCGTGGAGGCCACGCAGGAGGCGTCGACCGACGCCTTCCGTCTCGCGATGCTCGTGGCCTCGCTGATGCTGCTCGCCGGGGCGGCCGTGAACGCAGCCGGGATCTCCAACCGGCAGGCGATCGAGTATCCCCACGCGGAGCCGGGAGAGCGGAGGCGCGAGGAGGAGGCCGAGCCCGAGGGACCGGAGGATCACGAGCTGGCCCCCGCGCCGGCCTGCATCATCTGCGGGGAAGAGGGCACCGCCGCCACGCACGGGCACGCGGTCCAGTCCGACAACCCGGACACGTGACCGAGCGGGGCCCGGGCACGCTGCTCGAGCTGCTCGACTGGAAGCGCCGTGTCTTCGCCCTATACGCGGAGATCCGCTCCGCGCCCGACCCGATTGTGGCCTGGGAGCTCTGGCGGGCCACCCGCGACCGGATGTTCCGCGACCATCCTCAGTCCCCGATCCCCCCGGGCGAGCGCGGAGCGTTCGCCGGCCTGTCGTACTATCCCTACGATCCCGCGTTCCGTGTGCGTGCCGAGGTTGACGACGCCCCCCCGGAACGCCTCGAGGTCACGACGAGCCGGGACGGCACGTTCGCCTTCACGCGGTTCGGCACGGCCAGGTTCGACCTCGTTGGAGAGGCCTGCGCGCTCGACGTGCTTTGGCTGGAGGGCTACGGCGGGGGGATCTTCCTCTCCTTCCGCGACGCGACCAGCGGGAGGGAGACCTACGGGGCGTGCCGCTACCTCTGGGACACGGTGAAGGGAGCGGATCTCGGGCTCGAGGACGGCCGCATGGTGCTCGACTTCAACTTCGCCTACAACCCGAGCTGCGCCTACGACCCCCGCTGGGACTGTCCACTGGCCCCTCCCGCCAACCGGTTGGCGGTGCCGGTCACGGCCGGCGAGCGCGCCCCCGGATAGCCGAAGGCCCCGGCGCGGGAGCCGGGGCCTTCGACGTTCCTTGGGGTCAGATGATGCCTTCCTCCTCGAGGAAGCTCCGCGCCGCTTCGGCGGGGTCGCCGCCCTCCACCGTGACCTGCGCGTTGAGCGAGGTCATCTTCTCGGTCGTGAGGGCCTCGCTGATCGAGTTGAGGATGTCTCGGATCTCCTCGTTCAGAGCCTCGGTGCGGATCACGGGGGCGATGTTGTCCGCCTGCTGGAGGTTCATGTCGTCCTCCAGCACCACGAACCCGTTGGCCTCGATCGCGCCGTCGGTGGAGAAGAGGAGGCCCACGTCGACCTCGCCGTTCGCCAACGCCTCCACCGTCAGCGGTCCACCCACGTCCAGGGGCACGAACGAGCCGAACTCGACGCCGTAGACGTCGCGGAGGCCGGGGATGCAGAACTCTCGCTCGGGACACTCGGGCGGGCCGCCCAGCGTCATGTCGCCCGCCACGTCCTGCAGATCGCTCACGGCCGAGAGGCCGAGCTCCTGCGCGGTGTCCCCGGTCACGACGAACGCGTTGGTGTCGATCGCCTCCGAGTGCTGGAGCACCGTCTGTCCCTGCTCCTCGAGCAGGGGCTCCAGGATCTCGACCTGCTCGTCGGGGTCGGTCGAGGTCTCGCCCCCCAGGAACGCTGCGAGCGTGGCCAGGTACTCGGGCGCCACGTCGACCTCTCCGTTCTCGATCGCCGGCTGAAGGATCTCGCGCGAGTCCAGGCTGAGCTGGCGGCTGACCTCGTAGCCTGCGTCCTCCAGCGCCTGCGCGTACATCTCTCCCAGGATCTGGTTCTCGGCGAAGGCGACGGCGCCCACGGTGATCTGGCCGCCCGACTCTCCGTCGCCGTTCCCGACCTCACCCGACCCGTTGCACGCCGCCGCGATCAGCGTCACCGCGACCAGGGCCGCCCCAAGGACGGGGGTGCGGAAGACATTCCGCATGGGTACCCCCTCTCTCTTCGCGGGGAGCCCACCCCCTTGGTATGTGGGCGACAGCAATCTTAGTAACTACGACGCGCCGACCGTGATTCCCCG
>DATKBL010000055.1:0-21285 GCA_035513995.1 Actinomycetota bacterium
CACCGTACCCAGCGGCATCTGCGTCCAGTCGGTCCCCGTCTTGAACATCAGCCGGTCGGAGCCGTCGTAGATCGCCATCGAGACCACGGGGTCCCGTACGGGCAGCTTCGCCTCGATGTCGACCTGGACGGTGAGGGGATCACCGGCCCGCACCCCCCGATACGGGGGCTCGCCCTTCCGGTTGAGGAGGCGCACGTCCCGGATCTCGACCTCCTTCGTCACGTCCTCGCGGACGAACGGGGCGTGGATCTTCAGCATGTGCGTGTGGAAGTCCTTCACGACCTCCACGGCCTCCCCCGCGGCCCGCACGCGCCCGCCGTCGAGCATGATGGCTTGGTCGCAGACCCGCGCCACGAGGTCCGCGTCGTGACTGACGATGATCATCGTCCGCCCCTCCTCCTGAAACCCGGCCACGCGGTCGAGGCACTTCCGCTGGAAGGCCTCGTCGCCCACGGCCAGCACCTCGTCCACGAGCAGGATGTCGGGATCCACGTGGATCGCCACGGCGAACCCCAGCCGCACGAACATCCCGGACGAATAGTGCTTCACCTGATTGTCGATGAAGCGCTCGAGCTCCGAGAACTCGACGATGCGATCGAAGTAGCGGTCGGTCTCTCGGCGGGAGAGCCCCAGGATCGAGGCGTTGAGGTAGACGTTCTCCCTGCCGGTCAGCTCGGGGTGGAAGCCCGCGCCGAGCTCGAGGAGCGCGGCGATCCTCCCCCGCGTGCGCACCTCGCCCGAGGTCGGCCGGATGATCCCCCCGATGATCTTCAGCAGCGTCGTCTTCCCGGAGCCGTTCGCGCCGATCAGCCCCACGGTGGTGCCCGTCGGGATCTCGGCCGAGATGTCGCGGAGCGCCCAGAAGTCCACGGCCCGCTCGGCGCGGCGGAAGGACACCACGCGCTCCTTCAGGCTGGTCGGCCGCTCGCGGTAGAGCTTGAAGCGCTTCGAGACGCCGTCGATCGCGACCGCCATGTCCATCAGAGCTCCTCCGCGAAGTCCCCGGACATGCGGAAGAAGATCCACCAGGTGAGGGCGATGAGCACGAGGGACATCGCGGCGACCAGCCCCAGGCGCCAGAAATACCAGGTCAGGCCGGGGTCGGGCAGGATCGCCTGGCAGCCCGGCAGCTCGGCGATCCTCGCCGGGAGCGCGTCCTGGACCCCCGCGTCGTTGCAGTTCCCCGCCAAGCGGTAGCCGTAGAGCCCCCGCTGGAACGCGAGGACGATCGGGGCGAGCGGGTTCGCCAGGTACAGCCGCTGGGCCCAGAGGTCGAGACGTCCCAGGACCAGCGAGGCCGAGTAGACGATGGGGGTCACCCAGAACCACGCGACCAGCGAGAGCTCCACGAGGTGCGTGGTGTCCCGGTACCGGACGTTGAGGGCCGAGGTGCCCATCGCGACGGCGGTGGTGAACAGCAGGAGCACCGCGAGCCCGGCCGGGACGAGCACGAGGTTCCATCCGACGAAGTCGTAGCCGATCGCGACCATGAACAGCAGGAGCACCGCGACCTGGTAGAAGAAGTTCACGAGCGAGGCGCCGACCGCCGCCAGCGGCAGCACCTCGCGGGGGAAGGCGACCTTGGTGACGAGCGAGGCGTTGTCGACGACCGAGCCGGTGCCCGCACCGAGGCCGGTCGAGTAGAGCGTATAGACGAGCAGCCCCGAGAGCAGGAACACGGCGAAGTCGGGGATCCCCGCTGGCAGAAAGACCGTGAACACGACCCAGAAGACCACGAGGTACAGGAGGGGGTAGAGCATCGACCAGAGGACCCCGAGGACGGTGCTCTTGTACTTGACCTTCAGCTCCTTGCCGATGAGGTTGCCGATCACCTCGCGGCGGGCGATCACCTCGCGGATCCGCTCGAGGATGTTGAAGCGGGGGCTCTCGCTCGTGCGGTGATGGAGGCCGGCGGCGCTCACGCCCCGACCCTTCCCAGCAGGTATCGGAGCGCCTCGTCGAGCGGCGGCATCGGCTCCACGGTGGCCCCCTCGAGCACGAGGCTCCGCAGCGAGGTGTCGGGCGGGCGCGGGGCCGGGCGGCCGAGATCGTCGGCCTTCTGCTCGACCGTCGTCCCGGACAGGCCGCCCAGCTCCCGCGCCCGCCCGACCAGGTCGAAGAACGTGGTCCGCTCGGGGCCGCCGAGATGCACGACCCCCCGCAGGCCCGAGACCGCCAGCGGGAGGAGACGCTCGGCCAGGTGGGGGGCGTAGGTCGGCGTGCCGTGGAGGTCGACGATCGCGGCCACCTCCTCCCCGGCCGCCAGCCTCCGGAGGGCGCCGGTGATGAAGTCGTCCCCTCCCCCGAAGACCCACGACGTCCGGACGACGAGGTGCTCGGGGGCCAGCCGCCTCGCCTCCTCCTCGCCGGCGAGCTTCGACGCCCCGTAGACCGAGAGCGGGGCCGGCCGGTCGAACTCGTGGTAGGGCTCGCCTTTCGTCCCGTCGAAGACGTAGTCGGTGGAGAGGGCCAGCAGGAGGGCGCCCGTCTCCCTCGCGGCCAGGGCAACGTTCGCGGTCCCCAGCGCGTTGGCGCGGTACGCGGCGTCGGGGTCCCGCTCGCAGTCGTCCACCCGCGTCATCGCCGCGAGGTGCACGATCACGTCGGGGTCGGCGCCCGCCACGCGCTGGAGCACGGCGTGGCGATCCTCCACCGACAGGTCGTCGTGGGCGAGCCACTCGATCTCGTGGTGCCCGGGGGCGGCCTCCCGAAGGGCCCTCCCCACGCCCCCCCCGGCCCCGGTGACCACGACCTTCATGAGCCCCGCTCCAAGCGATCGGGGCGCTCGCGGAACCACTCCACGGTGCCGGCCAGCCCCTCCTCGAAGGGGACCTCGGGCTTCCAGCCAAGCGCCGCGATCCGCTCCCACGACATCGAGTAGCGGAAGTCGTGTCCGGGCCGGTCGTCCACGAACGACACGAGGTCCTCGGAGGCCCCCGCCAGCCGGCAGATCTCGCGGGCGAGATCGAGGTTCGCCACCTCGGTGCCCCCGCCCGCGTTGTACACGCCGCCGGGCTCGCCCTGCTCCACCGCGACCCAGACGGCGCGGGCGAAGTCCGAGACGTGCAGCCACTCGCGGCGGTTCGACCCGTCGCCGTAGACGGGCAGGGCGCGACCGCCCAGGGCCGTCGCGACGAACACCGGGATCGCCTTCTCGCGGTGCTGGCGGGGTCCGTAGGCGTTCGTCCCCCGGAGGATCCGCACGTCGACGCCGAACGTGACCCGGAAGGAGCGGCACAGGAGATCGGCCGCGGCCTTCGTCGCCGCGTACGGGTTGTTGGGCCGCAGGGGCGAATCCTCGGCGAACGCGCCCGCCTCGATGGACCCGTAGACCTCGTCGGTCGAGACCTGGACCATGGGGACGCCGGCCTCGCGGCACGCCGTCAGCATCGTGAGCGTCCCCTGGACGTTCGTCCGGACGAAGGGCTCCGCGGCCTCGATGCTTCGGTCGACGAACGACTCGGCCGCGAAGTGCGCCGCGACCTCCGCTCCCTCGAGCGCCGTCCGCACGGCGTCGGGGTCGGCCACGTCGCCCACGATGAGCCGCAGCCTCGGGTCGGTCTCGTGCTCGGCGAGGTTGTCCTCGGTCCCCGCGTAGGTCAGCGAGTCGAGGACCGTCACCCGGTGTGCCGGGTCGGCCATGGCCAGGTCCACGAAGTGGGAGCCGATGAACCCGGCCCCTCCGGTGACCAGGATGTTCACTTGAAGACGATGTCCCAGCTGTAGGGGATGTCCGGCGTGTTCCACGCCGCCCGGTACTCGTCGGGCGCCTCGTGATTGTACGGCTCCGTCGGGACGTTGAGGACGATCGCCTCATCCTCGGAGACGCACTTCCAGCCGTGGTACACGCCGGGGGGGACCCTGACCAGCTTGGGGCTGTGGTCCCCGATGAAGAGCTCGTTGATCGTCCCCTTCGTGGGAGAGTCGTCCCGAGCGTCGTACATCACCAGCTTGACCGTGCCCTTCAGGCAGCAGAAGTTGTCGTCCTGCGCCTTGTGAAGGTGCCAGGCCTTCACCACCCCCGGGTAGGTCGTGGTCATGTACACCTGCCCGAACTTCACGAACCCCTCCTCGTCGGACCGGAGGATCTCGATCAGCCGGCCTCGCTCGTCGGGGATGAAGCGCAGGTCCTTGACCCACACGCCGTCGATCAGGTCCGCCACGGGCCAGAGTCTACAGGAGGGCCGGACCTCGCCGGTTGGTCGCGCCGTGGGCCTCGTCTACGCTTCACGCGTGACCCGCGCCCTGGCCATCGTGACCTCCGCGATGCTCGCCCTCGCCGGGTGCGGCGACGAGCCCTCGACGACCGATCCCGCCGCGCTCGGGTGTCGCGAGGCCCTCGAGCGTCTGATCGCCGCGAACCGACGCGTGAACCGGATCGTGCATCGCGATCCTCGCGAGGGCCTCGGAGGAACCCTCCAGGAGCGGGCCGAGCGGCTCCGCGGGATCGCGAAGGCGGTGGCCGCGATGGAGGTCCCTGCCCGGCTCCGGCGGCTCCGCGACCTCAACGCGCGTCATGCCGACGCGTGGGCAGAGGACGAGATGGACGAGGCCGTGGGGCTGTCGGCGGAGATCGGCGAGCTGCAGGTCGAGCTGCTGGGCGACCCCGGCTGCCGCTGACCGGTCAGGCCAGCGCCGCGCGGTGCAGGATGTGGGCGGTGCGCCGGGCGGTCTCGTCCCAGTCGAAGGCCTCGACGCGCTCCAGCCCCGCCTTCCGAAGCGCGGCGCGGAGCGCCTCATCCTCGAGCACCGTCCGCATCCCGCGGGCGATGTCCTCGGGCTCGTCGGGGTCGACGTAGACGGCGGCGTCGCCGGCCACCTCGGGCAAGGCCGACACCCCCGAGGTGACGATGGGGGTCCCGCACGCCATCGCCTCGAGCAGCGGCATCCCGAACCCCTCGTAGCGGGAGGGGAAGACCAGCGCCTCCGCGCCCGTCAGGAGCGGGATCTTGTCCTCCTCCCGCAGGAAGCCGGTGAACCGCACCCGGGCCCGCACCTCATCCGGGAGCTCGGCCAGGGCCTCGATCATCTCCGGGCGACCTCGAGGGCTCCAGGGCACCGCCGGCCCCCCGATCACCAGGTACGGCCGGTCCTCGAGCATCGCGTAAGCGCGGACGAGCGCGGGCAGGTTCTTCCTGGGCTCGATCCCCCCCACGAACAGGAGGTACGGCCCGTCCAGCCGGTGCCGCGTCCGGATCCGCGCCACGTCCTCGTCGGGCGCGGGACGGTAGCGATCGCGGTCCACGCCGTGGTGGACGACGGTGACGCGATCGGGCCCGATCGGGAAGTGCTCGAGCACGTCGCGCTTGGTCGCCTCCGAGACCGCGATCACCTGCGCGGCCTGCTCGATCGCCCGGTGGAGCCGCAGGAGCCAGACCTCGGTGGCGTGGGGGGCGGTCTCGGGCATCAGGAGGAACGCCAGGTCGTGGATCGTTAGCACGAGCCGGGGCGAACGCGTGGGCGGGGGGACGAAGTTCGGGGCGAACAGCACGTCGAAGCGCGCGAGCCACTCGAGGCGGGGGAGGTCCCGCGGCGCGAGGCGCTCGAACCACCTCCCCGGGAAGGGGATGCCACGCTCGCGGAGGTTCGAGCGGCGAGCGAAGACGCGCCGCGTCCTCCACGGCTTCAGCGCCGACCGGGCGTTCAGGTACCAGGCCAGGTAGTCGGTCTGAGGGTCCACGATCGGGAGGCGCTCGACCATCTCCTTCGTGTAGAAGCCGATCCCGGTCATCACGGCTCCGGTGGCGGGCCGCGCGTCGATCGCGATCCGCATCGCCTCAGAGGACCTCGACCTGGGACTGGTCCCCGAGCATCAGCCGGTGGATCGCCCGGTCCCGCTTCCCCCGCGACACCTCGACGTCCTTGCCCAGCAGCGACTCGGCGATCCCGGGCACGCCCTCGATCCGGCAGCGCTCCATCACGATCGAGTCCTCGACCTCGCTGCCGCTGATCGCGCAGCCCACGTAGATCGAGGCGTGGGGCCCGATGAGCGAATCCTCGATGATCGTGTCGGTGCCGATGATGGACGGCCCTCGGATCAGCGAGCGACTGATCTTCGCCCCGGCCTCGACGACGACCGGGCCCACGAGCCTCGATGCCTCGTCGACCTCTCCCTCGACCCGGCCCTCCATCCGGGAGAGCATCATGCGGTTCGCCTCCAGGAGGTCCTCGAGCTTCCCCGTGTCCTTCCACCAGCCCTCGACCATCTCGGCCCGGACGGTCTTCCCGTGATCGATCAGGTACTGGATCGAGTCGGTGATCTCCAGCTCGCCGCGCCACGAGGGCTCCACGCTCGCCACCGCCTCGTGGATGCTGGCGTCGAAGAGGTACACGCCGACGAGGGCGAGGTCGCTGATCCGATCCTTCGGCTTCTCGACGAGCCGCACGATGCGGTCGCCCTCGAGCACCGCGACGCCGAACCGCTCCGGCTCGGGCACCTTGGCCAGGAAGATCTGGGCGTCGGGGGTGTGCTCCTCGAACTGCCGGACGAAGCGCGAGACCCCCTCGAGGAGGATGTTGTCGCCGAGGTACATCACGAAGTGGTCGTCGCCGAGGAACTCCCGCGAGATCAGCACGGCGTGCGCCAGCCCCAGCGGGGCCTCCTGGTGGAGGTACGTGATCTCCACGCCCCACCGCGACCCGTCGCCGCAGGCCTCCTCGATCTCCGAGGCGGTATCGCCCACGACGATCCCCACCTCGCGGATGCCGGCCTCGGCGATCGCCTGCAGGCCGTAGAAGAGGATCGGCGTGTTGGCCACGGGGATCAGCTGCTTGGAGCTCGTGTGGGTGATCGGGCGCAGTCGCGTGCCCTCCCCTCCGGCCAGGATCAGCGCCTTCACGGCGCGTCCCTCCCCAGGATCACGGCCACGTCGGCGTCGCCCAGTAGACCCGGCCCCGCCTGGCGCATCGGCAGGTCGGGGAAGTACCCGGCCACGACCTCGGCCTGCGCCTCGGCCCCCGCCGCGAAGACGATCTCGCTCGTGGCCCGGGGAGGGCGCTCGTCGCGGGCCAGCACGATGAAGCCCGCGTCGCGCAGGAGGTCCTCGGCTCGCGAGGCCGCTCCGAGCGACCCCGCCTGGACCACCTTCGTGGCGATCTGCGCGGGCGACGGGGGGAGCTCGCCCGACGGCGCGGTGCCGAGGTCGCCCAGCGGTCGGTCCTCGCGCAGCCTGCGGAACAGCTCCTCGGCCTCAGGGAGCATCTCCACGAAGGATGGGCCCGCCACGCCGGGCACGACCCTGAGGTCCACGGTGGAGGCGCCCGTGGGGTCCTCCTCGGCCAGGCCCTCGAGCTCGCGACCGTAGTCGAGGAGGTCCGTCACCGTGAGCCCCTGGTCGGTCCGGACGGTCCCGGCCACCGCCCGGACGAGGTCGGGGACCCTGGTCACCGACCCCAGCGAGAAGAGCTTGTTCGTCACCGCCCGGATGAACTGCTGCTGGCGCGCGATGCGCGCGAAGTCGGGGATCAGGTCGCCCTCGACGCTCCGGGCGCGGACGAAGGCGAGGGCGGTGTCGCCGTCCATGTCGTAGCAGCCGGCCTGGGGAAGGTTCAGCTCGGCCGTCTCGTCGATCATCGGCCGGTCCACGCACACCTCCACGCCCCCCAGGGCCTCGACGATCGCCCGGAAGCTGTTGAAGTTCACCTCGATGTAGTGGTGGATCGGGATGCCGGTCAGGTCGTGCACCGTCCGCACCGCGAGGTTCGGCCCTCCCAGCATGAACGCCGCGTTGATCTTCTCCTGCCCGTGCCCCGGGATCTCGACGAGCAGGTCCCGCGGAAGGTGGAGCAGCACCGCGCGCTCCTCCTCGGGGTCGAAGTGGGCCAGGATGATCGTGTCGGAGCGCTCGCCGTCCACCATCTCGGGCGTGCCCTTCCGCTCCTGCTCCTCCGCGGAGAGCCCCTCCCGCGTGTCGCTGCCCAGGATCAGGACGTTGATCGGGTCGAGCGGCTCCTCGGGCTCTTCCTCGAGGCCGCGGAGCTCGTCCTCCGGCACGCGCTCGATCTGGGTGTCGGCGTACCAGAGGAAGCCCAGCGCGGCGGAGGACGCCGCGAACGTCACGAGCGTGATCACGCCGGCCAGCACCAGGCCCGCGTTCCGCGCCCGCCGCTCGGTGAGCAGCCGACGCTTCCCGGTAGGCTTGGTCTCGCTCACGATGGTCAAGGGTACCTGGGAGGGTAGATGAGCGACATCGTGTGGGAGCCCACCGAGGAGATCGTCGAGCGGGCGAACGTCACGCGCTTCATGCGCGCCCACGACATCGAGACGTACGAGGAGCTCGTGCGCCGCTCCCAGGACGACGTGGAGTGGTTCTGGGACGCGGTCGTCGCGGATCTCGACATCCCCTTCCTCGAGCCCTACGAGCACGTGCTCGACGTGAGCGATGGGGTCCCGTGGGCTCGATGGTTCGTGGGCGGGAAGATCAACCTGGCCCACGTGACGTGCGACCGCTGGGCCGAGGAGACGCCCGACGCCGTCGCCGTGCTGTGGGAGGGCGAGGACGGCCCCGTGCGCTCGGTCACCTATCGGGAGCTGCGGGAGATGGCCGACCGCCTGGCGGGCGGCCTGGCCTCGCTGGGTGTGGTCGAGCGAGACGCGGTGGGGATCTTCATGCCCATGGCGCCCGAGACGGTGGCCGCCGTGCTCGCCTGCGCCAAGCTCGGCGCCGTCTACCTCCCCATCTTCTCCGGCTACGCGGCCGACGCGGTAGCCACGCGCCTGCGCGACGCCGACGCCAAGGTGCTGCTGACGGCCGACGGCTTCCCCCGGCGTGGGGCACAGGTGGCGATGAAGGAGACCGCTGACGAGGCGGCCGACGCCTCACCCACCGTCGAGAAGGTGATCGTGTGGTCCCGCCTGGGTCGCGATGACCTGCCCTGGCGCCCGGAACGTGATGTCAGGTGGGAGGAACTGACCGCGCAAGCATCTCCCTCGTATGAGACGAAGGCGCTGGACAGCGAGCACCCCCTTTTCATCGCCTACACCAGCGGGACCACCGGGCGGCCCAAGGGCTCCGTCCACGTCCACGGCGGCTTCACCGTGAAGATCGCCGAGGAGGTCGCCTATCAGACCGACGTGCGACCCGGCGACATCCTGTTCTGGGTGTCCGACCTCGGATGGATCATGGGCCCCTGGGAGATCACCGGCGCAGGCGCGCTCGGGGCCACCGTCTTCCTCTACGAGGGCGCGCCGAACCACCCGGAGCCCGACCGCCTCTGGGACATGGTCGAGCGCCACCGGATCACCCACCTCGGGATCTCCCCCACCCTGATCCGCGCCCTGATCCCCGCCGGGGACGAGTGGGTCGAGCAGCACGATCTCTCCTCGCTCCGGATCCTCGGCTCCACCGGCGAGCCCTGGAACCCCGAGCCCTACCTGTGGTTCCTGGAGAAGGTCGGCGGCGGCCGCTGCCCGATCATCAATCTCTCGGGCGGCACCGAGATCGGCGCGTGCTTCCTCTCGCCGCTCCCGATCAACTCACTCAAGCCGGCGACCCTGCGAGGCCCGGCGCTTGGCATGGCGATGGACGTGTGGGGGCCCGACGGGAAGGCGGTCGGCCCCGGCGAGGTCGGCGAGCTCGTGTGCACGAAGCCCTGGCCGGCGATGACGCGGGGGGTGTGGGGCGACCCCGAACGCTATCTCGAGACCTACTGGTCTCGGTGGCCCGACGTCTGGGTCCACGGCGACTGGGCCAGCGTGGACGAGGACGGCTTCTGGTTCCTCCACGGGCGCAGCGACGACACGATGAACATCGCGGGGAAGCGCCTGGGGCCGGCGGAGGTGGAGTCGGCCCTCGCCGAGCATCCGCTCGTGGCGGAGTCCGCGGCGGTGGGCGTGCCGCACGAGGTCAAGGGCGAGGCGATCTGGTGCTTCGTGGTGACGAAGCCGGGGGCGGAGCTCGGGGACGAGCTGGCCGACGAGCTGAAGAGCGTCGTCGTCGAGCACCTGGGGAAGGCTTACAAACCCGACCGGATCGTGTTCGTGGACGAGCTGCCCAGGACCCGCTCAGCGAAGATCCTGCGGAGGGCGATCCGGGCCGCGGTGGCCGGCCAGGACCCGGGCGACCTCTCCAGCCTGGAGAACCCCGCGGCCCTGGAGAGGATCCGCGCGACGCTCGGCTAGGCGGAGGTCTCGCGAGCCTTCTCGATCGCCTCCTTGCGGGCGAGGCGGGCCTCGCGGCGGAGCCTGGCCTCGCGCTGGCGCTGGCGCTCCTCGTCGGTCTGGGGCTCCAGGGGCGGGACCGGCCGGGGCTCGCCGTCGGCGTCCAGCGCCACGAACACCAGGTACGCGCTCGAGGTGTGCTTCACGTTCCTCGTCTGGAGGTTCTCGGCTTCCACCCGCACCCCCACCTCCATCGAGCTCGTGAACGCCTCGTTCACCGTGGCCTTCACGGTGACTACGTCCCCCACGTACACGGGCTCGAGGAACGACATCTCGTCCATCGCGGCCGTCACCACCGGGCCCTCCGAGTGCTTGATCGCGGCGAGGCCTGCCGCGTTGTCCACCATCTTCATGATCACGCCGCCGTGGACGTTCCCCATGAGGTTGGCGTCGGTGACCTGCATCTGGTCGACGAGCTCGACCCGCGACTCGCCCGGCGTCTTGGAGCGCATCTCCGCGTCAGCCACCGAGCGCCTTCGCGATCTGGCGCGCGATCACGACCCGCTGGATCTGGTTCGTGCCCTCGTAGAGCTGGGTGATCTTCGCGTCGCGCATCATCCGCTCGACGCCGTACTCGCGCATGTAGCCGTAGCCGCCGAGCACCTGGACGGCGTCGGTGGTGACCTGCATCGCGGTGTCGCTGGCGTGGGTCTTGGCGATCGAGGCCAGGTACGTCAGCCGGGGATCCTGCGCGTCGCAGGCCGCCGCCGCCTTGTAGGTCAGGAGTCGCGCGGCCTCGACCTGGATCGCCATGTCGGCCAGCAGGAACTGGACGCCCTGGAGGTCGCCGATGGGCGCGCCGAACTGCTCCCGCTCGCGCGAGTAGCGCGCCGCCGCCTCGAAGGCTCCCTGCGCGATCCCGAGCGCCTGGGCGGCGATCGTGGGCCTGGAATAGTCGAGCGTCCGCATCGCGTGGGAGAAACCCTGTCCCTCGTCGCCGATCAGACGGTCCCCGGGGAGCTCCACGTTCTCGAAGTACAGCTCGCGAGTGGGCGAGCCGCGGATCCCCATCTTCCGCTCGGACTTCCCCACCGAGAACCCGGCGTCGTCGTCGTGGACCACGAACGCCGAGATCCCCTTCGAGCGCTCCTCGGGGTCGCGCGTGGCGAAGACCGTGACGCGGTCGGAGACCCCGGCGTTCGTGATGAAGCGCTTCGCTCCGTTCAGGCGGAAGCCCGAGTCGGCCCGCTCGTAGCGCGTCTGCATCGAGATCGCGTCCGAGCCCGCGCCGGGCTCGGTGAGCCCGTAGGACATCTGGTGCTCGCCGCGGCTGATGCCTCCGAGCAGGTCGTCCTTCTGCTCCTTCGTCCCCGCCAGCATCACCGGGATCGCTCCGAGCCGCGACACGAGCGGGATCAGCGAGACGCTCGCCGAGGCCCGCGCCACCTCCTCGACGAGGACCGCCACGCTCAGCGAGCCGCCGCCCGCGCCGCCGTGCTCCTCCGGATAGCCCACGGCCATCAGCTCGCTCTCGACCAGCACCTGATGCACGTCGTGGGGGAACTCGTCGGTGGCGTCGATCTCGGCCGCCCTCGGGGCGATCCGCTCGTCGCAGACCTCGCGGGCCGCCTTCCGGAAGAGCTCGAGCTCCTCGGGGAGCGAGAACGGCTCCATCAGACCCGGCGGATGATCAGCGCGTCACCCTGGCCGCCCCCGCCGCACAGCGAGGCCGCGCCGAGATCGACGCCGCGGCGCCGCATCTCGCGGGCGAGCGTCAGCACGAGCCGCGCCCCGCTCATCCCGATCGGGTGGCCCAGCGCCACCGCGCCGCCGTTCGGGTTCACGATCTCCTCGTCCACACCGAGCATCTTCGTGGCGTTCACGGCGACGGCTGCGAACGCCTCGTTGATCTCGACGAGCCCCAGGTCGCTCGCCGAGAGGCCGGCCTTCTTCAGCGCGTGCTCGATGGCGGTGGCCGGCACCGTGTGGAGGTAGGGGAAGCGGTCGGCGCTCATGCCGTGGGCGACGACCTCGGCGAGCGGCTCGACGCCCATCGCCTCGGCCCGCTCCCTCGACATCACGACGAGCGCCGCGCCCGCGTCGGAGAGCTGCGAGGCGTTGCCCGCGGTGATCGTGCCGTCCTCGGCGAAGGCCGGCCGAAGCTTCGCCAGTCCCTCGGCGGTGGTGTCCGGCCGGATGCCCTCGTCGCGGTCGACGACCGTCGGGTCGCCCTTCCGCTGGCGCACCTCGACGGCCACGACCTCCTCGGCCATGCGGCCCTCCTCCCACGCGGCCGCGGCGCGCTGGTGGCTCCTCGCCGCCCACGCGTCCTGCGCCTCGCGGGGGATCTGGAGCTCGCGATTGACCACGTCGGTATCGGCGCCCATCTCGTTGCCGGTGAAGGTGGAGTAGAGCCCGTCGTAGATCATCGAGTCGACGAGCGTCGCGTCGCCCATCCGCACGCCCCAGCGCGCCTCCGGAAGCAGGTACGGAGCGTTCGACATCGACTCCATCCCGCCGGCAACCGCGACCTCGATCTCGCCGGCCCGGATCAGCTGGTCGGCAAGCGCGACCGCGTTCAGCCCCGAGAGGCACACCTTGTTGATCGTGATCGCGGGGACCTCCTTGGGGATCCCCGCCCCGATGGCCGCCTGGCGAGCGGTGATCTGCCCGGACCCCGCCTGGATCACCTGGCCCATGATCACGTAGTCGACCTGGTCGCCGGCCACGCCGGCCCGGGCCAGCGCCTCGCGGATCGCGACGGCCCCGAGGTCGACCGCCTTCAGGTCCTTGAACGCGCGGCCGAACTTGCCGATCGGGGTGCGCGCGCCCGCGACGATGACGGATCCGGACATCGGTCGTGCTCCTTTCGCGGCTCGGGGTCCATTCTACGCGCGCCGCCCCGCCCCGCCGGTGCTTGCTCCGCGCCTTCCCGGGGATGCGAGGCTTCGCCCGACGACCCGAAGCAGGAGACCGTGGACCTGCTTGCCAAGATCGACGCCCTGATCGACGAGCACCACCTGCTGACCCACCCCTTCTACACGAGATGGGTGGCCGGAGACCTGCCGATCGAGGCGATCCGCGACTACGCCCGCCGGTACTACGCGTTCGAGTCGGCCTTCCCCAGGTTCCTCTCCGCGATCCACTCGAAGACGGAGCGTCGGGATCTCCGCCAGCACCTGCTGGAGAACCTCTGGGACGAGGAGCACGGTGAGGAGAACCACGCGGAGCTGTGGCTCCGGTTCGCGGAGGCCGTGGGAGTCGGGCGGGAGGACGTCCTCGGCGCCGAGCGGGGCGTGGCCGCCGAGCGCCTGGTCGAGAGCTATGAGCGGGCGGCAAGGTCGCCGGTGGCCGGCGTGGCGGCGATCCACGCGTACGAGCGGCAGGTGCCCGCGGTGGCCCGGGCGAAGATCGACGGGCTCCGCGAGCACTACGGGATCGAGGAGGGCCTGACGTTCTGGGAGGTCCACGAGCGGCTCGATGTTGAGCACGCGGAGGCCGAGCGCGCCATCCTCGCCGAGGTCGGCGCCGACGACCCCGAGGCGGCGGTCGAGGCCACCCGGGAGGCGCTCGACGCCTGGTGGGGCTTCCTCGACTCGGTGGACGTCGCGTAGGACGAGGCGCCCGCCGCAACCCCCCCCCACCTGGGGTCCCGATCGGGGCCGCGCGGTGATGATCCGGACCCCCGTGTCGGGGCCCCGAACCGCCTCCGCGACGAACCCTAGAGCGTCCCGCTCAGCGGCGAGGCCCGTCGCGGCCACACGGACGAAGCGAGGGTGTCCCGATCGTGGCCGCGCGGCCACGATCGGGACCCCGGTGGGGGGCCGAGGGGAGGCCGAGGGGGCCGAGGGGGGATCGGAAGGCCCGCACGCGCCCACGTTCGTGTCAGTGCCGGATGGTAGGAAGGCGCGTGACCGAGCCCGACCTCGAGCGCCTCTACGAGGAGCTCTTCGACCCGCCGGGGCAACCCCCGGCGCTGCCGGCGGAGCGGCCCCTCGACCACGTCCTCGCCAGCCGCACCCACGTCCGTGTCCTCCGGGTGCTCCTGACGCTCGACCGTCACCTCAACCTCAGCGGCCGAGGGGTGGCCGAGCGAGCCGAGGTGGCACGAGCGAGAACGCTCACCGTCCTCCGACATCTCGCATCGCTGGGGGTCGTGACGATCAACCAGACCCCCCACGCAGCGATCTACCGGGTCGACGACCGAAGCTCCCTGGTGCCCGGTCTCCGCTCCCTGTTCTTGTGGGAGCGTGACAACCAGAACGCGACCTAGCCGGGCACCTCCGACCGCCCGCGCCGAGCGAGCGCCTCGCGGATCGTCACGATGATCTCCTCGCCCACGAGCTCGTCGCGGTCGAGCAGCGCGTCGCGCAGCGCGAACACCACGTCGCGGTTGTCGTTGAGCACCTCCACGGCTCGGTCGCGCTGCCGGTCGAGGAGCTTCTCGACCCGCTCCCTGCTCTCCGGGTCACCGAGTACTCGCCCGACCAGGTTGCGCGACGCCACCGGCCCCTCGACCACGGCCTCCCAGGAGATGAGGGAGCCGCCCATGCCGAGCGAGCCGACCATCATCGCCGCGGTCTGGGTGGCCGCCGCCAGGTCCGACGCCGGGCCGGTCCCGGTCTCCCGCAGGAACAGCTCCTCGGAGGCCAGCCCCCCGAGCGCGATCGCGATCATCGCTTCGATCTCGGAGCGCGCCCGCGTGAACCGCTCCTCCTTGTCGCCGTGGGCCAGGAGCCCCAGCGACTCGCGCCGCTTGATGATCGAGAGGACCTCGAGCCTCCGCGTCGTCCCTAGGAAGTAGGCCACCGTGGCGTGGCCGGCCTCGTGGGTCGCCACGGCCTTCCGCTCCTCCTCGGTGTAGCTCGTCGCCTGCTTCAGCCCGACCTCCTCCGAAAGCTTCGCCTGATAGACGTCCGAGACGGTCATCGCGTCGCGCCCGTGGCGCAGCGAAACGAGCAGCGCCTCGTCGAAGAGGTGCTCGAGCATGACCGGCGTGTAGCCGAACGTGTCGTGGGCCAGTCGCTCGCGGGCCTCGTCGTCGTCGAGGTCGAGGGCGTGCGACTTCCGTTCGAGGAAGAAGTCCACGAGGTCGCGTCGCCCCTTCTTCGTGGGGAGATCGAAGTAGAGCCGCCGGTCGAAGCGTCCCGGGCGCAGCAGCGCGGGGTCGAGCGCGTCGGCCCGGTTCGTCGCCGCGATCAGCAGGATGTTGTGGTACTCGGGCTTGCGCGTCTGCAGTCGCTTCCCCTCGGGCATGAAGCCGTTGAGCCACTCGATGATGCGGCCCTTGAAGCGCTGGCCGCGCCCCGGCTGATCGAACGACTGCATCTGGATCAAGAGCTCGTTGACCATCCCCGAGGTGCCCGACGAGATCATGCTCGAGACGGTGCGCGCGAGGCCCTCCGGTGCGGGCGAGGCGGCGAGCGAGTCGCGGCTGGTGCCGATGGCGTCGATCTCCTCGATGAACCCGATCGCGCCCCCCTCGCGCTTCGCCGCCTTGCGAAGCTGCTTGAAGAAGGAGCGGATCTTGCTGTTCGTCATCCCGAACCACATCGACTGGAAGGCCGGCGCCGCCACGAACAGGAAGGGGACCCCCGCCTGCTTGGCCATCGCCTTGGCTAGGAACGTCTTCCCGGTCCCGGGCGGTCCCTCGAACAGGACGCCGCGGCGAGGGTTGCCGCCGAGCCGCGAGCGGAACGTCGAGTACCCGAGGAAGACGTTGAGGGTGCGGATCACGTCGTCGACTTGCGCGTCGAGGCCCTTCAGGTCCTCGAGGCCCACCTCGATGTGCTCGGGGCGCACGAGCATCGCCGGCGAGCGGCCGCTCCCCATCGGGAGCAGGATCACGATCGCGAAGAGACAGACCAGCAGCAGGCCCGGCATCCAGATCATCGCGTCGTCCGGAACCGACGGAAGGCCGATCGGGTTGCCCGTCGCGTAGCGGTACCAGAGATAGCCGTCGATCAGCCCCACGACGAGGGCCAGGCGGATCAGCCGGCGGCGCCGGGTGCGCGCCCGGACCCTTGAGACGTCGGCCCTTCCCGCCTTGATCAGTGTCGACTGGCCGAGGACCGCCGCGACGTCGTTCGTCACGGTCGCCTGCTCCTGGGCCCTGGAGCCGCGGTCGACCTCTGCCACGAACCCTCCTCGAGACGACGACGCCCGAGCCGCGCGGGGGGCGGCGGCCCGGGTCCAAGGCCTATTTCTACCTGGAAGCCGCGGATTTCTCCACTCCTCGATTTGTCGATCGCGGGCGTGGACGGTCAGAATCGGGCGAGGAGTGCCCCACTCGGAAAGGTCGCCCGATGGCTCGAAAGAAGCGCGAACCCGTCGCGGTGGACACGGCTCGCCACATCGGCGGCCTCCTCCGCGGCCTCCGGAAGTCGGCGGGGTACCGGGCGGTGCGCGACGCGGCCGCGGCGGACGGATGCCCGGCCGCCCAGCAGACGATCTACGCCTACGAGCGCGGCGGCCTCCTGCCGAGCCTTCCGCAGTTCCTCGAGCTCGTGGAGTTCTACGTCGGGACCGACGGCGTCACCGAGGACGCGCGGCTCCGCGGCGTGGCCGCGATCCACGCCGCCCTCTCCTCGCCCGCGTACCATGTGCCGCAGGCGCAGGAGCTCGCCGCGCGGCTCCACCCCCCGGTGGACCCGGGCAGGAGGAAGGCCACGTAGTGCTGACCGACATCGACCACGTGGGGATCGCCGTCGAGGACCTCGAGGCCGCGGCCGAGGGCTACCGCGCCGCGTTCGGTGTCGAGCCCGCGCACCGCGAGACGGTCGAGGACCAGGGTGTGGACGAGGTGATGTTCCGCGTGGGCACCTCCTACATCCAGCTGCTGGGCGCCCGGGGGCCGGACACGCCCGTCGGGAGGTACCTCGCGCAGCGCGGCGAGGGGATCCACCACATCGCCTACCGCGTGGACGACATCGAAGCGGTGCTGGCTCACCTCAAGGCGGAGGGCCACCGGCTGGTCGACGAGCGCGGACGCCCCGGCTCACGCGGCACCACGGTGGCGTTCGTCCATCCGAGGGCGCTCCACGGAACCCTGATCGAGCTCGTGCAGGGAGGTTAGGCGGCCAGCGCGGAGCGCCTCACGAGGGCACGTCCGTGAGGCCCTCGCTCGAGGCGGAGACCAGCGCCGCCATGTTGCCGTCGGGGTGGGCGTTCTCGGACATCAGCTGGTGCGAGGTCCCGATGTCCTGGAAGGAGAAGGTCCGAGAGAGCGCCGGATCGACCGTGCCGTCGATCACCATCTGGTTGAAGGCGCGCGCCTGCTCGTCGTTGGCGAAGTGGGAGCCCTGGAACCGCTTCTGCCGGGTCCAGAGGTAGCGGAGGTCCACCACGGCGTTGTAGCCGGTGGTCCCCGCGCAGATCACGACCATGCCCCCGGTGTCGGCCACGAAGATCGAGGTGGGGATGGTCGCCTCGCCGGGGTGCTCGAACACGATCTTCGGGCTTCGCTTCTCCCCCAGGGCATCCCACATCGCTTTGCCGAACGCCTTGGCCCCCTCCGCCCACGTCGCGTAGGCGGCGTCGTCGGTCCAGTGGGGCAGCATCCCCCAGTGGTCGAACTCCTTGCGGTTGATCATCCCCACCGCGCCCAGCTTCGTGCAGAACTCGAACTTGTCCTCGCTGGAGACGACCCCGATCGGCTTGCCGCCGGCCTGGGCCACGAGCTGGATGGCCATCGACCCGAGGCCCCCGGCCGCACCCCAGATCAGGACGACGTCGCCCTCCTCGACGACGTGTGGGGGCCAGCCGAACAGCATCCGGTACGCGGTGGCGCCCACGAGCGTCGGGGCGGCCGCCTCCTCCCACGTGAGCTGGGGCGCCTTGGGGAGGAGCTGGTGGCCCTGCGCCTTGCAGAACTGCGCGAACGAGCCCCAGTTCGACTCGTAGCCCCAGATCCGGAACGAGGGATGGAGCATCGGGTCGGGGAGGCCGTCGGCCTCGTGGTCCCATGCGCCGCAGTGGACGACGACGTGGTCGCCCACCTTCACGTTCGAGACGTTCTCGCCCACGGCGTAGACGATGCCCGAGGCGTCGGAGCCCCCGATGTGGAAGTCGTCGGGCTCCCCCAGCTTCCCGTGGACCTTGGTCACGTCGATCGGCACGCCCTGCGCGGCCCAGACGTTGTTGTAGTTGATGCCGGCGGCCATCACGAGGACGAGCGCCTCGTCGGGCCCGACCTCGGGCACGGGGATCTCCTCGATCTGGAACGCGTCCTTCGGCTCGCCGTACCGCTCGGGCCGGATCACCTGAGCGTACATGCGCTGGGGGATCTCGCCCAGCGGGGGGATCTCGCCGATCTCGTAGATGTCCTTCGTCAACGCTCGCTCCTTCGGGAGGGTGCCCTGATGCTACCCAAAGGTAGGTTCGCTCATCCACCCTCAGTCGGGGCGGAAGGCCGACTCGGGGCAGGTCTCGGCGCGGGGGCACCAGCTGCACCAAGGGCCAGGCCTCAACCGGGGCTCCTCGCCCGCGATCATCGCGCCCGCTCGGATCGCACCGTCGCCGATGCGGCGCACCGCAGCCTCGAGCAGGTCCGCGGAAACGTCATGCGCGCGCCACGTCCCGTCGTCGAGGAACACCGTGGCCACCCTGAACGGCGGCACGCCCAGTCGGAGCGTCGCCAGTAGCGCGTAGAACCGCAGGTCGTCGTCGTGCTCCGGTCGGTCGCCGCCCGTCTTCAGCTCAATCACGATGCGGCGGGCTCGCATCGGCTCCTCGCGGTCGTCGCTCCCAAGCAGCAGATCGGGCCGGGCCGACAGCACGACCCGGTCCCCCGCGAAGGTCGCTTTCAGCGAGGGCTCGACCGCCGGCGACCACGCCTTCTGGAGCGGCGGGAACGTCGCGCGGAACAGCAGCACGCGCTCCACCGCCTCGGACTCGAGCGCGGCGAGATCGGCGTCCGAGAGCCCCAGGCAGTACTCGTCGAAGGCCCCATCGTCGCGCCGGAGCTGGGCCAGCGCGCTCTCCACGAGCTCGGCGTCGGAGCGATCGGGCAGGTTCACCGAGACCGCGATCGCCCGGTGCACGAGGCTCCCCCGCGCCAGCTGCCACCCCAGCTCGAACTCCCCCTCTCCGAGGTGGTTGGCCAGGAACAGCCCCTCGCACCTGCTGTGCAGGTCCGAGAGCTTCGACTTGCTCAGCCACACGCCCTCGCCGTCCTTCAGGTTGTCGGTGAGCGGCCGCAGGCGATGCTCGAGGTCGGCGCGCAGGCCCTCCACGAGCTCGCGTGGGAACACGGGAAGCGGCTGCATGCGCATCAGCTCGTCGAGCGTGCGCTGCTGGACCGGCGTCAGCTCCATGCGCTCAGGGTACGGCCCGCCACCGACATAGGATGCCCCAGGAACGAGACCGAAAGGAGCATCCATGCGCGCCTATCAGAGCGAGGACCTCACCCTGCTGCGCCTGGCGCCGGGCACGGACCTCTACGAGGGGGTGACGGAGGCGGCCAAGGAGCTGGGGATCGGGGCGGCCTCGGTGGCCGTGATCGGGGCGCTCCGCAGCCTCGAGTACGGCTACTACGATCAGCGGACCCATGAATACACGCGCCTCACGCACGAGGGAGAGCTGGAGATCGCCTCGGCCAACGGCAACGTCTCGATCCGCGACGGCGAGCCCTTCCTCCACATGCACATCGTGGCCGGCAAGGTCGACGGGAGCACGATCGGCGGGCACCTGTTCGGGGGCGAGCTCTTCGTGGCCGAGGTGGCCTTCCATCTGTTCGGCGGGGAGCCCCCCGTGCGGGAGCTCGACGAGGAGATCGGCCTCCCCATGTGGCCCACCCGGTAGACTCCCGGCCATGGCCAAGCGCACCGAACCCAAGGCGGGCATCGAGGAGAAGAAGCTGAAGGAGCTCCGGCGGCTCCACAAGAAGGCGGAGGTGGCCGGCGGAGACGAGGCGATCGAGCGCCAGCACGCTCGGGGCAAGCTCACCGCGCGCGAGCGGATCGACCTCCTCCTCGACCCGGACTCGTTCGTGGAGACCGACAAGCTGGCGCGCCACCGGGCCATCGACCTCGGCATGGCGAAGAACCGCCCCTACACCGACGGCGTCGTCACGGGTTGGGGCACGATCGACGGCCGCAAGGTGTTCGTGTACTCCCAGGACTTCACGGTGTTCGGCGGGTCGCTGGGCGAGGTGATGGCCGAGAAGATCTGCAAGGTGATGGATCTCGCCGCCTCGGTGGGCGCCCCGGTGATCGGGCTCAACGACTCGGGCGGCGCGCGGATCCAGGAGGGAGCGGCCTCGCTGGCCGGGTTCGGCACTATCTTCGACCGCAACGTCCGTTTCAGCGGCGTGATCCCGCAGATCAGCGCGATCCTGGGGCCGTGCGCGGGGGGCGCCGTCTACTCCCCCGCGGTCACCGACTTCACCTACATGGTGAAGGAGACCTCGCACATGTTCATCACCGGCCCCGAGGTCATCAAGACGGTCACCGGCGAGGATGTCAGCTTCGAGGAGCTGGGCGGGGCGATGACCCACGCCAGCCGCTCGGGCATGGCCAGCTTCGTGTCCGAGGACGAGGAGGAGTGCCTCCAGCAGATCCGCTACCTCCTGTCGTTCCTCCCCGCGAACAACATGGAGGACGCGCCCGCCTACGCCCCCCCCGACGCCCCGATGCGGCGGGTCGACGAGCTGAATGGAATCATCCCGGACTCGCCCAAGGAGCCCTACGACATGAAGGACGTCGTGCGGGGCGTGGTGGACGGCGGCGAGTTCTACGAGGTGTTCCCCCTGTGGGCGATGAACATCGTCGTGGGCTTCGCGCGGCTCGACGGTCGCAGCATCGGCATCGTGGCCAACCAGCCCAAGGTGCTGGCCGGCACCCTCGACATCGAGTCGAGCGAGAAGGCCGCGCGGTTCATCCGCTTCTGCGACGCGTTCAACATCCCGCTCGTGACGTTCGTGGACGTGCCCGGGTTCCTCCCCGGCGCCGCCCAGGAGTACGGCGGCATCATCCGCCGCGGAGCCAAGCTCCTCTACGCGTTCACCGAGGCCACCGTGCCGCGGGTGACGGTCATCACGCGGAAGGCCTACGGCGGCGCGTACGTGGTGATGAACTCGAAGCACATCCGTGCCGACGTCTCGTTCGCGTGGCCGACGGCCGAGATCGCGGTGATGGGCTCGGGCGGGGCCGTCAACATCATCCACCGCCGCGAGATCAAGGACTCGG
>DATKBL010000056.1:0-2115 GCA_035513995.1 Actinomycetota bacterium
GCTTCGGGGGCAGCGTCGCGAAGGCCCAGACCGAGATGGCCCGCAGGACCGGCTTCCACTCGGCCTCCGGGGGGAACTCCCGGAACAGGTTCGCCACCTCGAGGGCGGCGTCGGTCACGATCAGCGTGTCGCCGGCCACGACGTCGCGCATGTATTCGGAGAGCTCCTCGACCGTGGGCGGAATCTTCTCTCGGGGCAGCTCGAACATCTCGGCGACCACCATCTGCTCCTCGTGGAACCGCTGGCGTCCTGCGGCGTCGAGCTTCCCCACGGTGAGCTTCTCGAACAGGAGCGCGCTGTGGACGAGGGTGGCATGGACCCACAGCAGCAGGTCGGGGTCGAGGCCGTGGTAGGCCTGGCCGGTCACCGGGTCCACGCCGCCGACGCGCCGGTGGACCTCGTTGATGTGCTCCGCGGCCGCCCTGGCCTCCTTCTTCGTCCCGAATGTCGTCGTGTAGGTGAGCATCAGGGTCCGCTGGAGGCGCTTCCACGGGCTGCGGCGGTAGAAGCCTGTCTCCCGGGCCCCGGCGATCACGAGCGGGTGGGCCGACTGCATCAGGAGGGCTCGGGCCCCACCGAACAGCACGGTCAGCTCGCCGTGGACCTGCCACGAGACGCTCCTGGGGCCGAAGAACCCCTGATCGAACGAGAGCACGAGGGCATGGTACGCCGCGGGCGACGCTAGGCTGGCGGCCATGGAGCTCCAGGCGGCCACCGACGAGGGCGTGATCTCGCTCCCCGACGGCGAGCGGCACGGCGCCGAGCCCGTCACCTTCCTCCATCGGGCTGGAGGCGTACGGGTGGAGGTGCGAAGCGGGCACGAGGTGGTGGTCGGCACGGACGGCGACGCCCGGGAGCTCCGCTCGGACCTCCGCGTCGACTGCGCGCTGGCGCTGGGGGGCGGCGGGGCCCTGATCGGCACGGCGGAGGCCCGCCTGTTCGCCATCCGCGGCCGTCGCCTGGAGCCCGTCGAGGACTTCGATCGGGCCGAGGGCCGGGAACGGTGGCACACCCCGTGGGGCGGGCCGCCGGACGTCCGGTCCCTGTCGACCGGCGTAGGCGGCGCGATCTACGCCAACGTCCACGTGGGAGGGATCCTCCGCTCGGACGACGGTGGCGAGACGTGGGCGCCGACGGCGATCCCCATCGAGGAGGACGTGCACCAGGTGCTGGCCCATCCCGAACGAGCCGGTCTCGTGCTGGCGGCCACCGCATACGGGCTGGCCCGCAGCGAGGACGGCGGCGCGGCGTGGGAGACGATCGACGCGGGCCTGGAGCGACGCTACTGCCGCGCGGTCGCGGCGGCCGGCGACACCGTCCTCGTGAGCGCCTCCTCCGGGCCGGGAGGGGGCCACGCCGCGCTCTACCGTCTGGAGGGCGATCGCTTCCAGAGATGCGACCTGCCGGACCCGTTCGGGGCCAACCTCGACACCCATCGCCTCGTGGTCGACGGCGAGACGGCCGCCGCCGCCCTGCCGGGCGGCGACGTCTACCTCTCCCAGGACGCGGGCCGGACGTGGGAGCGGATCGCGGAGTCGCTCCCCGCGGTCAGCTGCCTCCTGCTGAGGGCCTGAGACGCGCGGAGCGGGGGCGGCCCTTGTGGCCGCCCCCGCCTTGGGGGTGTGTCCGCGCGTCCGGCTACTTCAGGATCGGGAGCTTCTTGACGAGCCCGGTGGACTCCCACCAGCTCCCGAGGCCCCAGGTCCGTCCGGCGCCGATGTAGGCCAGCCCTGCCAGCGCGATCGCGTAGACGATGTGGTCGTCGAGGAAGGGGTTGTTCTCGGGCCAGATCGCGCCGGCCACGTAGAAGAGCCCCATCCAGATGATGCCGCCGATGGCCGCCAGCCGCACCCCGATCCCCAGGATCAGAGCCAGCCCGATCGCCACCATCGAGAGCATGTACACCCAGTCGACCCAGGCCGAGCCGGCGAGCCCCTGGAAGAACTCCGCGAACGGGCCCTTGGTCCCGAAGGTCAGGAAGCCCTCGGTGGGCGAGGCGCCGTTGATCCACGCCGCGTCCCCGAAGAAGTCGATGGACCCGGTCTCGGGGTTCCGCCCGGTGGCGAACCCGAGCGCGAACATCTTGTCGAGGAAGGCCCACAGGAACACCCAGCC
>DATKBL010000057.1:0-7459 GCA_035513995.1 Actinomycetota bacterium
AGGAGGCCGTCCACCGGCCCAGCGATCGGCCGGCGGTCGGCGGTGACCGTGGAGACGACGAGCACCTGCACCCCCTGCAGGAGATCGGGGAGCTCTTCGGCCGTCAGCCTGCGCTCGTCCTGGAGGATGCCCCGGAGGTGCGAGCCTCCGGCCGCGTGACTCTCGTCGAGGAGCCGCTGCAGCCGCTCGAGGTCCTCCGGCGTCTCGTGCAACGCCGGGCTACTCCTCGGAGCCCCCGGCCTTCAGCTCCTGGACCAGCTTGTCGGCGATGTGCGAGGGGACCTCCTCGTAGTGCGAGAAGCGCATCGAGAAGCTCCCGTGCCCCCCGGTGATCGAGCGCAGGTCGATGGAGTACCGCGTCATCTCGGTGAGCGGCACCTGAGCGCGGATCCGCGTCTTGCCCGTGCCGGTCGGTTCCATCCCCTGGACCTTGCCTCGCTTCGCGTTCAGGTCGCCCATGATGTCGCCGGTCATCGTCTCGGGGACGAGCACCTCGACATCCACGAGCGGCTCGAGGAGGACCAGGCCGGCCTTCTGCGTCGCGTCCTTGAAGGCGAGCGCCCCCGCGATCTGGAAGGCCATGTCCGAGGAGTCCACCGAGTGGTACTTGCCGTCATAGAGGGTGACCTTCACGTCCACGACGGGGAAGCCGGCCAACACGCCCTCCTGCATCGCCTTGACGATGCCCTTCTCGACCGAGCCGATGAACTGGTTCGGGACCGACCCGCCGAAGATCTCGTCCTCGAACACGAAGCCCTCTCCGTGCCCGAGCGGCTCGACGCGGATGTTGCAGACGCCGTACTGGCCGTGCCCGCCCGACTGCTTGACGTGGCGGCCGAGTCCCTCGGCCTTCCCGCGGATCGTCTCCTTGAACGCGACCTTCGCGGGCTCGGTCGTGACCTCGACGCCGAACTTCCGATGCATCCGCTCGATCATCACGTCGATGTGCGCCTCGCCCATCCCGGTGACGACGGTCTGTCCGGTCTCGATGCGGCGCTCGACCGTGATCGTCGGGTCCTCGTCCTGGATCTTCTGGAGGGCGGTGGAGAGCTTGTCCTCGTCGCCCTGCGTCTTCGGCTGGACGGCGACCGCGTAGAGGGGCTCCGCCCACTCCACCGCGGTCACCCTGACGGGCGAGTCCTTCGCCGTGAGGGTGTCGCCGGTCGAGGTCTCCGAGAGCTTCGAGACGGCGGCGATGTCGCCGGCCGGCACGTCGGCGACGTTCTCGTGCTCCTTCCCGCGGAGCGTGAAGATCTGGTGGATCCGCTCGTCGCTTCCCTTCGTGGCGTTGTGGATCGAGGAGTCGGGGCGCATCCGACCGGAGAGCACCCGGAAGAGCGAGATCTTCCCCACGTACGGGTCCGAGAAGCTCTTGAACACGAACGCGGCGAGCGGGCCGTTCGGGTCGGACTCCCGGTCCTCCTCGTCGCCGGACTTCGTCAACACCGTGGCCGGGGGCCGGTCAGTGGGGGCGGGGAACGCGTCCACGATCAGGTCGGCGAGGCGGTCGACGCCCTTGGCCGAGGCCGCCGCGCCGACGAGCACCGGCACGAACCGCGCCTGGAGGAAGCCGCTCTTGACGCCCGAGATGATCTCCTCCGCGGACAGCTCGCCCTCCTCGAGGTACTTCTCTAGGAGGTCGTCGTCGCCCTCGGCCACAGCCTCGGCGAGCTTCTCGCGCATCGGCTCGGCCTTGCCGGCGATGTCGTCGGGCCAGTGGCCCTCCTCGCTCTTCGGCCCGCTCGGATAGCGGTAGGCCTTCCCCGTGAGCAGGTCGGCGACCCCCTCGAACTCGTGCTCCTCGCCGATCGGGAACTGGAGCGGGGCCACCTGGGTGCCGAACGCCTGCACGAGCTGACCGAGGGTCCGTTCGAACGAGGCCCGCTCGCGGTCGATCTTGTTCACGAAGATCGCCCGAGGGATGCCCGCCTCGACGGCCATCTCCCACACGACCTCGTGCTGGACCTGCACGCCGTCCACGGCCGAGACGACGAAGAGCGCCGCGTCGGCCGCGTGCAGCGCGGCCTGCACGTCGCCGATGAAGTCGGCGTAGCCGGGCGCGTCGAGGAGGTTGATCTTGGTGCCCTTCCACTCGAAGGGAGCCATGGCCAGCGAGACGCTGATCTGCTTCTTCTGCTCCTCGGGCTCGAAGTCGGTGACGGTGCTCCCCTCCTCGACGGTCCCCATCCGGGTGGTGGCCCCGGCGGCGGAGAGGAGGGCCTCGGCGAGGGTGGTCTTCCCGGTGCCGCCGTGGCCGACGAGCAGGACGTTGCGGATCGCGTTCGGTTCGTAGCTGTTCATCGGCACCTCATGGGGTCGGCGTTCCACGGATTATAGGCGGGGCTCCGCGCGCGCGTTCCGGCCGTCGGAGGCCCGGCGGCGCCATGCTACGCTCGCATACCCCATGGAGCAGACCATCCGACCCCGCCCGTCCGCGGTGTGGACGATCCTCGTCGGAGCCGTCCTGGCCGCGGCCTCGGCGTCGATCTTCGCCCTCCTCGGCGAGCTCGCGCTGGCGGGCGCGGCGATCGGGATCGCGACGCTGGCGCTGCTGGTGGCCGGATGGAGCGCCCGGCAGCTGGGCACGCCCCGGGTGCGCTTCGTCGGCTCGCTCGTCGAGCGCGCGGTGGACGCGGCGATCCTCGGGTCGCTGGCGTGGGCGCTGCTGCCGACGCGGCAGGGCGTGGCCGCTCTGGTGGCGCTCTCGGGCTCCTACGTCGCGGCGTACGTGCGCGTGAAGGGCGAGGGGCTCGGGTTCGAGGTCCACGCCTGGGCGCTCGCCTGGCCCCTGGCGATGGCGGCCCTGACGGTGGGCCTGGTCGCGGGGGCGGTGGAGGCCGGTCTCTGGGGGGCCGCGGCGATCTCGATCGCCGCGGCCCTGGCCAGGTCGCTCGAGGTCGCGCGGCAGCGGGAGCCGTCATGAGCGAGCGGGAGACGTTCGCCGAGACCTTCTCGTACTGGTACTACCGATCTGCCGAGTGGGCGGCCCGCACCCTCCCCGAGCGCCTGGGACGGCGCCTCTTCGCGGGGGCGGCGGCGGTCGAGCATGCCCGGAACCACGGCCAGCGCCGGGTCGTCTCCCGGAACCTGGCACGGGTGCTGGGCAAGCCGCCCGACAGCCCCGAGGTCCGCGCCGCGGTCCGGGAGGCGTTCGACTCCTACGGACGGTACTGGTACGACACCTTCCTCCTTCGGGCCCTGCCGGACCAGGAGATACGCAAGCGCTTCGAGATGCGCGGGATCGAGATCATCGACGCCGCGCTCGAGCGGGGGAGGGGAGGGCTCTTCTGCCTCCCGCACCTCGGCAACTGGGACGCGGCGGGCCGTTGGATGACCCTCCACGGCTACTCGCTGACGGCCGTCGCCGAGAGGCTCCGTCCCGAGCGGCTCTCCCGGCTCTTCCTGCAGCATCGCGAGGAGCTGGGGATGAAGATCCTCCCGCTCGCCGGCACCCGGAAGGTGGGGGAGGAGCTGCTGGGGCTCATCGCTCGGAACGAAGTGATCGCGCTCGTCTCCGACCGGGACCTGAAGGGCCGAGGTGTGGAGGTGGAGATGTTCGGGGCCACCCGGAAGCTGCCGGCCGGTCCCGCGCTCCTGTCCCTCACCAGTGGGTCGCCGCTGATCCCTTGCGCCATGTACGACACCGCGGACGACGGATGGCTCTGCCTGATCACCGAGCCGATCGAGGTCGAGAGGACCGACGTGCTCCGGGACGACGTCACCGCCCTCACCAGGAAGCTGGCCGGCCGCTTCGAAGAGTTCATCGCCGCCGCCCCCACCCAGTGGCACATGTGGCAGCCGGCCTGGCCGGAGGACGAGATCGACGCGCCCCACGGCTCGGGCTTGGAGCCGGCCCCGGCCGAGGACGCTTGATGAGGATCGCCCTCGCCTGCCCCTACGCCTGGGACGCGCCGGGCGGGGTGCAGGTCCACGTGGGTCAGCTCGCCGCGCGGCTCCGCGACCGGGGCCACAGGGTCCTCGTCGTCGCGCCCTCGCGAGCGGAGCATCCGGATCCCCACGTGATCTCGATCGGCCGGACGATCCCCGTGCCGGTGAACGGGTCGATCGCGCAGATCGCGCCGTCGCCGGCGGCCGCCCGGCGGACCCGGCAGGCGCTCGACGACTTCGGCCCCGACGTCGTCCACGCGCACGAGCCGTTCGTCCCCAGCGCATCGATGTTCGCGGTGCGGTGGGGGGCCGCCCCGGTCGTCGCCACCTTCCACGCCTACGCCGACCGCTCGCCGCTGCTGGCGGCGGCGGCGCCCGCGCTGCGCCGCCTCTGGCAGGGACTGGCCGTCCGGGTCGCCGTCTCGGAGGCGGCCCGAAGCTTCGTGCAGCGGCGCTTCCGGGGCGAGGTGCGGGTGGTCCCCAACGGCGTCGAGGTCGACCTCTTCCGGAAGGCCGACCCCGCCGACCTTCCGGAGGGCAGGCGGATCCTCTTCGTGAACCGCCTCGACCCGCGGAAGGGGTTCGCGGTGATGACGGAGGCGTTCGGCCTGCTGTCGCGGACGCACCCCGACGCTCTCCTGGTGGTGGCGGGCGACGGGAAGGAGCGGACGGCCGTGGCCGGCCTCCCGCGCCCGCTCCGGGACCGTGTGGTCATGCTGGGCAACGTCCCCCACGACCTGCTCCCGCCCTACCACGCGGCGAGCGAGGTCTTCGCCGCCCCCGCCGTGGGGCGAGAGAGCTTCGGCATCGTGCTGGTCGAGGCGATGGCCGCGGGGCTCCCGGTGGTGGCGAGCGACATCCCCGGCTACCGGGAGGTGGTCCGGAGAGACGAGGACGGCCTGCTGGTGCCGCCGCGCGACCCGGGCGCCCTGGCCGCCGCGCTCCGATCGATCCTGGACGACCCCGACCTCGCCAAGCGGCTGGCGAGGGCCGGCGTGGCGCGCTCGGCCCGCTACTCGTGGGACACCGTCACGCGCGAGGTGGAGTCGACCTACGAGGAGGCCGTGGGTGGAGCCTGAGCGGTTCGCCCTCTCGGTCGCCCGCGCCGTCCGCGAGGCGGTCCTCCCGATGTTCGGCCGGCCGGAGGCTCGCCGCCGAGCGGGGACCGCCGCCGGAGGCGACCCGACCTTCGCCATCGACGAGGTCGCCGAGCTCGCCGCCGAGAAGCTCTTCGAGGAGCGCGGCGACCTCGCCTACTTCACGGAGGACGCCGGTCTACGGGTCGTGGGCTCACCCGAGGCGCTCTTCCTGGTCGACCCGGTCGACGGCACGCGACCCGCCGTGGCGGGCTTCGAGACGTGCTGCGTCACCGTCGCCGTGGCCCCCTTCGGCGAGGGCCTCTCGATCGCCGACCTCGCCTACGGGTGCGTCGTCGAGATCGCCACCGGCACGGTTTTCGAGGCGCGGCGCGGGGGCGGGGCGCGCGCCGACGGCGCGGAGCTCCGGCCGTCCGAGGCGACCGGCCTCCGGGGGATGCTCTGGGCCGGAGGCTTCCGGGGCCAGCCGGCGGTCCCCACCGCCGCCGCCCTCGAGGAGGCGTTCGACGCGCCGGGCGCCGAGGGGGCCTTCTTCGACCAGGGAAGCGCGGCCTACTCGCTGACCCGGATCGCCACGGGCCAGCTCGACGCCTACCTCGACGTGGGCCAGGCCCTCGTGGAGGAGGTCCCGGGGATGGAGGCGCGGTTCCGCGAGGTCGGCGGCGGCCACGTCCTCAACACCACCACCTACGACACCGCTGCCGGGTACCTTCTCCTCGAGGAGATGGGCCTCCCGGTGACCGACGCTCGCGGGGCGCCGGTGGGGGAGGTCCCCCTCTTCGAGGCCGACGGGAGGGCCACCCTCGTCTCCACGGTGGCCGCCTGCACCCCCGAGCTGCACGAGACGCTGCTGGCCCTGGTCGGCCGAGGGATCGACAGGCTCCGCTCCGAGGCCTGAGCCTCACACCGTGGTGAGGTAGCCCTCCATTCGGCCGTGCACGTCGCACTGGAAGAGGTACCGTCCGGCCTCCAACTCAGGGACCTCGTAGACCACGGTCCTCGGCCCCGCGAAGATCTCCCCCAGGTAGATCGGGTGCGCCATCAGCCCGAGGCCCATGTCGTTCAGCGGATACACGGAGACGTTGTGCTCGTACTGGTCCTGATTCTCGTAGACGATCTGGAAGGGCTCGTCGGCCGGCGCCTCCAGCTCCGTCGGCTCGAACACCGAGTCGAGCGAGACGATCTCCACGGCCGGCATCGAGGGGTCGGGCTGGGCGTCCTCCTCGGCCGCCTCCTCGGCCGCCTGGGCCTCCGCTTCACCGGCGTCGGTGGGTCCGGTGTCCTCCCCGCCGCATGCCGCCGCCGCGGCGAGGATCAGGACGAGCAGGAACGGCAGGAGCCCCGTACGAGCGCGCCCCTGCCGGCGGTGAGTATCCATGAGCCGTGTCATCTCCTCCTCCTTCGCGTGTCCGTCCTCACGGTGAGGGCGGTCTCCCTTGGAAGGCGTGAAGGACCCCTTCACGATGGTGAAGGGGTCTCGATCCCCGCTCCCGCCCCGGTTCCGTCGGCGGCGACCAGCGCCCGCTGGAGGCGTTCCCGAAGGGCCTCCTCGGCCGGGTCCCGGGGCCGCCGATCCCCGAGGACGTCGAGCCCGCGCCGGCACAGGCGGGCCGCCTCCTCGAACGCGAGGGAGCGGAGGGCCCGGTCGCTCGCCGCGAGCAGCCGCTCGGCCGCGGCGAGGCGGTCCTCGTCGCGAGCCCCCGCCGCCAGATGATGGGCGATCTCGGTGGCGTGGCTGCCCGGATCGGGCATCGCGCCGAGGACGCCCGCCGCGCGTCGGTGCAGCCGCGCGCGGACCGCGGGAGACAGGCTCGCGTAGCAGACGTCCCGCAGCAGGGCGTGGGCGAAGCGAAGTCGTCGAGGCTCCCCGGGGACGTCAACGACCACCCCCGCCGAGCTGGCCTCCTCCACGAAGCGCCGGACGTCCGAGGCCCCGGCGAGCCGCCCGAGGGCCCCGGCGTCGACCTCCCGGCCCAGCACGGAGGCCAGGGCGAGCAGGCGGCGGCAGCCGGGCGACAGGCGCCCGATGCGCGCCGCGATCACCCTGTTGAGGGAGACTCGGCGCTCGAAGCTCTTTCCGTGGCCCAAACGAGGTCCTCCTGATCTGGAGGCGTGAAGGCGGCCTTCACCGATGTGAACGGTGATCAGAGGGTCCAGGGCGCGGCGACGCGGGGGTCCGGAGTGTAGGAGCAGAAGGTCCCCGTGCGCACGGTGCTCGAGAGGTGCCTGCTGAGCGCCGGGCTGTGACGCTCGATGCGCCGTAGGGCCAGCTTGACCGCTTTCGTGACGCTCTGGCGGGCGCGCTCGGCGTGGGAACCCGCGCGCCGAGCGCGCCCCCCAGTCCCATCGCCCGTCCCAGCTCGGCGGCGACGTACTCCATCTCCTCTCGGGCCCTGGCAGCGCGCTCGAGGTCGTGGTAGGCGTCGGCCTCCTCGATCTCCTGGCGAAGCTCCTCCACGCGCTCGCGGTAGGCC
>DATKBL010000058.1:0-2575 GCA_035513995.1 Actinomycetota bacterium
GCCACGATCACGGCCTTCGGCGGAGGCGTTCTGCTCGCGGCGGTGGCGCTCGAGCTAGTTCCCGAGGCCGACGCGAGGGCCGGCGCGCCGTTGACGGCGGTCCGCGGGCTTCTTCATGGCTCCCTCGAGAGCACCCTACACGGCTCCGCGAGCGCGACGTCGACTGACAGCTGCGCCGATTCGGCAATGCTCGTCCGATACGGACCCGGAGATGGCCCGGAAAGGGAACCCGGGGAGTCTTGCTTTGATGCAACCATTTGCAAACGAACCACGCGGACTTCGGCGGCACAGAACGGACCTCGGCCGCACGAGCCCCGGACAGGACGGCACGGAACGGCACCAGACGGACCAGACGGTACGAGGCCACCGGACTCCAAGACCGGTCCATGGACTCCGCCCCCGTACGGGAACGCACTCCGTGGACCGAAGCCCTCTCTACGAGGCGACCTCGCTGAGGACCGCCGCCCAGGCCTTGAGCGATACGTTCTCGCCGGTCGAGTAGAGGTGGTAGCAGCTCCCCCCGGACTCGCCGAGGAGCGTCAGCGGTTCGTCCGCTCGAGGGCTCGCCTGCGAGGAGCCTACATCGCCGGTCTTCGGAGACCAACGGGGGGTCGGCAGGTCGCCTCGATCTGCCGAGCCTGCGTCGGGACTGAAAGCGGAGCACGGGCATTCCTCGGGTCGATGTGAGATCGCGTCGGTCGGGGGATGACGGCGGCGGGTCGAGATGTTGAGATGCTGAGAACCTGAAGGAGGTGCTCGGGTGAGCGCGATCGACGACTACGCCCTTCTGTCCGACAGCCACGGGTCCGCGCTGGTCAGCAAGGAAGGCTCGATCGACTGGGCCTGCCTCCCTCGGTTCGATTCGCCCTCGGTCTTTGGGCGGATCCTCGGCGACGGCGCCGGTCATTGGAGGATCGCTCCCTCTGGCGAGTTCGAGACCGAGCGGGCCTACCTGGACGACACCATGGTGCTCAGGACCACCTTCCGGTCGGGCGGCGGCGCGGTCGTGGTGACCGACGCCATGCCGTTCGAGCGAGCGGAGGGTGAGCACCGGATCGGCCACCGCGCCCCCCAAGCCGTCGTCCGTTCGATCGAGGGGGTCGAGGGCGAGGTCGAGATGGAGCTGGAGCTCGCCCCGCGTCCGGAGTACGGGCTCACGACCCCGATGCTCGTGCCGGTGGACGGAGGGGTCGCCAGCCGGGGTGGCCCGCAGGCCTACGTCGTCTCCTCGCCCGTCCCCCTAGACCTGGAGGAGGGCGTCGCGCGCGGGAGCTTCGTCGTGCGCGCCGGCGACCGCGTCGCCTTCGCGCTGCGGGTGGGGAGCCCCTGGGACGGCATGGGACCTCCCTGGGGCCAAGAGGAGATCGTCCGACGCCTGGACGAGACGATCGACGCGTGGGTGGCATGGTCCGCCGAGCACGAGGGCTACGAGGGCCCGTACCGGGAGATCGTTCGACACAGCGGTCGCGTGCTGCAGGCGCTCACGTACACGCCGACCGGGGCGGTGATCGCCGCCCCCACGACCTCGCTCCCCGAGACGATCGGTGGGAGCCGCAACTGGGACTACCGGTACTGCTGGGTTCGCGACGCCAGCCTCACGCTCAAGGCGCTCTGGGTGGCGGCATGCCCCGATGAGGCACAGCAGTTCTTCCACTTCTTCGTGGTCGCGGCGGGGGGACATCTGCATCAAGGGCGCGAGCTCCAGGTCGTGTACGGGATCGGTGGCGAGCGCGATCTCGCCGAGCGGGAGCTGGCCCATCTCGACGGGTTTCGAGAGAGCAGGCCGGTCCGCGTGGGCAACGGGGCCTGGGACCAGATCCAGCTCGACATCTACGGGGAGCTGCTGGCGGCGGCGCACCTGCTCGCCGAGCGGATGGGGGGCTTCGACGACGCCACGGGGCACTTCCTCTGCGACCTGGCGAACATCGCGGCCGAGCGCTGGGAGGAGCCCGACCAGGGGATCTGGGAGATCCGCGGGGACCCCCGGCACTTCCTCCATTCCAAGCTCATGTGCTGGGTGGCGCTGGATCGCGCGGTGCAGCTCGCGCCGACGATCGGCACGGAGGAGGACGCGGCGCGTTGGTCCGAGGTCCGGGACGAGATCCGAGCCGCCATCCTTGAGCGCGGATGGAGCGAGCGGGCCGGCGCCTACACCCAGGCCTTCGGGAGCGACGAGCTGGACGCCTCCACGCTGATGATGCCGATTGTGGGGTTCCTCCCGGCCGACGATCCTCGGATGCTGGCCACGATCGAGGCGGTCGCCGCGGGGCTCACCGATGAAGGCGGGCTCGTCTACCGCTACAAGGCGCACGACGGGCTCCCCGGCGAGGAGGGGGTCTTCGGGATCTGCACCTACTGGCTCGTCCAGTGCCTGGCCATGCTCGGCGAGGTCGATCGAGCGGAGGAGCTCTTCGAGACGATGACCTCGTTCGGCAATGACGTGGGCCTGTTCTCCGAGGAGGTCGATCCCGCGACGCGGGAGGCCCTCGGGAACTTCCCCCAGGCCTTCACACACATCGGCCTCGTGAACGCCGCGTGGGCGATCGCGGAGGCCGAGGACCGTCGGGCCGCCGAG
>DATKBL010000059.1:0-12695 GCA_035513995.1 Actinomycetota bacterium
CACCAGCTTCTGCTTGCCGGTGTAGAAGGGGTGGCAGTTCGAGCAGATCTCGACCCGGATCTCCGGCTTCGTGGCGCGCGTCTGGAAGGTGTTCCCGCAGGAGCACCGGACGGTCGCCTCGACGTACTCGGGGTGGATGTCGGCCTTCACGGCCACCAAGCATACGTGAGCGTGTCAACGCCGTCACCGGACGTGAGAGCGCCCCCGGGGCGAATGCCCCGGGGGCGCTCTCGCTCAACCGACGGGAGCGATCCCTACGGGATGCCTCGCGTCTCCTCGCAGTTCACCGCGCGATCCCGTCCGGGCCCGCCGCGGCAGATGTCCCTGCCCGGCCCGCCGTTCAGGAGATCGTTGCCGCTACCGCCCCGCAGGATGTCGTTGCCACCCTGACCGAAGATGCGGTCGCGCCCCGCACCTCCCGAGACGCGGTCACGTCCCGGCCCGGCGCAGATCAGGTCGTTGCCACCCTTGGCCCTGATCACGTCGTTGCCGCCGCGGCCGACGATGACGTCCCGACCGGGCGTGCCGACGATGGAGTCGGCGCCAGGCGTCCCGATGTGCGTGGCCACCTCACCCCTGCACATGGCCGTCGGGCCCGGCACCTCGAACCCCATCATCGTCTGGGGATTCAGGAAGGCGCAGGCGACGGAAGCGTCGCTCAGGATCGGGACGAGCGAGGTGGCCAGCACGAGGGCGGCCAGCACAAGCCGTCGCTTGCGGGGGCGAAGCTCGATCTCATCCATGGCTCGGTCGGTCGGTCGGGGCTCCCGACCCTTCGACGCTACCACACCCCAGGGAAAACCCTCCCGACTCACGAGTAGGAGAGGCCGTGGTCCTCCATCAGGCCCTCGACGTAGCGGTGGAAGGCGAGGTGGTCGCTCTTGAACTCCTTCTCCTCGCCGTCCTTACTGACGGTGACGACGTCGTAGGGGCCGCCCTCGGACTCGCGGTCCTCGGTGAGCCTGACCGGCTCCCAGCCATCGGCGATGTGGTCCCGCAGCTCCGCGAGGACCGGGTCGTCTCCCCAACCGGCCACGTGCTCCTCCTTCTGGGTCAGCCCTTCATCGGGGCCTTGGCGATCTCCTGCAGGAACTGCTCGTTCGACTTCGTCGAGCGGATCTTGTCGATGAGCATCTCGAGCGAGGCCCCGCCCTCGAGCGCGTGCAGGACCCGGCGGAGGCGCCACACCAGCGCGAGCTCCTCGCTGGACATGAGCAGCTCCTCCTTGCGGGTGCCCGAGGCCTCGATGTTGATCGCCGGGAAGATGCGCTTCTCGGAGAGCGCGCGGTCGAGCCGCAGCTCCATGTTCCCGGTGCCCTTGAACTCCTCGAAGATGACCTCGTCCATCCGGGACCCGGTCTCGACGAGCGCGCTGGCGATGATCGTGAGCGAGCCGCCCTCCTCGATGTTCCGCGCGGCGCCGAAGAACCGCTTCGGCGGGTAGAGCGCGGTGGAGTCCACACCTCCGGAGAGGATCTTCCCCGAGGCGGGCGCCGCCAGGTTGTAGGCCCTGGCCAGCCTGGTGACCGAGTCGAGGAGGATCGCCACGTCGCGCCCCTGCTCCACGAGCCGCTTGGCCCGCTCGAGCACGAGCTCGGTCACCTGGATGTGCTGGTCGGCCGGCTTGTCGAAGGTCGAGTACACGACCTCGGCCGCCTCGACCGTCCGCTGCCAGTCGGTGACCTCCTCGGGACGCTCGTCCACGAGCAGGACCATCACGTGGGTCTCCGGGTCGGCCTGGAGGATCCCGTTCGCGATCTGCTTCAGCACCGTGGTCTTCCCCGCCTTCGGAGGCGAGACGACCATCCCGCGCTGGCCCTTCCCGATCGGGGCCACCAGGTCGATCACGCGCTCGGTCACGCCGGTCGGCGCGTGCTCGAGCCGGTACCGGTCGTCCGGGAACAGCGGCGTGAGCTTCTCGAAGTCGCGACGCTGGCGCGCGTCGTCGGGCGTCATCCCGTTCACGGTCTCGATCCGCAGGAGGGCCATGTACTTCTCGCTCTCCTTGGGCGAGCGGATCGCCCCGGCCACCTCGTCGCCCTTCCGCAGCTGGAAGCGGCGGATCTGGCTCAGCGAGACGTAGACGTCGTCGTTGCCGGGCAGGTAGCCGTTGGTGCGGAGGAACCCGTACCCCTCCGGGAGGATGTCGAGGATCCCCGTGCGAACGGGGGCGTTCTCGAGGTCCTCCTCGCGCTCCTGGCGCTCGCGGGGATCGCGGGGTCCGCGCTCCCGATCGCGACCGCGGTTGCGCCGACGACGGCCGCGGTTGCGCCCGTCGTCGCGGGGACCGCGGTCGCCGCTCGGGCCGCGCTCGCGGGGACGCTCGCCCCGGTCGCCGGTGCGCTCCCGTCCGTCGGCGCGGTTGCCCGAGCTCGAGCCCTCGTCGGGGCCTTCGTCGGAGCCCGCGTCCGAGCGGTCGTCGGATCGGTCGTCGGAGTCGGTCCGCTCCTCGTCGCGTCGAGGGGTCTCCTCGCGTGGGGTCTCTGCGGGGGTGGTCTCCTCGGCGGAGGCGGAGGCCTCCGGCTCGCCGCCGCCCTGCGAGGGCCGGCCGCCGTTGGCGGCCTCGACGATCGCGTCGATCAGGTCGGCCTTCTTCAGCCGCTGGTGGCCCTCCACGCCCAGCTGCTGGGCGATCTGCTTCAGCTCGGGCAGGACCTTTCCCTGCAGAGCCTCTCTATCCGTTGTCTGCGTGTCCACGCGGGCTCACGCTCCTTCCTTGCCGAGTTGCTTCTTGAGCTGGTCCCAATCGGCGATGAACCGCTCCAGACCGGTGTCGGTCAGCGGGTGCTTCACGAGCTTCGTGAAGACGTCGTAGGGCATCGTGGCGATGTCGGCGCCCGCGAGGGCGGACTCGACCACGTGCATGGGGTGCCGCAGCGACGCCGCGAGCACCTGGGTCGTGTACCCCTGCCGCTCGTAGATGTCGCAGATCTGCCGCAGGATGTGCATCCCGTCGGAGCCGGCGTCGTCGATCCGCCCCAGGAACGGCGAGACGATGTAGGCGCCGATCTCGGCCGCCAGGATCGCCTGGGCCGGAGAGAACACGAGCGTCACGTTGATCCGGTGCCCGTCCTCGGTGAGACGCTTCCCGGCCTGGAGCCCGTCGGGGGTCATCGGCACCTTGACGACGGCGTTGGGTCCGTACGAGGCGAGCTGCTTCCCCTCCTCGTACATCGGGTCGGCCTCGGGCTCGGTCGTCTCGAGCGACACATCGCCCTCGACCTCGGCCAGGATCTCCTTCCACACCTGCTCGGGGTCCAGCCCCTCCTTGAAGATGAGGCTGGGGTTGGTGGTCACGCCGGAGAGGACGCCCCAGCGGTTGATCTCGCGGATCTCGTCGATGCTCCCCGTATCCAGGAACAGCCTCATCGGGTCTTTCCTCCTTCGAGCTCGCTGACCCCCGTTGGGTTCCGGCGGTCCACCCGCTCTGTCGCCTTCTCGACAACGATGTCGATCACGGCCGAGAGAGCCTGGTCGAGGCCGTAGTTCGTGACCACCGGCCAGTTGTGGGAGAGGGCCTGACTCTTGATGTACTTCTGGACCCGGCGGATGTTCTCGAAGTTCTCGAGGTAACGGCCCATCGGACGGGCCGCCGAGTCAGACGAGCGTACCACGAAATTGTTCCTGTGGGCGTCTTCGTCTTCCACGACGACGACGAGCGGGACCATCAGGACCCGATCCTCGAAAGCGGAGACGTCGAGGAACCCGGGGACCACGTGGGCCCCCTCGATGATCGTGCTCGTGCCCTCGACCGCGGAGCGATCGATCAGCTTGGTCACGCCCACGGCCACCGCGGCGGTCTGCTCGCGGAACCCCACGACGGCCTGCTCCCCCTCGCGGGAGGGCGGCTCGCGGAGGGCCTCGCCGGCGTCGAACGAGGAGGTGTAGAGGGCCGGCATCAGCTCGCGCGAGAAGAGGGCCCGCATGACCTCGCGCACGGCGTCGGTGGGGACGACGCGCACGATCCCCAGGCGGGTGGCGAGCTGGGTGGCGATCGTGGACTTGCCCACCCCGGTGGCCCCACCGATCACGATGACGAAGGGGACGTCGAGGTCGGCCACGCGCTGCCAGCGCAGGAAGTTCTTGGCGTAGCGCTCGCCGGCGAGGTCGTCGAGGACCTCGACGGCGAGCGCGGTCAGGTCCTCGCTCGAAACGGTGGTCTGGTTCCGCTCGAGGAGCACGTCCTCGATGCGCTCGGCCACCTGGTACGCGCGGTAGGGCGAGAGGCCGGTCACCATCATCTGGCCGGCCATCAGCCCCTTGGAGTACGGGAAGCCGGGCTCGCGGTCCGAGATCACGATGCTCTCGCGCTTCGTCTTCTTCATCTGCCGCTCGCACGCTCCACGGCCAGGTTGGCCGCATCCTCGAGGAGCTCCGGCAGGTCGCCGTCGCCCTCCAACGTCTCGGCGCGGTTGTCCGCGAACACCACCTCGGCTCCCCTCGCTCGCGCCCGCTCGGCCGCCACGTCGATCGCCGCCGCCTTCAGCTCCGTGAGGAGGACGTCGAACGCGGACGCCGCGTCGATCTCCTTGGCCAGCCGCCCCCGGTCGGAGAGCGAGTGGCTCGTCCCCACGACGTCGCAGCCGTGCGCCTCCTCGAGGTACGAGACGAGGGCCGGCCCGACCGACTCGGGAGCTGTCGTCGCGAAGTACACCTTCTTCCCCCCAACGTCGTTCAGGGGAACGGGCCTGAAGTCCGTCACGACAACCCGGGCATCCGGCCGCAGCCGTCGCACGAGGGATGTCAGATACGCGAGGTCTTCGGGCCCCACGTCGGGGCTTCGGGCCATTGTAAGCACGACCAGGTCCGAGAGCAACAGGCGGAACGGGCCCAGGTAGCCGGCCAGGTACTCGCGGGGGGAGGAGGCGGCGGCCACCAGCACGCCGGCGTCCCAGGGGATCGGCGGGATGGCCGCCCCGCTCCCCTCGAGGAGCACGAGCCCCGGGTCCTCCCGGAGCGCGAGCTCGGCGGCCTGGCGGACGTTGGAGACGAAGGGGCGCCCGGCCAGGCCCCCGCCGGCGCGCCGGGCCCCGACGGTGGTCACCCCGGTGGTGAGCGCGTCCTCGAGGTAGTCGCTCGCCGCGTGCATCCCGCCCCGCGCCAGCTCGACGAGGCGATCGAGGGTGACCGAGCCGGGGCGGGCCACCTGCGGGGCAGGTGGCCCGCCCCGCCCCATCGCCACCACCACGGGGCGCAGGCCCGCCTTCGCCGCCACCCGCGCGGCCTCGCCCGCGATCGCCGTCTTCCCGGTCCGCTTCCCGGTGCCGATGACGGCCAGCGTGGGCGCGGGCAGCGGCGCCTCGCGGATCGGGGGATCGAGCCGGAAGTCGGGGCCGACGTAGCTGGCACCGAGCGAGAGCGCCACGGCCGCGAGGGCCATCCGCTCGCGGTACCCGAGGATCGGCTCGTCGGAGAGGTCCAGGACGCCCTCGGGCCGATGCTCCTCGAGCGCGACGCGAAGCGAACGGGCGGGGTCCTCGCCTCCGAGGAGCACCGGGACGTCGCCGAGGTCGAGGCTCCCGTCGGCCGCGACCTTCTCGCTGCCGCCGACGAAGAGCGCGGCCACGACCTCATAGCCCATCGCCCGAGCGTTCTGGAGGCCCCATCGGGTCGTGGGCGGATAGTGCTCACCGTCGACAAGCGCGACGACTCTCATCAGGGTCGGGCCCGATCTACTCTGCCGTCATGGGGGCGCTCGCGCGCGGCTCCTGCACCAGCGCCTCGAGCTCCCGGTAGTACTGCGCCCCGGTCTCGATCGAGAAGTGGGCGATGACGTTCGCCGCTCCGAAGGGGAACTTCCGGTAGATCTTCACCTCGCCGCTCTCGAACTCGATCAGGTTGTAGCAGGGGCGGGTGTTGCCGCGCAGCCGCAGCGACGCGCACGTGCCGGCGTTCACCACGTAGATGTTCTCGAGGCGCCACACGTACGGGACGTGCTTGTGCCCCGAGACGACGACCTGGACGCCGGAGGTGATGAGCACCTCGAGGAGGTCGCCGGCGTCGTAGACGATGTTTCGCTCGCGGCCGGTGCCGGGGATCGGCAGAAGGTGGTGGTGGAGGGCGAAGACCTTCAGGTCGGCCGGCGCGTCGAACTGCTCCTTGATCCACGTGTACCGCTCCCGGCCGATCTGGCCGTGATCGAGGTCGGGCTCGCTCGAGTCCACCCCCACGACCCGCACGCCGCCCACGTCCTGGGTCCAGTGGCGGGGGCCGATCAGCTCCTCGAAGTGCACGTACCCGACGTTGCGGGCGTCGTGGTTCCCGGGGATCGAGTACACGGGCGCGTCGATCCGCTCGAGGTACGCCACCGCGGTCTTGAACTCCTGGCGGTAGCCGAAGGTCGTGAAGTCGCCCGTCACCACGACCGCGTCGGGCTCGAGCTCGTTCAGCTCGACGATCACGCGGTTCATCAGGTTGGGGACGAAGTATGGGGAGCCGACGTGCGGATCGGAGATGTGAGCGATGGTGACCATCGCCGCTCAGTCTACCCACCTCCGCGTCGCCGTATCGAGAGGTAGCCGAGGGCGAGCAGGAGCAGGGCCAGCCCCCCCAGGACGAACGGGAGGGGGCTCCCGGCGGGGTCGTCGCCGGTCGAGGGCGCCGCCGGGTCGCCCGGCGCGCCGCCGGTCTGCTCCGACGACGATCCCGGCGCCGCGGGGACCTCCTCGGGGAGCGGGGCGGGGCGCCCGCGCGTGCCGTCGGCGAAGGGCGACGCGTCCGGCCCGCAGCAGCCTCCCCACAGGACCAGCATCCCCCGGGCCCAGCCCGAGGCGACGCCCGTCCTCGGTGTCAGCACGGCGTCGAAGACGGCCCATCGGTCCGTGGAGGGCGCGTAGAGCGCGCCGTCGCCGAGGCTCTCGCCGACCCCCGTGCGCCCGCCCCACACGACGAGCTGGTCGTCGATCCACAGCGAGGCGGCCGCGACGCGGCCGGGGATCGGGGCTTCGGGGAGCACCCGCCAGCGGTCGGCGGCCGGGTCGTAGGCCGCGCCGTCGTCGAACGCCCGGGCCTCGCCCCCGCAGCAGCCGCCCCAGATCAGCAGCTCCTCTCCCGACCACGCCGCGGCCGCCTCGGACCGCGCGACCAGCGGCGCCTCCGGCAGCGGGCGCCAGCGGTCGGCGGCCGGGTGGTAGGCCGCGCCGTCGGCGAGCAGGAGGTCTTCGGACGAGCCGCCCCAGACGAGGAGCTCCTGGCCCGACCAGACGCCGGCGTGAGCGGCCCGGCCCTCGATCGGGGACTCGGGCAGCGGGCGCCAGCGGTCGGCCGCGGGGTCGTAGGCCGCGCCGTCGTCGAGGGGGCGGGCGACGCGCGTGCCGCCCCAGATCAGCATCTCCCGGCCCGACCAGATCGCGGTGTGCGCGGCGCGACCCCCGATCGGGCCCGCGGGGACGGGGCGCCATCGGTCGGCCGCGGGGTCGTAGGCGGCGCCGTCGCCGAGCTCCCGGCCGCGCTCGTCGCAGCACCCGCCCCAGACGAGCGCCTCGGTCCCGGTCCAGACGATGGTGGCACCGGTCCGCGCCGAGAGGGGCGACTCGGCGATCGCCCGCCACCGGTCGGCCCGCGGGTCGTAGAGCGCGCCGTCGGAGAAGAGGTCGCCCGTGGCCGCTCCGCCCCACACGAGGACTCGGTCGCCGATCGCCAGGCTCGAGGCGAAGCCGCGGGGCGCGATCGGCGCCTGCGCCGTGGGGCGCCACACGTTCGTCTGGGCGACGAGGAGCAGGGCGCCCAGGAGGATCACGGCGCGCCTGCGTTCCTTGACATGGCGAGAGGTCGTCATGATTGTGTAGGGCCGTGCGGGGTTGGTGGCTCGTATCCTACGTGGTCCTCTGGGGACTGGTGCTCTTCCTGGCGGTGCTCGTGGCCGCCCTGGCCCGCCAGATCGGGGTCCTCCACATGCGGCTGGGCCCGCGCGGCGCCCTCGAGGTCGACGAAGAGGGACCGCCGCTGGGAGAGCTGCCGCCGACGGCCGAGGTCGTCGACCTCGAGGGCGCCCCGCACCGGGTGGGCGGCCCCGGCGTCCCCGCCCTCCTCCTGTTCGTCTCGGCCGGGTGCCCGATCTGCCGGGAGGTCCTCCCCGGCGTGGCGCCCGCCGCGCGCGCCGGCGACCTCCGCCCCCTCGTCCTCGTGGACGACGACGACCCGGCCTCGCTCGACCACTACCGCGAGCACGACCCGCGCGTCCCGGTGGCGGCCGCCCCCGACGTCGCCGACACCTACGACATCCCCGGGACGCCCTTCGTGGTCGTCCTCGACGATGCCGGGGTGGTCCGGGCGAAGGGCACGGTGAACACGCTCGAGCAGATGGAGGGGCTGGTTGACACCGCGCGGCGACGCCTCTCGCGGGAGACCGTGACCTGATGAGCGCGATGGAGCGGCTCGGACGAGGCCTGGCGCGGAAGACGAGCCGCCGCTCGTTCCTCGGTCGCATCGGCGGCACGCTCGTGGCGATGGCCGGCGGGTCGTTCGTGGTGGCGGCGCTCGACCCGGAGAGGGCCGAGGCGTACCACATCTGCGGCCACATCTTCACGACCGGCTCCTGCCCCCACCCCTTCTTCCCGAACACGCGGATCGACCGCTACGGCTTCCCCGTGCACCCCACCCACGGCTACCCGGTCGACGACGAGGGTCGCATCTACACCTCACGCTCGCAGACGAGGCGGCGGATCTGCGACGACCACGTGGCCGAGCAGTACCCGTTCACGAAGCCGGTCGTCCTCGAGGGGACGTGGGACCGGTGCTGCGGGGGGAGGATCCGCCGGGTGGTGGACTGCTGCTCACGGTCCCGGACGCGCATCAACGGCGACGCCTCGCTGGTCGGCTACTGCCACGGCGGGCGCCGCGTCTTCTGCATCACGTACATCGAGACCGAGATCAGGTGCTGAGCCTGCCGCTCCTGATCGTGGCGCTCACCGCGTCGCTGATCGCGGGGCTGTCGGCGCTGTTCGGCCCCTGAGGGATGTCGATGGCGGCGACCATCACCCCCGTCGTGCACGGGGGACGGCGGACGGGTTGGGCGATCAGCGTGGGGCTGCACGCGCTGGGAGCGGGCCTCGCCGCGGCGGCCTTCGGTGCGGTGCTCGGGGGGGGCGGCGCGCTCCTCGGCGGGCCGTGGGGTGGCGCGGGCCTGACGGTGGTCGCCGCCGTGGCCGTCGCCTACGCGGCGCGCGAGGCCTTCGGGCTGCGCGTGCCGATCCCCGAGCGTCGGCGACAGGTCCCCGAGTGGTGGCGAGGGCACCTCGGGCCGCACCCGGCGGCGCTCGTCTACGGGCTCGGCCTCGGGGTCGGGTTCCTCACGTACCTCCGGCACGGGACGCTCGTGGCCGTATCGGCACTCGCGATCGCGGCGGGCGACCCGGCGCTGGGGGCGCTGCTGCTCGCGCCGTTCGGGCTGGCGCGCGCGCTGGCGCTGACCGCGGTGGCCTCGGCTCGGACCTCCGAGGACGTACGAGGGGTCGTTGATCGCCTGGAGCGGATCGCGACCTCGCCGCTCCCCCGGGCCGCGAACGGCATCGCCCTGGCGGCGCTCGCCGCCCTGGCGCTCGCGGCGGTCCGCGAGGTCTCGGCGCTCCCCTCGCTGGCGGCGGCGGTCCTGGCCGGCGCGTTCGCCTGGGCGGCGGCGGCCAAGCTGCTCCGCTGGAAGGTGTGGCGGGACGCGATCCCCGCCTACCGGCCGGGCCCGCTCGAGCCGCTCGCCGCGGTCGCGGTCCCGCTCGCGGAGACCGCGGTGGTCGCGCTCGTCGTGGCCCGCGCGGCCCCGGCGGCGGGCGTCCTCGCGCTGGTGCTCCTCGCGGGGTTCTCGCTCGCGCTGATCCGGGCTCGGACCGACGGCGAGGCCCCCTGCACGTGCTTCGGCCGAAGGAGGGTCCGGAGCCTCCGCGTGCTGCTGGCGAGGAACGCGGCGCTGGCGGCGACCGCCGCGCTCGCGCTCGGGGCCGAGGGCCGGACCCCGTCCTTCCCCGCGATGGACCCTCTCCCCGCGGCCCTCTCGGTGCTGGGGACGGCCGCGGCGGTGGGGCTCGGCCTCGCCGCGGTCCGGTGGCTCAGGCCCCCGGCAGCGGCCGGAGATACATCTGGCCGGGCCCCGGCGTCGAGTCCAGGCACACCCGCGCGCACCGGGGGCCGGTGAACAGCGTCTGGGCGCTCCAGCGGTAGGAGAAGCGGGCGCTCCCAACCGCGATCTTGTGGAAGGCCACGCGCACCGCCGCTCCGCGCTTCCCTCGCTTCCAGGCCCTGACGTTCCCCACCTGACGCTCCCGCCCTCCCGCGTTGATGCGGAAGAGGCGGCCGATGAGGCCTCTTCCGGTGGAGCGGATCACGGCGAGGTGGTCGGGCTGCGGACCTCCGCGGGCGTCGATCCAGACGATGAGGTATCCCTTGTCCCAGACGCCTCGGGGGGTCCATCCGGAGCGTGACTTCAGCGTCCACGTCAAGCGAGCCCCGCCCTGGGGCCCCCGGATCCGTCGGAGGTCGAGGGGGCCCTTCGTGTCGCGGGGATCGCTCGGGTTGGGCGAGGCCTCGCACGCCGAGGCCGTGCCGCCGTCGGGCCCGACGAGACACGTGTCCGCGCCGGCGCCCCCGTTGATCGTGTCCGAGCCCGGTCCGCCGTGGAGGAAGTCGTCCCCCTCTCCTCCCTCGAGGGTGTCGTCGCCCGCGTAGCCGAACAGAACGTCGTCACCCCCCAGCCCCTGGAGCGTGTTGTCGATACCCGAGCCCTTCAGGAGGTCGTCGTAGGGCGAGCCGATCACGTGCTCGATCTCGGCGAGCGTGTCCATCCCGTCGCCCAGCGCCGTCCCCGCCGTGAGGTCCACGCGTACCGATCGCGGAGCGGTGGAGAAGTCGGCGGTGTCCTCGCCCGCGCCCCCCAGGAGCTCGTCGTTCCCTCCGAGGCCCCGCAGGACGTCGTCGCCTCCGAGGCCGCAGATCACGTCCGGGCCCTCGGTGCCGACGAGCACGTCGTCGTCCTCGGTCCCCACGATCGTGCACGGCTGCCCGGTCGCCTCGACCTCGATTGCCGCCTCGTCCGGCTGCTGGCCCGAGACGGCCACCGTCCCCGAGACGGCCGCGAGGCCCTCCAGGGTCCCCGGCTCCACCGGGCTGGCCTCGAGCGTCACGCCGACGGTCTCACCGAAGGCGATCTCACCCAGGGAGCAGCGAACCGGCGGTCCCTCGTCGCACGCGCCGACCGCGGGCTCGACCGAGGAGAACACCATCCCCTCGGGGAGCGCGACCTCGAGCTCGGCCTCTGGCTCGGCGTCGGGCCCCTCGTTCACCACCGCGATCTGGAGCGCCAGGGCGGAGCCGACGGGGGCCGGCGCGGCGGCCTCGACCGTCACGCCCAGGTCGGCCTCCGCGGCGGGCTGGGCCTCCGAGATCACCGGGAGGCCGGCCAGAGCCACGGCTCCCAGGGCGATCGCGACCCGCACGCGACGGTTGGGCACCATCGCGCCGCAACCTACCCTACGACCGAGGCCCTGTCACGGGTGTGCCAGGATGGGTCCTCGTGAACCTGCTCGACCTCGCGATCCTCGTCCTGCTGGCGCTCTCCGTCGTGACCGGGTTTCGTCGCGGCGCCGCCCTGCAGGTGATCGTCTACGGATCGCTCCTCGTCGGTCTGCTGGTGGGCGCGATCCTGGCCCCGCAGCTCGCCTCGCTCGCAACCGATCCCCCGATGCAGTCGGTCATCGCGCTCGGCTCGCTGCTCCTGATCGCGGGGCTGTTCGACGCGGTGGGGTGGGCGTTCGGCGCGCGGGTCTGGGTGGCGGCTCGCCGGAGCCACCTCGGCACGCTCGACTCCTGGGCGGGCGTCGGCGTCGCGGCCCTCGCCACGCTCCTCGCCGTGTGGTTCCTCGCCTTCAACCTCGTCCAGGGACCGATCCCCGGTCTGTCGCGCCAGATCCGCGGGTCGGCGATCGTGCGAGGGATCGACGGGGTGCTTCCGCGCCCGCCCTCGATCCTGTCGCAGGTGCGGGGCTTCCTCGATCGCTTCGGGTTCCCGGAGGTCTTCGAGGGCCTGCCCCCGGCTCCCGCGGGACCCGTCCGGGGGCCGACCGAGGGCGAGGTGGGTCGCGCCGCCGACGCGGCCGCCTCCAGCACCCTTCGCGTCGTGGGCGGAGCGTGCGACCGGATCCAGGAGGGTAGCGCCTTCATCGTGGCCGACGGCTACGTCGTGACCAACGCGCACGTGGTGGCGGGCGTGGACGCTCCCCAGGTGCAGCAGCAGGGCGGCGGCTCGATCGGGGCCTCGACGGTCCTGTTCGACCCCGACCTCGACCTCGCCGTGCTCCGGATCGACTCGACCCCGGCCCCGCCGCTCGACCTCCTGACCGAGAACCTCGGCCGCGGCGAGGGCGCGGCGGTTCTCGGGTATCCGGGGGGCGGAGGGCTCACCGTCGGCCGGGCCGCCGCGCGCCGCGTGATGGAGGCCGTCGGCCGCGACATCTACGGAAGGAGGACGGTGTCGCGGGAGGTCTACGAGATCCAGGCCGAGGTCCGGCCGGGGAGCTCGGGAGGGCCGTTCGTCACGGCCGACGGCGACGTGGCCGGCGTCGTCTTCGCGGCGTCGGTCGGGAACGGCGACGTCGGCTACGCGATCACCTCGACCGAGGCGATGCCCCAGATCGAGCGCGGCATCGGTCGCTCCGAGCCCACCAGCACCGGCCCCTGCCTGCGGTGAGCCTCGGCTACTCCTCCATGAC
>DATKBL010000060.1:0-30787 GCA_035513995.1 Actinomycetota bacterium
CCGATCGACGTCGAGATCCAGAACGTGGAGAGCGGGATGTCCGCCTGCCAGATCATCAGAAGCCCGGTCACGAGCAGGAGCGCGTACGCGGGGTTCGCGAACCGATCGTCCAACACCTTGATCGTTCGGAGCGCGAAGACCTCGTGCTCGGGGTGCTTGGCCGCCCGTGCGAGCCAGATCCCATACGAGGCGTTGAAGCCGACGGCGATGATGGCCAGCAGGATGTGTGCGAACTTCAGCCACTCGTAGACGGTGGGCATCGGGTCGCACGCTATCCGGCGCCGTGGGCCGCGGCAAGCCGGTAGCCCGGGCACCGATGCGCGTGGCGTTCTTCAGCGCGAAGCCGTACGATCGGCGGGCCTTCGCCCGCGCGAACGAGGCACACGGCCACGACCTTCACTTCCTCGAGCCGCGTCTCACGAGAGAGACTGTTCCCCTCGCCGAGGGGTTCCCCTGTGTGTGCGCATTCGTCAACGACCGCCTCGACCGTGAGGTGCTCGCGGCGTTGGCCGAGGGCGGCATGCGCCTCGTCGCGCTTCGCTCGGCCGGGTTCAACCACGTCGACCTGGAGGCGGCCGAGGAGCTCGGGATGACCGTCGCGAGGGTGCCTGCCTACTCGCCGCACGCCGTCGCCGAGCACGCCGCCGGGCTGATCCTCGGACTCAACCGGCGCATCCATCGAGCCTACGCGCGGGTTCGCGAGGGGAACTTCGCCCTCGATGGTCTGATGGGCTTCGACCTCCACGGCCGCACGGTGGGGGTGGTGGGGACCGGGCAGATCGGGGCGGTGTTCTGCCGGATCATGCACGGCTTTGGGTGTCGCCTCCTGGCCCACGACCTCGTGCCGAATCCGGCCTGCGTGGCGCTCGGCGTGGAGTACGTGGAGCTCGACCGGCTCCTGGGTGAGTCAGACATCATCTCGCTCCACGCTCCCCTGACCCCCGATACCTACCACCTGATCGACGAGAACGCCGTCCGTGCGATGCGGCCGGGCGCGATGCTGATCAACACGAGCCGCGGGGCGCTCGTGGACGCCAGGGCCCTGATCGAGGGCCTGAAGTCGGGACGCATCGGATTCCTCGGGCTGGACGTCTACGAGGAGGAGGGCGACCTCTTCTTCGAGGACCTCTCCGATCGGGTGATCCAGGACGACGTCTTCGTGCGGCTCATGACCTTCCCGAACGTGATCATCACCGGGCACCAGGCGTTCTTCACCGAGGACGCGGTCGGCAGCATCGCGGAAACCACCCTGGCCAACGTCACCGCGTTCGAGCGCGGCGAGGGCGAGATCCACACGGTGCCCTGATCCTTCGCGGGCGACCCGCGCGAGGCTCGGCGGCGACCGGTAGACTGCCGCCGTGCCCGACATCGGCATCGTCGTCGGGGGGCACATGTCCCTCATCGCCGACCTGGCGAAGGCCGCCGAGGACGGAGGCTACGAGAGCGTCTGGGTGGCCGAGACGGCGCACACGCCGTTCGTGCAGGCGGCCGTGGCCGCCGAGGCGACCTCGCGGGTGGCGATCGGGACCGCGATCGCGCTCGCGTTCCCTCGAAGCCCCACGATCGTGGCGTCGACCGCGCGGGACCTCCAGGAGCTCTCCGCAGGGCGGTTCGTGCTGGGGCTCGGCTCGCAGGTGAAGCGGGTCAACGTTCAGCGCTTCGGGGTCTCGTTCGAGCACCCCGCGCCGAAGATGGCCGAGTACGCGGAGGTCGTGCGCGGGGTGCTCGCCACCTTCGACGGTGAGCCCATCGAGCATCGCGGCCGCTTCTACGAGATCACGATGCCGCCGTTCCCCGGCGCCGCCTCCGTGCCCCGGATCCCCCTCTACCTCGCCGGCGTGAACGAGAGGATGATCGAGACCGCGGGGAGGGTCTACGACGGGCTCCTCGGGCACCCGATGACCTCGCCGAGGTACGTGGCGGAGGTCGTCCGGCCGGCCGTCGAGCGGGGGGCGGTCGCCGCAGGAAGGGACCCCTCGGAGGTGAACGTCACGACCAGCGTGATCCTGCAGGTGAGCGACGACCTCGAGGAGGCGCGGCGGCAGGCCTCCTACCAGATCGCGTTCTACGCGACGACGCGGACGTACAGGCCGGTGCTCGCCCTCCACGACTTCGAGGACCTGGCCGGGCCGCTGCGCGAAGCCCACGCGGCCGGCGACCTCGAGCGGATGGCCGATGTGGCGATGCCCATGGTCGACACCTACGCGATCTGCGGCTCGGCGGAGTCGTGCCGGGAGCAGCTCGCGGCCTTCGACGGCCTCGTGGACCGCGTCGTCCTCGGCGGCGCCTGGGTCGGTCCCGACCGCTCGGCGATCGTCGAGAACTACCGGCGGATCCTCACGGACTTCCGTCCCGGCTGAACGTGACGGAGCCTCCGGACGAGGTCCGCCGCATGGCGGAGGAGCGCGCCGCCGCCCGGGCGGCCGGCGAGTTCCACCGCGCCGACGAGCTGCGCGCGCGCCTCGCCGCCCTTGGATGGGAGGTCCGCGACCGCTCCGGCGGCTACGACCTCGCGCCCGCCCGGGAGCCCGAGCCCACCCCCCGGATTCGGGGGGAGGACGTCCATTCCCTGCTCGACGAGGAGCCGACCCACGACGTCACGGTGCACTGGCTGGAGGAGGGCTGGCCCGAGGACGTCCTGCGAGGCATCGACTCCTTCCGCCGCCACGAGGGGGAGCGACAGGTCGAGCATCTGGCCGTCGAGCGGGTTCCGGCCGAGGCTTGGCCCGAGGGTGTGCGGGCCCTCCCCCTCGACCGCGACCCCGGCTTCGGGTCGGCGCGGAACGCCGGGCTTCGCCGGACGATGGGGCGGATCGCGATCGTGGTCGACGGGTCGGTCGAGGCCCTCGGCGACCCGTACGGGCCGATCGAGGAGGCCCTGGCCGACGAGACCGTCGGGATCTGCGGGCCCGTGGGGGCGGTGACGCGGGACCTCCGATCCTTCGAGGAGGACCCCGGGCCCGAGGTGGACGCCGTCGAGGGATACCTCATGGCCGTGCCGCGCGACCTCCTCCGCGAGGTGTCGTTCGACCGCGGCTACCGCTTCTACCGTTGGGCCGACGTCGATCTGAGCTTCCAGGTGAAGGCGCTCGGGCTCCGGGCCGTCCGGGTGGAGATGCCGATCCGGCGACACGAGCATCGGGGGTGGGCCGCGCTGGAGCCTGAGGAGCGGTGGCGGCTGTCGAAGAGGAACCACGCCCGGTTCCTGAAGCGGTTCGGGGAGCGGGCCGACCTCCTGGTCAGCCCGCCGGCGTGACCGCGCCCTCGACGACGGCGGCAACCTCGGTCCGCTCCGCCTCGGTGAGCGTGCGGAGCGGGGCGCGCACGTCCTCCCTCACGGGGACGCCGCGCAGAGCCAGCGCGGCCTTGAAGACGGCCGGGACCGGCAGCCGCTGGAGCCGCGCCCGCAGCGCGCCGACGCGCTCCCCGAGCGCTGGGTGGGGCGAGCGGACGAGCGCGGCGACGAGATCGGGGAAGGCGCTGGCGAGCCCGGAGACCGCTCCGACCGCGCCCCGCGCCAGCCCCTCGACGATCAGGGCCTCCGGGCCTACGAGCACGTCGAGGCCGTCGAGCAGGTACGGCGAGAACCGCTCGAACGGGGCGTCCGACACCTTCAGCCCCACGAAGTTGTCCGCAGCCCCTTGCAGCTCGCCGAGCACCTCGAGGGGCACGGCGTACCCGCTGCGGTCGGCGAACTCGTAGACGTAGAAGGGGAGCGGCGCTGCCGCGGAGGCGGCCGTCCGGAAGTGGTCGAGCAGGCCCGCGCGATCGAAGGGGTAGTAGGGAGGCGCGATCACCGCCACCGCGTCGGCGCCGGCCTCTGCCGCGTGGGCGGCGAGCGCGGCGGTCTCGTGGGTCGTCTGCGCCCCGCAGTGGACGGCGACGGCGAGGCGGCCGGCCGAGGCCTCCACGAACCGCCCGGCTACGCGGCGGCGCTCCTCGCCCGACAGCATGATGCCCTCGCCGGTGGTGCCGAGGGCCAGGATCCCGTCCAGCCCTCCCGCGTGGAGGAAGTCGACGATGGGAGCGATCGCGTCCTCGTCGGTCGAGGCCCCGTCGTCCCGGAGGGGGGTCACCGAGGCGGCCAGCGTGCCGGTGAGCCTGGTCACGTCAGGAGGACCGGTGGATCTCCTCGGTCTCCCGCGCGCCGTCACCCGAGGGCTCGGGCTCCGCGTCGGCGCGCTCGAGCCGCTCGGTCGTCGGCCCGTCCTCGACGCGCCGACGCTCCGCCTCCTCCTCGTGGGGGTCGGGGATCGGCTCCTCGCCCCCGACCCAGGCCCGCAGCTCGGAGCCCTCGATCGTCTCCCTGGCCATCAGGACCTTGGACAGGCGGAGCATCAGCTCCTTCTTCTGCTCGAGGATCGAGAAGGCGCGCTCGCGCGCTTGAGAGAGGAGCCGCGTGACCTCCTCGTCGATCAGGCGCATGGTCTCGTCGGAGATGTTCGGACGGTCGGCGCCCGGGAACAGGGGGCGGCCCTGGGCGTCTCGGAAGCCGTCGGCCCCGTACGAGATCGGGCCGACCTTCTCGCTCATCCCGTACTCGATCACCATCGCCCGCGCGATCTGGGTCGCGTTGGAGAGGTCGTTGTGGGCGCCGGTGGAGACCTCGCCGAACGCGATGTCCTCGGCCACCCGGCCGCCGAGCGCGATCGCGAGGTGGTCGTTGAGCTCGGTGTCGGTGTGGTAGGTCCGGTCCTCGGTCGGACGGAAGTACGTCACGCCGCCGGTCCTCCCCCGGGGGATGATCGTGACCCGGTGCAGCACGTTGTTGCCCGGGAGGTCCAAGGCCACGAGCGCGTGTCCGAGCTCGTGGACCGCGCTCAGCTCCCGCTCGCGCTCGCTCATCACCTTGCTGCGCCGCTCGACCCCGACCGTGACGCGGTCGATCGCCTCCTCGAGCTCCTCCATCCCCACGGCATCCTTCTCGCGGCGCGCCGCGAGCAGGGCCGCCTCGTTGATGATGTTGGCGAGGTCGGCGCCGGTCAGCATCGGGGTGCGGGCGGCAAGCACGTGGAGGTCCACCTCCGGGTCCATCACGACGTCCTTCGCGTGGACCTTCAGGATCTCCTCGCGCCCCTTGAGGTCGGGGCGGTCCACGACGACCTGGCGGTCGAACCGGCCAGGACGAAGGAGCGCGGGGTCGAGCACGTCGGGGCGGTTCGTGGCGGCCATGATGATCACGCCCTTCGACGTGTCGAAGCCGTCCATCTCGGAGAGGAGCTGCGTCAGGGTCTGCTCGCGCTCGTCGTGAGACCCGAAGCTCCCGCCCATCGCCCCCGAGCGGCTCTTGCCGAGGGTGTCGATCTCGTCGATGAAGATCAGCACCGGCGCCTTCTCCTTCGCCTGCTGGAACAGCTCGCGCACGCGCGCGGCCCCGAGGCCCACGAACATCTCCACGAAGTCCGAGCCCGACATGTAGAAGAACGGCACGCCGGCCTCCCCGGCCACGGCCCTCGCCAGCAGGGTCTTGCCGCAGCCCGGCGGGCCCATCAGCAGCACGCCCTTGGGGATGCGTCCGCCGAGTCGCTGGTACTTCTTGGGGTTGGCCAGGAAGTCGACGACCTCGCGCAGCTCCTCGATCGCCTCCTCCAAGCCCGCCACATCGTCGAACGTGGTCTTGAGGTCCTTGCGGTCGTAGATCTTCACGCCCTTCTTCCCGAGGTTGAGCGCGCTGCCGGCGCCCCCGCCGGCCATCCGCCGGAAGAAGAGGAACATCAGCCCGAAGATCAGGATGAACGGCCCCCAGACCGCGAGGAAGCTCACGAACCCGCTGGGCTGCTCGCCGGTGAACTCCACCCCGTTCTCCTGCAGCACGCCGATCAGCTGCTCGTCCTGGATGTCGGGCGGGCGGATCACGCGGAACGGGAGCTCCTCGCCGCCCTGGTCTCGGTACGCCCCCTCGATCGAGGTGCCCGAGATCCGCACGAGGCCCTCGATCCGATCCTGCTCCACGAGAGTGAGGAAGCGAGAGTAGGAGACCTCGTCGCTCGTTCTCACGAACAGGCTCTGCAGGAAGACGAGCATGAGGAAGGCCAGCAGTAGATAGCCGATCGGGAAGCGCCAGCGGCGCCCGCCTTCCCCGCCTCCGCCTCCGAAATCGAACCCCTGCCAGCGGCCGCGCCGCTCGTCGTCGCCCATCTCGCGACCATCTTCCCACACGGGCCCACCGACGAACGCCCCTCGGAGGCGAGGGGTATGCTTGCGCCGATGTCGGGTCGGGATCGTCCGTCGGAGCCTCGTCGCGGGGCGGGAGCCGTGCGCACCGAGGCCTCCCGGGAGGAGCTCGGTCGTCGCTTCGAGCTCGAGGCGATCCCCCTCCTCGAGGACATGTACGGCGCGGCGATGCGCCTCACGAGGAACCCCGCCGACGCCCAGGACCTCCTCCAGGAGACGTACCTGCGCGCCTACCGTGGGTTCGCCGGCTTCGAGGAGGGGACCAACCTGAAGGCGTGGCTGCACCGGATCCTTACGAACACCTACATCAACCTCTACCGGAAGCGGCAGCGCGAGCCGAAGACGGTGTCCGACGACGAGGTTGAGGAGTGGTACCTGTACTCGAAGCTCCGCGAGTCGGACCTCGAGCCGTCGGCGGAGGCGCAGGTGATCGAGCGGTTGCCCGACGAGGACGTGCAGGCGGCGCTGGCCTCGCTGCCCGACGTCTTCCGGATGGCCGTGATCCTCGCGGACATCGAGGGGTTCTCCTACAAGGAGATCGCGGCCATCCTGGACGTGCCGATCGGGACCGTCATGTCACGGCTCCATCGGGGAAGAAGGGCGCTGGAGCGAGCGTTGTGGGACATCGTGAGGGAGCGTCGCGTTGTCAGGGACTGAGTGCCAGGAGATCCTCCGGGAGCTGGAGGTGTACCTCGACGGAGAGATGCCGGCCGAGGAGGCCGCGCGCGTCGAGGGTCACCTGGCGGAGTGCAGCCCCTGCTTCCAGCGGCAGGAGTTCGTATCCAACCTCCGAAGGATCGTCCGCGAGAAGTGCGGCCGCGTCGAGCGGCTGCCGGGCGCCGCGCGGGATCGCATCCGCCGCGCGGTGGCCAAGGAGAATCCCGAGCCCGAGTGAACCGCCCCCGCCCCTGCGGCGTATCTACCTTCAAGGAGCGGTCCGGACGACGCCGACCGAACGAGCCATGCAAGGGAAGCGACCGGGAAGGATGCCACGCCCGTCCAAGGTCGAGACCGCGGGGAGGGTCTGTGCGGCGCCAGAGTGCGAGACGGGCCTCTCGATCTACAACCCGAAGGTCACCTGCTGGCAGCACACCGATCTCTCGTTCCCCAACTTCCGAGGGAAGCGACTCGCCAAGGGCTCTGCCTAAGCGAGAAGATTGGCGGCCATCCCGCGATCTCACCTATACTGCCTTTCGAAACCCGCTCTGCGCTCCGAGAACACGATAGGAGGCAACACGTGGCGAACGGGAGCGCGAACGCCGAGTATCTCAAGACCGCGGAGGTCGCCGAGATCCTCCACGTCTCTCCGAAGACGGTGACCCGATGGGCGAAGGACGGGAAGCTGCCCCATTCACGGACCCTCGGCGGGCACCGCCGATTTCCGGCGGAGGCCATCAGGCGCCTGGCCGAGGGGCTGGTGCAGGTCGACGAGATCGACACACCGCAGTAGGCACGAGCGGCCGCGCCGGCGGGCGGGGGAGATGATCCAGCTCCTCCTCGGCCTCGCGGTGCTGCAGTTCGGCCTGGGGATCATGCTGGCCGGGGCCGCCGGCCGGATCCGCCAGGATGCCGGAGGGTCCTTCTGGGCCGGCGCGGCGCTCTCGGCGCTGCTGGGGCTCGTGGGGTTCGCGATCGTGGTCGCGTCGGCCCGTCGAGCGGAGTAGGCGCTACCCCTGCACGCGATCGGGGATGGCCGCTCGGATCGTCTCGAGCCAGAACTCCTCGCCGCGCTTCTGCTTGCGGAGGCCGACCATCCCGCCGGAGAAGCCGCCGCCCGTCCCGCGGCTGTCGACCTCGACGCTGATCCCCGTGCCGCCCTCGCCCGAGGCCGTGGTCACGAGGATCTGCATCGGCATCTTCTCGGCCTTGCGGAAGCCGCCGGCGAGGTACGCCATCCCGACCGAGCCGGTCTCGATCACCAGCGACCCCGGCTCGTTCGAGGCGACCGTCGGCTGGTAGTCGGCCATCCGCGTCACGGCCTCGGCGATCGCCGCCCGGACCTGCTCCTCGGCAGCCCGAGACTGCAGCTGGATCGCTGCCATCCAACCCTCCCTCTCACTCGCGTCCGGCGGTGTCGCCGGTTCCCGCTGGCGTCGTCAGGATAAACTCCCGCGGCGTGCCCGGAAAGTTGCGCTCCGGCGAAGGCCACGATGGAGGTCGGTCATGACGGGCGACCGCTCGTTCGGACTGCTCGGGTCGGGGGAGTTCGAGCCCTGGGCCGAGGAGGTGGACCGCTGGCTGCTGGAGAGAGCGGGTGCCGACGGCCCCGTGCTCGTGGCTCCGACCGCGAGCGCGCCCGAGGGCGACGAGGTCTTCGAGCGGTGGGGCCGCCTCGGGTTGGAGCACTACGAGCGTCTCGGGGCCCTCGCCGAGGTGCTTCCCCTCAGGACGCGGGCGGACGCCGAAGACCACTCCGTGATCGCGCGGCTCGATCGGGCCTCGATGGTGTTCTTCTCGGGCGGCAACCCCGCCTATCTAACCGCGGCGATCGGGGGGACGCCGTTCTGGGATCGGCTGCGTGAGCGGCTGAGCGAGGGTCTCGCCTTCGGGGGCTGCAGCGCGGGAGCGGCGCTGCTGGGCCGACGCGTCCCCGACTCCTCGCTCGCGGATCCGTTCACCCCGTGGGGCGCCGGCCTCGGGATGTTCGGGCCGGCCGTGCTCGCCCCTCACTGGGGCGCGCTTGACGCGTACGTCCCGGGACTTCGTGACTGGATCGAGCGGTCGGTCGACCGCGACGTGACGCTCGTGGGCCTCGACGAGCGAACGGCCCTGATGGGAGACGGGCGGGCCTGGCGAGTCGCGGGGTCCGGGCACGTCCACGTGCGTCACGACGGCCTGTGGACGACGTTTCACCCCGGCGACGAGGTCGCCCCGGGCGCCCTCACCGCTTCCTGAGGTCGGGGTTGACGGGGGCGCAGCCTCCCGCGTATGGTTCCCGGCACGATGACGAGTCCCGTTCGCACTTGGTGGTGGGCCTGGCGCCCCTCGAGTGGGGCGGGACCGCTCATGGCCTGATCACGCTGTAGGCGACCGAACCACTCGAGGACCTCCGACAGGGGGTCCTTTCTCTATTCCCGGGAGGGGTGAGGGACATGTCGATCACGAAATCGCTCTCGCGTCTGCTGGAGGGGTCCGACCTCTCCCGCGAGGAGGCGCGCGAGGTGACGGGCGAGATCATGAGGGGCGAGGCCACACCGGCCCAGATCGGAGGGTTCCTGGTCGCGCTGAGGATGAAGGGGGAGACGCCTGAGGAGATCGCGGGGTGCGCGGAGGCGATGCTCGATCACGTGCTCCCGGTCGTGCCGCGGCGCCGCGACCTGATCGACACGGCCGGAACGGGGGGTGACGGAGCGGGGACGCTGAACCTCTCGACCGCCGCCGCGCTCGTGGCCGCCGCGGCGGGCGCGGGTGTCGCGAAGCACGGGAACCGGGCCGTGTCGTCGGTGTCGGGCTCGGCGGATGTTCTGGAGGCGCTCGGGTTCGCCATCGACCTGTCGCCGGAGCGGATCGCCCGCTCCATCGACGAGCACGGGTTCGGCTTCCTCTTCGCCCCCGCGCACCACCCGGCGATGCGACACGCAGGCCCGGTCCGCCGGGAGCTCGCCGCGCGCACGGTCTTCAACGTGCTGGGGCCGCTGACGAACCCGGCCGGCGCCCGCGCCCAGCTCGTGGGCGTCTACGCGCCCGGCCTCGCCGGCACCGTGGCGCGCGTGCTCGGCCTGCTCGGGGCCGATCGGGCTCTCGTGGTCCACGGGGCGGGCGGCATCGACGAGCTGTCGCCGGCGGGGCCGAACCTCGTCTTCGAGGTCGAGGAGGGACGCGTCGTCCAGGCCTCCGTTGACCCCGCCGACCTCGGGATGCCGGGGTGCGCCCCGGAGGATCTCGCCGGCGGCACCCCGGAGCAGAACGCTGCCGCGATCCTGGAGGTGTTCGAGGGCGCGCCCGGACCGCGACGCGACGCGGTCCTGCTGAACGCGGCCGCCGCGCTCCGGATCGCCGGCCTCGTCGCGGATCTGCGAGAAGGGCTCGCCGCGGCCGCGGAGGTCGTGAACGGCGGGGCGGCCGCCGCGAAGCTGGAGGCGCTCGTGGCGTTCACCCGCGCCGAGGAGGCCGTGGCGTGAGGCCGTTCCGCCGCGCCCTCGCCGGGGCCGGGCTCTCGGTGATCGCCGAGATCAAGCGGAGGTCGCCGTCGGCCGGCGACCTCCGGCCCCAGGCCGACGTCGCCTCGCTCGCCCGCGGCTTCGAGCGCGCCGGGGCCGCCGCGATCTCCGTGCTCGTGGACGAGCGCTTCGGGGGATCGCTCGACGACCTCCGCGCGGCCCGCGCGGAGACGCGGCTCCCGCTGCTCGCGAAGGGCTTCCTCCGGAGCGAGGAGGACCTCGCCGCCGTGCGCCGAGCGGGAGCCGACGCGGCCCTCCTCCTGCTCCGCGATCTCGACGACCGTCGGATGCGGCGCCTGATGGCCCGAGCGGAGTCGCTCGGGATCGAGACCCTCGTGGAGGCGCACGACGGCGAGGAGCTGGGACGGGCGATGAACCTGGGCGCCGATCCGATCGGTATCAACGCGCGCGACCTCGAGACCTTCCGGGTGGATCGCGTGCGCCAGCTCCGCCTCGTCGCCCGGGCGCGCGGCCGCGTCGTCGTCGCCGAGTCCGGCATCCTGAGCCGCGCGCAGGGCGCCGAGGCGGAGCTGGCCGGAGCCGACGCGATCCTCGTCGGCACCGCGCTGATGCGGGCGCCCGACCCCGCCGCGGAGCTCCTCCGCCTCGCCGCCCGCCCGCTCGTCAAGGTGTGCGGCCTGACGCGTGAGGAGGATGTCGCCGCCGCAGCGGAGGCCGGCGTCGACATGGCCGGCTTCGTCCTCGCCGAGAGCCCGCGCCGCGTCGACGATGCGCTGGACGTTCCGGACGGGATGCTCTCGGTCGGGATCGTGGTCGGAGGGTCGCGGCCGAGGGGCACCGACCTCGTGCAGGCCTACGAGCTCGAGCGGGGCCATCGTGGGCGCGACGCGCTCCTGCTCCAGGGGGGCCGGGTCGTCGCCTCCGTCCCCGATCTCCCGTGGGGAGGCGACGACCCGGCCCATCTCGACCGCGCGGCCGACGTGGCCGGCCGCGTGATGCTGGCGGGCGGACTCTCGCCGGCCAACGTTGGGGGCGCGGTCCATCGCGTGCGACCGTGGGCCGTGGACGCCAGTCGGGGTCTCGAGAAGGCTCCGGGGATCAAGGATCCGGAGAGGATGAGGGCTTTCGTGGCCGCGGCGCGGGAAGCGGGGGCGGCGTCGTGTTGACCGTCGAGATCGGACGGGGGTTCGGTGGCCGCTTCGTGCCCGAGACGCTGATCCCCGCCCTCGACGAGCTGGCCGAGGCGTGGGCCGAGGCTCGCGCCGACCCCGGGTTCCACGCCGAGCTCGCCCACCTCGGTCGCGCTTACGCGGGTCGGCCGACGCCGCTGTTCCGAGCCGAGCGACTGGCCCCAGGACGCCGTCTCTACCTGAAGCGCGAGGACCTGCTCCACACGGGAGCTCACAAGCTGAACAACGCGCTCGGCCAGGGGCTCCTGGCTCGACGCCTGGGCAAGGACCGCGTCGTCGCGGAGACCGGCGCGGGGCAGCACGGCGTCGCGGCCGCCGCCGTCTGCGCCCTCCTCGGGCTCGAGTGCGTCGTCTATATGGGCGAGGAGGACGTCCGCCGCCAGCACCCCAACGTCGAGCGGATGGGTCTCCTGGGGGCCGAGGTCCGGTCGGTGACCCACGGGACCCGAACCCTGCGCGAGGCCGTCTCGGAGGCGATCCGCGACTGGATCGGCAGGGTGCGGGACACCCACTACCTGATCGGCTCGTGCGTCGGGCCCGAGCCCTACCCGGACGTGGTGGCCACCCTCCAAGAGGCGATCGGGCGCGAGGCCCGCGACCAGGTGCTCGCCGCAGAGGGCCGCCTGCCCGACGCGGTCGTGGCCTGCGTGGGCGGCGGGTCGAACGCGATCGGCCTGTTCCGCGCCTTCCTGGAGGACCCGGGCGTTCGGCTGGTCGGCGTGGAGGCGGAGGGGGCCGCGAGCCTGTCCCGCGGCAGGCCCGCGGTGCTCCACGGCGCTCGATCGTACGCGCTGGCCGACGCCGAGGGTCAGATCCTCGACGCCCACTCGGTCTCCGCCGGACTCGACTACCCGGGCGTCGGACCCGAGCACGCGCGCCTGCGGGAGTCGGGACGCGTCGAGTACCTGACGGCCTCCGACGAGGAGGCTCTCGCCGCCTTCCGGCTCCTGTCGCGGACCGAGGGGATCATCCCCGCGCTCGAGCCCGCGCACGCGATCGCGCGGGCGCTCGAGGTCGACGCCGACCTCGTGGTCGTCGGGCTCTCCGGCCGCGGCGACAAGGATCTCGGCACGGTGCTCGGATGAGCCGGCTCGCGATCTACCTCATGGCCTCCCGGGAACTCCCGGTGCTCGCCGAGGTCGCGGTCGAGGCCGGCGCCGATCTCGTGGAGGTGGGGTTCCCGCACTCCGATCCTCTGGCGGACGGCCCCGTGATCCGTCGGGCGGCCGAGCGGGCGCTCGCCGAGGGGATGGGCGTGGGCGCCTGCCTCGAGGTGCTCGCCGAGGCGCGGGGGCGCGTGCACGCCCCTCTGGTTCCGATGACGTACGCGGCGGTGCTCGAGGCGTACGGCCCCGATCGCTTCGCCGAGGACGCCCGAGGCGCGGGTGCGTCGAGCGTGATCGTGGCCGACCTCCCCTCGGACGCCATGCCCGGCCTCTCGCGCATCCACCTGGTCGCGCCCACCACGCCCACCGCGCGGATCCGACTCGCGGCCGAGCGCACCGACGGCTGGCTCTACCTCGTGAGCGTGACGGGGACGACCGGCGCCCGGAGCGAGTCGCCGCCGCTCCTGCCCTCCCTGGTCCGCCGGGCCAGGGAGGTCACCCGCGTGCCGCTCCTCGCCGGGTTCGGGATCGGGACCCCCGCCCAGGCGGCCGCCGCGGCGGGCGTCGCGGACGGGGTCGTCGTGGGCAGCCGCGCGATCGAGGCGGTGGAGGAGGGCGGCGACGAGAGCCTCCGGGCCCTCGTCGCCGCCCTCCGGGACGCCCTCGACGCGGCGCCCGAGATGAGCGTTTCCGGCGGCGGCGCGTCGAGGGCGTCCCCCATCTGACCGACACGGCCCCGGTACACGAGAACCGTCACGCCTCGCTATGCAGTCGCTCCCTTTGCCTCCGATACCTGGAGCAGAAGCGCGGATCAGAGCGATCCGCACGATATCCAGGAGGCAGGAATGACCGAAGCACACCGGACACTCGTCGCAGAGCCGCGGGAGCGGCGCACGGGGGCCAAGCTGGGCCTCACGATGCTCATCCTGGCGCTGCTCGGCGCCGTGGTCGGCTTCGGGACCTTCTCGGCCTTCAGCGCCACGACCGAGAACCCCGGCAACGCGTTCGACGCGGGGACCGTCTCGATCACCGACGACGACAGCGGCTCCGCGATGCTCTCGCTGGCCGACGCCAAGCCGGGCGACTCCGACACCGGCTGCATCGTGGTTACGTACACGGGCTCGCTGCCCTCCTCGGTTCGCCTCTACGGCGCCACCGGCGGGTCGGGTCTCGATCAGTACCTCGATCTGACGGTCACGCGCGGCTCGATCGCCGGGCCGTCGTTCGACTCGTGCGCGGGCTTCACGCCCGATGGGGGCGGCGGGGTCATCTACTCGGGCACCCTCGCCGGCTACCCGGACGCTTACGCGGCCGGGCTGGTCGACCCCGACGGGTCGTGGACGAACGGTGAGTCGCGCGCCTACCGCTTCTCCGTCTCGGTGCAGGACGACGGCGGCGCGCAGGGCCTGAACGCGACCCAGACCTTCACCTGGGAGGCTCGCAACAACTGATGGACGCGGCGCTCCAGACGCGGGCGAGGAAGCAGGCGAGGCCCCGGACCTCCGGGGCCTCCCTCGCCGTTCTCGGGGCGCTCGTCCTCGTGCTCTTCGTCATAGTCGCGATGACGCTGGCGGGGTTCCGCTTCCTGATCGTGCGCAGCGGGAGCATGGAGCCGGCCATCGGGACCGGGGACGTCGTCGTGGTGAAGACCGTCCGTCCGGCGGAGGTGTCCACCGGGCAGGTCGTGACCTTCCGCGACGCGACCCGGGACGATCACCTCGTGACGCACCGGGTCGTGAGCGTCGTGCGCGTGGACGGGCGCTACGACTTCGTCACTCGGGGCGACGCCAACACCGCCGAGGAGCGATGGTCGATCGCCGCGGGCGGCTCGATCGGGGCCGTGCGAGCCACGATCCCGATGATCGGCTACCCGCTGAACTGGCTCGGCTCGGCCGCGGTGCGCGTCTGGCTCCTCATCGCGGGATCCGTCCTCGTGGGCGGCGCGCTCCTTCGGCGAGTCTGGCGGGGGTGACCCTCCGTGCGGAGGGCGGCGATCCTGTTGGTGGTGGCGGCGATGGGGATAATCGCCGGCTCCTCGCTCGGCTCCACGATCGCGGCGTTCTCGGCGACCACCTCGAACCCCGCGAACAGCTTCGAGGCGGCGAGCTCCTTCTGCTCGGAGTCACAGACGCTCACCGCGACGCGTGACGCATGGATCGTGACGAACCCGGGCAACGGCAACAACGGGACCGACGCCAGTCTGTACGTGGCCTCCCGAGCCCAGAACCGGCGAACGTTCGTGGGGTTCGACCTCCCGGCGATCCCGGCGGGCTGCACCCTCACCGACGCGAGGCTGCGGCTGAACGCGACCTCCTCGCAGGGGACCCGGACGATCCTCGCCTACCGCGTCAGCGGAGGCTGGACGGAGACCGGCGTGACCTGGAACAGCCAGCCGGGGACCTCCGGCTCGCCGGCCTCGACCTCCTCCGGCACGGGCTGGCGCGAGTGGGCGGTGCTCCAGCAGGTCCTGGACATGTACGCCTCCGGGAACCACGGGTTCATGCTTCGCGACCAGACCGAGGGCGCGAACGGGCAGGGGTTCACCCAGATCTACGATAGCCGCGAGGGCGGTGCCGTCGACGCTCCCACCCTCGTCCTCACGTACGGCTGACCGACCCGACCGGGCCGCGCTAGCATGACCGCATGACGCTCGTCCGGACGCAGCCCGGTCGCATCTGGCGGATCACCCTCGCCCGCCCCGACCAGCGCAACGCCGTGAACGCCGAGATGCTGGGGGAGCTCCTGCGGGCCCTCGGCGACGTCGCCGCCGACCGCGACGCCCGCGTCGTGATCCTCTCCGGCGAAGGGAGGCACTTCTGCGCCGGGGCCGACATCGAGGAGCTGGCCCACGCCACCGAGGGGCCCGACGGGATCGACTACGGCCGGGCCTTCGAGGAGGTGATGCGCTCGATCGCCGACCTGCCGGTCCCCGTGCTGGCCGTCGTGCAGGGCGGCGCGCTCGGGGCCGGGTGCCAGCTCGTCGTGGCGTGCGACCTGGCGATCGCCGCCACGGAGGCGACCTTCGGCATCCCCTCGGCTCGTCTGGGTGTGGTGGTCGGCTTCGAGAACATCCAGCGGCTCGTCCTCGCGGTCGGCCCGAAGCGGGCCGGGGCTCTCCTCCTGGGGACCCGCACGATCTCGGGCGAGGAGGCGGCCGACTGGGGCCTGGTGGGCGAGGCCGTTCCGCCGGAGGATCTCCCCGACCGGGCGCTGGCCTACGCGGAGGAGATCGCCGACGCCGCGCCGCTGTCGGTGCAGGCCTCGAAGCGAGGGATCCGGCAGGTCCTCTCCCGCCTCTCGGTGGACCGCGAGGTGGAGGGCTTCCGCGTGGCCGACTTCGACATGATGGCGGCGCACGCGTTCGGAAGCGAGGATCTCAAGGAGGGGATCGCCGCGTTCCGGGAGCGGCGCGACCCCGAGTTCCGCGGCCGCTGATGCCGAGGACGCTCACGCGGGAGTCGCCGATCGAGGAGCGCGCGCCCGAGGTGATCCGGCTCCTGATGCGCGAGTACCCCGAAGCTCGCGTGGCCCTTCGCTTCGAGACCCCGCTGGAGTGCCTCGTGGCCACGATCCTCTCCGCCCAGTCCACCGACAAGAAGATCAACGAGGTCACCGAGACGCTCTTCCGGAAGTACCGGAGCGCGGAGGACTACCTGAAGGTGCCCGAGGAGGAGCTGAAGGAGGATCTCCGGCCGACGGGGTTCTTCAACCAGAAGGCCAAGGCCGTGCGCGGGGCCTGCCGGATGATCGTGGAGGAGTTCGGCGGGGAGGTCCCCGATTCGATGGCCGACCTCGTGAAGCTCCCGGGGGTGGCCCGGAAGACGGCGAACATCGTGCTCTGGAACTCCTTCCCGGAGAAGGCGAAGGAGGACCCCGACGCCGGCATCGCCGTGGACACCCACGTCAAGAGGGTGTCCCAGCGGTTGGGGCTCACGGCCCAGAAGGACCCGGACAAGATCGAGCGCGACCTGATGGAGCTCCTGCCCCGGAGCGAGTGGTACCGGTTCAGCTACGTCCTGATCGAACACGGGCGACAGGTGTGCGACGCGAAGCGCCCCCGGTGCGAGGAGTGCGCGGTCAGCCAGCTCTGCCCGGCGAGCCGAGTCTAGTCCTCGCGCCGCTCCACGAGCCGCCAGGCCAGCGGCAGCGCACCCGCCGCCAGCAGCAGCTTGATCGTGTCGCCGATCACGAACGGCGCGAGCCCCAGGGTCAGCGCGTCCTGGAGTCCCACGTCGATCGAGGCCATGAGCCACGAGATCCCGAAGACGTAGATCACGATGTGGCCGAGGAGCATCACGCTGATCGAGGAGCGGATGCTCCGGTCCCATCCTCGGTTCGCCAGCCAGCCCATCAGGATCGCGGCCGCCAGGAAGCCCCAGATATAGCCCCCGCTCGCCGTGGCCAGCGTGAGCACCTCGAGCCCGCCTTTCCCCTCGGCGGCGAAGGGGAGGCCGACGGCGATCTCGGCCAGGTAGAGAAGCAGGGTCAGTCCTCCGAGCAGCCATCCGAACGCCGTCCCCACCAGGAGCACCCCCAGCGTCTGACCGCTGATCGGCACGGGGGTGAAGGGGAGCCGCACCGCTACCTGGGCCAGCGCCGCGACGAGAAGGCTCCCGCCGATGACGAGGGCGGCCTGGTAGGCGATGCGGGCTCCTCGGGCGCTCGGCAGGGGCAGGGCCTGGGCCAGTGCGGTCACGATCCCTCCTTCCTCGAGCTGCGCCTCAGACCAGCCGGACGGCGGCCGCGACGCCCGCGGCGATTGTCACGATCACGAGCAGGGCGAGGATGCTCCGGCGTCGCGATTCCGGGAAGGTCTCGTAGGAGAACCCCACCGGCTCGTGGCTGGGCTCGGGGAGGGTCCTCACGGCGGTCAGCGGAGGACGGGGATGCGGGGGCCGAAGCGTCGAGAGCGCCTCATCGCCTTCCGCTCCTCCTCGGAGGTGCCGCCCCAGACGCCGGCGTCCTGACCGGACGTGAGCGCCCACTCGAGACATTCCTCACGGACTTCGCACTGCATGCAGATGGCGCGCGCGCGCTCGATCTGTTCGAGCGCGGGGCCGGAGGTCCCGACGGGGAAGAAGAGCTCGGGGTCCTCGTCCCTGCACCTCGCTCGCTGTACCCAGTCCATCCGGCTCCCAACTCGCCCGGTCTCGGGAATTCGTCCACAAGCCTCGAAATCGAAGGCGCCCCGGCCGGCGCAGTCCCGGAGTATAGTGGCGCCCGACCACCCCTGACAAGACCTATTTCCCGTATGCATCGAACCCTCGAGCCCGGCCCGGCACGCCTCCTCGTGATCGCCCACCGGGGAGCCTCCGCCGACCACCCCGAGAACACGCTGGCCGCGTTCGCGGCGGCGGCCGAGGCGGGCGCTGACCTCGTCGAGCTCGACGCGAGGATCACCGCCGACGGCGTCGCCGTGGCCCTGCACGATCTCGACCTCGACCGGACGACCGACGCGCGGGGGGCCGTGCACGCGATGCCCCTCGCGGAGGTGAAGCGGGCCGACGCCTCGGGAGGCCGGGGCCCTCGGCAGGAGGTCCCGACGCTGGCCGAGGTGCTGGAGCTCCTCGCGGAAACCGGCACGGGGGTGGACGTCGAGATCAAGAACCTCCCCGGAGAGCCCTCCTACGAGCGCGGCGGGGCCGCGATCGTCGAGGCCGTGCTGGGGGCCCTCGAGGGGTTCCCGGGAGCGGCGATCGTGACCTCGTTCGACCCCTCCAGCCTTCGGACGGCGCGGAGGCTCGCCCCCGAGGTCGCCACCGGCCTTCTCACGCTGGGGGCCGAGGGGCCGGAGGCCGCGCTCGATCTCGTCCTCGAGGATGGCCATCCGTGGCTCCTCCCGCACGTCTTCGCCGTCGACCGCGGCGGCGACGAGCTCCTCGGGGCGGCGCGCGATCGAGGGGTGGCCGTCGGGACGTGGACGGTCGACGACGAGGCCGCGATCGAGCGGCTCTTCGCCCGCGGGGTGGCCGCGGTGGCCACGAACCGTCCGGCGATCGGGGTGGGCGCGCGCGACCGGGTCGCGGCCGCGTCCTGACGCTCAGGCCAGGATCGCCAGGGCGCCGGGGACCGACTCGAGCAGCAGCCGGTCGTGCCGGCCGACGTACTCCCCGTCCATCTGCACGGGGTGGGGCGAGGCCGCGGTCACCTCGATCCGCTCTTGATCGTGGAGCGAGAGCGCCCGCCGGTCGAGGGCGTGCCGGCCGCTCCCCATCGTCTTGAGCGCCCACCGGACGACCCGCAGCCGGCTCACCGGGCCTCCGGCGAACGCGTCCAGGCCGAGGTCGAGGCTGGCGCGAGGGCACACCCGGATCGGCAGGTGGCCCAGGTAGCTGTAGGGGTCGCAGCTCTGGGCGATCAGAAAGGTGAGGCCGTCGCGCTCGTGCTCGAGGTCCGGGCCCCAGCGCGCCCGGATCCTCGGCGTTCGGAAGTCGTAGGAGACCAGGCCCGCGCGGAGCGCCGTCCACACGAAGTAGCCGTGGCCCGCCGCGCGCTTCAGGTGCTGTCGCCGCTCGACCCGGCGCACGATCTCGCCGTCGAGCCCGATCCCGCACGAGAAGGTGAAGTAGCGATCGGCCGCGCGCCCGAGGGGGATGCGGCGGGCGGGGCCGCCGAGTCGCGCCAGGAGGAACCCCGCGGCCCGGATCGGCTCCTGGGGGATCCCCAGCGAGCGGGCGAGGACGTTCGTGCCTCCCCCGGGGATGATCGCGATCGGGACGTCCGAGCCCGCGAGCCCGTTCGCGACCTCGTTCACCGTGCCGTCGCCCCCCATCACCGCGACCACGTCGTGGTCGCCGGCGGCGGCCTCGCGAGCCAGCTCGGCCGCGTGCCCCGGCCCGCGCGTAAGCTCGATCTGGACCTTCGCCTGGTCCGAGAGCGCCCGCTCGATGAACCGCACCGTCCGGGGCGTGACCGTCCCCGCGCGGGCGTTCACCACCAGGAGGAGCCGCATCGCGCCATTCTCGTGGAACGGCGGGGCAGATGGAACCCGTAGAATCGCGCGCGTGTTGCGGCGAAGAAGGGGCATCCCGCGAGGGTTCGAGCGGATGGCGGCGGAGGTGGAGCGGGCGAAGGACGCGCTCGTCGCCGCCGTGCCCGCCTCGCGCAGGGAGCCGGAGCCGCTCGCCGCCTCGATCCTCGGGTTCGAGGAGCGGTTGGGCGCGGCACTCAGGGAGCTCGAGGCCTGGGAGGGCGCGCCCCCGGACCTCCACGAGCGATGCCGGACGGCGATCGAGGAGGCCGCCCGCCGCTCCGAGTCGCTGCGCCTCCAGGCGCCCTCGCTCGAGTTCGAGGGGCTCGTGCTCGTGCTCGGGGACGTGATCGCCCCGCTGGACGCGCTCGGCGACGTGGAGCACGAGCTCGCTCGGCGCGCCTAGCGCTCCCGGACCGTGGTCACGAGGTCGCGCGGCGGAACGCGCGGGTGGCGCCGGTGAGCGTGAAGACCCCCACGACCGCGATCACCCCGAGGGTGATGCCGAGCTGGCCCCAGTCGTACCCGAAGTTCATGAACGCCCGGGCCGTGTCGATCACGTAGCTCACCGGGTTGAACCGGCCCACGGTCTCGAGCCAGCCGGGGAGGAGCCCCTCGGGCATCATGGCCGTGGAGAGGAAGAGCAGGGGGAACGTCAGCAGGATCCCGATCATCATCGTGAGCTCGGCGTGCCGAGTGCGGAGGGCCACGATGTTCGACAGCCCCGCCCACACGATCCCGAAGAGCGCCGCGGTGACCAGCATCACGATCGCCCCCGGGATCCCGGTCTCGATCCTCGCGCCCATCAGCAGGGCGATCACCAGCACCATCCCGCCCTGGAGCAGCATCCGGAACGCGTCGGCCATCACCTTCCCGAGGAGCACGCTCGAGCGGCGGATCGGGCTGATCAGGAACTTGTCGAGCATCCCCGTCTCGAGATCGGTGACCATCCCCATCCCCGACTGGAAGGCCGAGGTCAGCACGGTCATCGTCAGGACGCTCGGCGCGAAGAACATCAGGTACGAGTCGTAACCCTGCCGCTGGAACTGGGGGAACTCGCCGAGCCGCTGGAAGATCTGGGTGAACAGGATCAGCCAGAGCAGCGGCTGGAAGAGCGAGAAGAACACCATCATCGGGACCCGCAGCAGCTTCCGCAGGTTCCGCTGGAAGAGGATCGTCGACTCGCCGAGGCTGCGCAGCATCAGCGCCTCCCCCGCATCACCCGGGACATCGGGCTTGGGGCCCGCGCGTTCGTGTCCTCGACCCGCATCCGCTCGCCGGTGTGCCGGAGGAAGACCTCGTCGAGCGTGGGCGAGGACATCGACAGCCGTGCCACCGGGATGCCGGCCGCGTCGAGCGTCCGAACGAGCGAGGAGAGCGCCTCGCCCGCATCCTTCACCGGCAGCGAGATCGAGTGGTCGAACACGGTGGGCTCCCCGGCCCCGGAGAAGGAGGTCACCGCCTCGACGGCGCGCCGCAGCGTGTCCTGGTCGGCGTCCTCGGCCAGCGAGAGCGTGACGACGTCGCCCCCGACCTCCTTCTTGAGGTCCGCGGGCGACCCCTCGACCACGATCCGCCCCTGGTCGATGATGGCGAGCCGGCTGCAGAGGCGGTCGGCCTCCTCGAGGTACTGGGTGGTGAGGAACACGGTGGTCCCGTCCCGGTTGAGCTCCTCGAGGTGGCGCCACATCGCGTTCCGCGTCTGCGGGTCGAGCCCGGTCGTCGGCTCGTCGAGGAAGAGGAGCGGCGGCCTGTGCACGAGCGACTGCGCCAGGTCGAGGCGGCGGCGCATCCCCCCGGAGAACCCCGCGGCGCGCTTCCCGGCGACCGTGGTGAGCGCGAACACCTCGAGCAGCTCGTCGGCCCGCTCGCGGGCCTCGGCCTTCCCCATCCCGTGCAGCCGCGCCTGGAGAACGAGGTTTTCGTGGCCGCTGAGGTCGTCGTCGATCCCGATGAACTGGGCCGCGTACCCGATCGAGCGGCGGACCGTGTCGGGGTCCTCGCCTACCTCGACCCCGGCCACCTTCGCGGACCCCGAGGTCTTCGGCAGCAGCGTGACGAGGACGCGGATCATGGTGGTCTTGCCGGCGCCGTTCGGACCCAGGAAGCCGAACATCTCGCCCTCGTCCACGTGGAAGGAGACGTCGTCGACCGCGCGGGTGCCGTCCGGATAGACCTTCGTCAGGTCCTCGACCTCGATCAGCTTCGCCATGCCGTCCCAGAGTACCCGCGCTCCCGGGAAACGCCCCAGGAAAGGCAGGTTTTCCCGACGCGGCGCTATCCTTGGCGCTCCACGCGCGAAAGGGGTCCCACATGAAGGTGCACGAGCTCGGTCATCTCGTCCTCTACGTCCGCGATCTCGAGCGATCGGTCCAGTTCTACGGCGACGTGCTGGGGTGGGGCGAGGTCGGGAGGTTCGGCAGCCAGGGCGCGGCCTTCTCGTCGGGGCGCACCCACCACGAGCTGCTGCTCCTCGAGGTGGGGGAGGACGCGACCCCGATCCCCCAGGGCCCTCGCGTGGGGATGTACCACTTCGGCCTGAAGGTCGGGACGACCGACGACGAGCTGCGGGAGGCGGTCGCGGCGCTGGAGGCGGCGGGGGTCCCCGTCCTCGGGATGGCCGACCACGTCGTGACGCACAGCCTGTACATCGCCGACCCCGACGGGAACGAGATCGAGCTGTACATCGACGTCCAGCCCGAGACCTGGCGCGACGACCCCTCGGCCATCATGAGCCCGCCCCGGCCGCTCCGTCTGTGACCGCCCGGCTCTGGTAGCCTCCGGACGGCGTCACGAGCGAGGAGGAAGCGAGTTGGGCACGATCAACCTGGTCACCGAGATCCCCGGCCCGAAGTCCCGCGCGCTGATCGACCGCAAGGAGCGGGTGGTCGCCGAGGCGTTCGACCTGCACCTCCCCGGCTTCATCGAGGAGGGGCGCGGCGCGTCGTTCACCGACGTCGACGGCAACACGTTCCTGGACTTCGCCGGCGGGCTCGGCGCCCTGCTCACCGGCCACTCGCACCCGAAGATCGTCGAGGCGGCCCGCGCCCAGCTCGAGCGGTTCTCGCACACGGATTTCACGGTCGTGCCCTACGAGTCGTGGGTGGAGCTTGCCGAGCGGCTGGTAGCCGCGGTCGGCGGCGGCGACATGAAGGCGGGGTTCTTCAACTCTGGGGCCGAGGCCGTGGAGAACGCCGTAAAGATCGCGCGGCGGGCGACCGGACGCTCGGCGGTGATCGCGTTCGAGGGCGCCTTCCACGGACGGACGATGATGGCGATGACGCTCACCAGCCGCCACGCGCCGTACAAGACCGGGTTCGGGCCGTTCGCCCCCGAGGTCTACCGGGTCCCGTTCCCGTACGCGTATCGGAGCCCCGATCCCGACAACGCCGGAGCGCTGGCGCTCGAGGCCTTCGAGCGCGCGCTCACGACCCAGGTCGACCCCGATACGGTCGCGGCCGTGATCATCGAGCCGGTGCTCGGCGAGGGCGGGTTCGTCCCGGTGACGCCGGACTTCCTCCCCGGGCTTGCCCAGACCTGCAAGCGCCACGGGATCCTCCTGATCGCGGACGAGGTCCAGACCGGATGCGGCCGCACCGGCAGCTTCCTCGCCGTGGAGCAGTTCGGCGTGGAGCCCGACCTGATCACGCTGGCCAAGGCGATGGGCTCGGGCTACCCGATCTCGGCGGTCGTGGGCCGGACCGAGGTCATGGACGGCCCCGGCCCCTCCGAGATCGGCGGCACCTACATCGGGAACCCCATCGCGTGCGCGGCGGCGAACGCCACGCTCCAGGTGGTCGAGGAGGAGGGGCTCGTCGAGCGAGCGCAGGTGGTGGGGAAGACGATCCGGGCCGCCTGGGAGGACATCGCGCGCGACGTGCCCGAGATCGGCGACATCCGCGGGCTGGGGGCGATGATCGGCGTCGAGATGGTCAAGGACCCGGAGACGAAGGAGCCGGCCAGGGACCTCGTGGGCGCGATCATCGGGGAGGCGATGGGGCGCGGCCTCCTCGCCGTCAACTGCGGCATCTATAAGAACGTCCTCCGGCACCTCGTCCCGCTCGTGATCTCCGACGAGGAGCTCGACGAGGGCCTGGAGGTCCTCGCGGAGTCGGTGACCGCGGCCCGCGGCTAGCGGCGCTGCTCGACCCTGCGCACGGCGTCGACGGGATCGACGAAGGCCGTGTCGACCCCGCCTCCGCCGTCCACCACGTCTCGCCTCTTGTCCTTGGCGCGGATCGTGTCCTTCCCGCCGCCTCCTCGGAGGTCGTCGTGTCCGGGGCCGCCGACCAGCACGTCGTGCCCACCTCGGCCCTCGATAAGGTCGGGGCCGCCCAGCCCGACGAGGCGATTGGCGGATGCGTCGCCCCGGAGTGTGTCCCCGAATCGGGTGCCCACCGCGTTCTCGATCCCTCCGAGCGTGTCCGTCCCCTCGCCCTCGCCCGTCCCCTGGGCGAGGTCGACCGTCACCGGCCCTTCGGCCGCTCCGTAGTGCACCGTGTCGGAGCCGCCGTTCCCGCGGATCGTGTCGTCGTCCGGCCCACCCCGGAAGAGGTCGGCGCCGGGGCCGCCCTCGAGGAGGTCGGCCCCGGCGCCCCCCAGCAGGCTGTCGTCCCCGGCGCCTCCCGCGAGGTGGTTGGCCTGCGCGTCGCCGATCAGCGTGTCATCCTGCGGGGATCCGACGACGTTCGTGATGCCGGTGAGCGTGTCGTCGCCCTCGCCGGTGGCCGTCCCCTCGGCGAGGTCCACGCGGACGGCCGATTCGGACCTCGCGTAGCTCGCGGTGTCGATCCCGCCGCCTCCGTCGAGCTCGTCGTTGCCGGGCCCGCCGTGGAGCACGTCGGCGTTCGTGCCTCCCGCCAGAGAGTCGTTCCCCGGCCCGCCGAGGAGGACGTCCGCCCCTGTGCCGCCGTCGAGCGTGTCGGCCCCGGCGCCTCCGATCAGGATGTCCTGTCCTGGGCCCCCGATCAGGGTGTCGTTCCCTCCGAAGCCGATCAGGATGTCGTTCCCTCCGCCCCCATCGAGGACGTCGGCCTGGCCGTTCAGCCCGCAGAGGACCTCGTCGGCGTCCGTGCCCACGACCATCGGGCTCGAGGGCGTGGCCGTGAGATCGCACGCGCCGATCAGCGAGGTCTCGAACACGGCCGGTCGCGCCTGGGCCGGGCCGTCTCTCGCCGCCAGCGTGACGGTGTAGGCGTCCTCCCCCACGGGGCCGCTGTCGTCGAACCCGTCCCACGTGACGTCGATCTTCTGGCCGGTCCCCGACCACGAGCGGACCATCGCGCCGTCGCCGTCGACGATCTCCACGGTCCAGGCCAGCGCGGAGGAGAGCTTCGCCTGGTAGCGCACGACCCCCTGCCCGAGGTCGATCGCCGACGCGCTGGCCCGGGCGTTCCAGATCTTGGGGAGGCCGATGCTCCTGGCGTCCCTGCGGATCGCGGGGAGCTTCCGGAACAGGCGGTCGCCGGGGCACGTGGTGTAACCGGTCTCCCGGTGGCCCGAGATCACCGGCAGGCGAACCTCCTCGCCCGCCTCGTACTTCTGGTTGGAGCCGCCCGCCGAGACCATGGTGGTGCGGCCCTTCGGGTTGAGGTGCGCGACGTCGAGCCGCCAGGCAAGCAGCCGCTTCAGGGCGCGGATCGAGGTCTTCGGCGGCTCGGTGCCGGTGAAGTCCCCGACCAGCGCGACCCCGGTGCTCCCCGTGTTGAAGCCCATCGCGTGGCCGCCGATCACCGGCTCGGTCATCCCGCCGAAGCGCCCCTCGTAGATGCGGCCGAACCGATCCACGAGGAAGTTGTAGGCGATGTCGCAGTAGCCCCGGCCGATCGTGTGGTACGAGTAGATCCCGCGGATCACGTCGTCGGCCTGGTCGGGCGTGTAGGTGTTGCCGCTGGCGGTGTGGTGGACGTAGGCCATCTTGAGCGCGGGCGCGTAGTCGGGCCCGCAGTTCCGCAGGCTCTCGTTGGCTCCCCAGCCGTTCCGCCGGATGATCGCCGGGCGGGGGGCCGCCGCCTCGGCGCCCCCCGCGCTCCAGAGCCGGGCCAGGCCCTCGTTCAGGCCGGCGGCGATCGTTCCCAGGACCGAGCCCCCGTGCGCCGTCCCCGACGTGTTCAGGAACACGGCGCGCACGTCCCGCACCTCGGCGCCGGGGGAGAGCTCCAGGGCGAGGTCGACGCATCGCGTCTCGCCGGTCCAGATCAGCGGCGTGCCGGCGCGCGCGTCCTCCTCGGTGCCGGGGTCGGGGGAGTGGTCGGGGTCGCCGCCGGTCCGGAACGCCCTCCGCTCGCCGCCGTCGTCCCGCCAGAGCAGGCTCACAGGGACCGCCTCGTCGCCCTCCTGTTCCCACGTCAGACCGACAGCCGTGAAGGCGAAGCCGGCGCAGACCTCGTGCCGAGGGGTCCACGCAGCGCGCGAGGCGCTCAGCTCGTTGCCGGAGGCGAGCAGGGGGCCGCCGGCGAGGTCCGCCGCCACGATCGGCACGGTGCGCACGACGGTCTCGGGCGGACCGCCCGTCCCGCCCGCGGGCGGGAGGAGGCCCAGGGCGAACCCCGTCGCGACGAGCGCGACGATCGCGATGCGGATGGAGGGTGGGCGTGTGCTCATGGGGTCCCAACTAAGGGTGTCGTCCCCACCTATCTCACGCTTGAGCCCGTATGTGAAGCCCCCCCGGAAATCGCTCTCGCCTCCCCGGTCGGGGCGGGTTCCGGTCATACAATCCGGGCGAGCCATGGAGGACGACCAGCTCTTCGAGCTTCCCGACGACCCCGAGCCTCGCGAAGGGAGCGGGTACGGCGAGTTCCAGCAGATCGAGCGCGAGCTCGACCGGCGGCTCGCCACGATCCCCGCGGAGCTCTCCGACGTCTTCGGCCTTCGGGTCCGGGCGGCCCTCGACGCCGTCCACGACCGCACGGCCGGCAGCCTCGAGGGGCTCCGGGCCAGCGTGGCGGGGGTCGAGGAGCGCCTCACCGCCCACCTCACGGTGATCGCCGAGCTGCTCGAGCAGTCGCCGCTCGCCGTGCGCGACGCGGTCCGAGGGGCGTCGGCCGCGATCCGCGGCGACCTCGAGGTCGTCCAGACGCTCCCACAGCACGTGGCCCGGGCGCTCCAGGTGATGCGCGACGCCGTCTCCGAGATCGCCGGGACCGAGGAGGCCGTCGGACGCCAGCTCGAGGCGCTGACCGAGGCCGTGGGCACGATCCGGTCCGACGTGGCCGCGCTCGCTGATCGCGTCGACCAGCGGATCGCCCGGATGGACGCCGTCTCCGGCGTGCTCGAGTCGCTGGGGGAGAAGCGTGGCTTCAAGGACCTGATCCGGAGCGAGCGCAAGGCCGTCCAGCAGCAGGAGGGGTTCGTCAAGGAACTGACGACGCTGGGCGAGAAGCTCTCGGGTCAGCTCGCCCAGCTCTCCGTCCGCGTCGAGCACCTCACCGAGCGGGTGGGGAAAGCCGAGACCGCGACGCGCGGGGCCGAGCAGCTCGGGGCGACCCTCGAGGAGATGCGGACGCGGTTCGCCCGGGCCCTCGACGAGCTCCGCCATCGCGTGGGGCAGCTCCCGCCACCTCCCACCTGAGCGTCTGGGCGTCTCGCGACCCGGGCGGCTACCATGAGCCCGTCCCGGACAGGAGGAACCGGCGCATGACCCAGCGCGTCACCCGGCCCCGTCGGTCGTGTCTTGCGGTGCCGGGGAGCAGCCCCAAGATGCTCGCCAAGGCGGCGGGGCTCCCCGCGGACCAGGTGTTCCTCGACCTCGAGGACGCCGTCGCCCCCGACGCCAAGGAGGGGGCCAGGGGCAACATCGTCGAGGCGCTGAAGACCGGCGACTTCGCAGGCAAGACCGTGGCCGTCCGCGTGAACGGCGTCGACACGCGCTGGTGCGCCAAGGACGTGATCACGGTGGTCGAGGGCGCCGCCGAGCACCTCGACTGCATCATGGTCCCCAAGGTTGCGCGCGCCTCCGACGTGCAATTCGTGGCCGACCTCCTCCGGATGCTCGAGGAAGAGATGGGTCTCGAGGAGCGGATCGGCCTGGAGCTCCAGATCGAGACCGCCACCGGGCTGACCAACATCGATGAGATCGCCACCGCCTCGGACCGCGCCGAGACGCTGATCTTCGGCCCGGCCGACATGAGCGCCAGCCTGGGGCTCCCCACCGTCACCGCGGGCCTCCCGATGCCCGGCTACCCGGGCGATCACTGGCACTACGTCTTGACCCACATCCTCATCGCGGCCCGGAACGCCGGGCTCCAGGCGATCGACGGCCCCTACCTCCTGATCAAGGACCTCGACGGCTTCCGCGAGATGGCGATGCGCGCCCGCGCCCTCGGCTACGACGGGAAGTGGGCCCTCCACCCGGGCCAGATCGATGTGCTCAACGAGGTTTTCGCCCCGACGCAAGAGGAGTACGACAAGGCGGCGGCCATGCTCGAGGCCTACCGCCACGCCACCGAGGTCGAGGCCACCGGCGCGGTGATGTTCGGGGCCGAGATGATCGACGAGGCCAGCCGCAAGATGGCCGAGCAGGTCGCCGAGCGCGGGCGCGCTGCTGGCCTCGAGGCCACGAAGACCTGGGACGACTTCAAGAAGGAGTGGGAGACGTGATCGAGCTCAGCGAGGACCAGGAAGCGGTCGTCAAGGCGGTCCGGGAGTTCGTGGAGCAGGAGGTTTTCCCGATCGCTGACGAGATGGAGCACAGGGATGAGTTCCCGGAGAAGATCGTCGAGCAGCTCAAGGAGATGGGGATGTTCGGGCTGACCATCCCCGAGGAGCACGGCGGGGCGGGGATGAACGTCATGACCTACGCCCTCGTCGTGGCCGAGCTGTCCCGCGGGTGGATGTCGATCTCGGGCATCCTCAACACGCACTTCATGGCCGCCTACCTCCTGAACCGTCACGGCACCGACGAGCAGAAGGAGCGCTGGCTCCCGAGGATGTCGACCGGCGAGCTCCGCGCGGCGTACTCGATGTCCGAGGCCGGCGCCGGCTCCGACGTGCAGGCGATCCAGACGAAGGCCGAACGCGACGGCGACGACTACGTCGTGAACGGCAGCAAGATGTGGGTGACGAACGGGCTGCGCGCCGGTCTCGTGGTGACCCTGGTCAAGACCGACCCCGAGGCCGATCCTCCCTCGAAGGGCATGTCGCTCCTCTACATCGAGAAGGAGCCGGGCGCGAGCGAGTTCGAGGGCATCACGGTGCCGCCCAACATCCCGAAGATGGGCTACAAGGGCGTGGAGACGACCGAGCTCGTCTTCGAGAACCACCGCGTGCCCGCGAGCAACCTTCTCGGCGAGGAGGAGGGCAAGGGCTTCTACCAGGTGATGGACGGCATCGAGGTCGGTCGGGTCAACGTCGCCGGCCGCGCGGTCGGCCTGGCCACCCGCGCGTTCGAGGAGGCGATCAGGTACGCGCAGGAGCGAGAGGCCTTCGGCAAGCCCATCGCCCACCACCAGGCGATCCAGTTCAAGCTGGCGCAGATGGGGACGAAGCTCGAGGCCGCGAAGCTGATGCTGCTCTCGGCCGCGCAGAAGAAGGCGTCGGGCGAGCGCAGCGACCTCGAGGCGGGCATGGCCAAGTTCTTCTGCTCGGAGGCGTGCAAGGAGATCGTCGAGGACGCCCTGCGGATCCACGGCGGGTACGGCTACTCGGCCGAGTACACGGTCGAGCGCCTCTACCGCGAGGCGCCGTTCCTGCTGATCGGCGAGGGCACAAGCGAGATCCAGCAGATGATCATCGGCCGCCAGCTCCTCGAGCGCCACAAGGTCTAGGGGGTCGACGATGGGTGAAGCGAGGGAGTTCGGGCGGTACTTCGACGACTTCGAGGTGGGCGACGTCTACAAGCACTGGCCGGGCAAGACGATCACCGAGTACGACGACCACCTCTTCTGCATGATCACGATGAACCACCACCCCCTGCACACGAACGCGCACTACGCCGAGGAGGCCACGCAGTTCAAGCGCAACGTCGTCGTGGGCAACCTCGTGTACTCGCTGGCCCTCGGGATGAGCGTCCCCGACGTCAGCGGGAAGGCCATTGCCAACCTCGAGGTGGAGTCGCTGAAGCACGCGGCGCCGATGTTCCACGGGGACACGCTCTACGCGGAGACGACCGTCCTCGACAAGAAGGAGTCGAGCTCGAAGCCCGACCGGGGCGTCGTCACCGTCGAGACCCGCGGCTACAACCAGGAGGGGGTCGAGGTCCTCTTCTTCCGCCGCAAGGTCCTGATCCCGAAGCGGGGGACCGTGTCCGAGCAGCCGGGGCGGCCCGGGTGGGACGTCAAGGAGGCGAAGGCGTAGGAGCCCTCAGGCCGGGACCTCGTAGACGACCTCTGCGAGGGTCCGGCCGCGCTCGCGCCTGATCGTGAGCCGCCCGTTGTCGGCCTCGCACAGCCGCTGGGCGACGAAGAGGCCGAGTCCGAGCCCGCCGCGAGTCCTGGTGGCCGACATGTCGCCGGCGGAGAAGGCCTCGAAGAGCTCCGGCCGGAGATCGGCGTCCCCGCCGTCGCTGACCTGGAGGTGGGCGAGCCCCTCGGCGGCCCACGTGCGCACCTCGACCGGCCGCCGCCCGTGCCGCATGGCGTTGTCGATCAGCTCGTAGGCGATCCGCGTCAGGTGCCGGTCGCGGACCCGGGGCCAGAGGCCGGGCTCGCACTCGACCGAGTCGGGCTGCCCCCCGATGCGGACCATCGCCGCCTCGATCGCGTCGCACGGGCTGGCCGAGGCGCCGTCGTCGTGCTGGCTCTCGCCGATCAGCTCCAGGCCCTCGATCATCCGCTCGAGCTCGATCCCGCGCTGGAGGGCCGAGGCGACCAGCGGCTCCTCCTCGCCGGTGAGGCCGCGACGGATCAGGAAGCGCAACGCCCCGGACATCACGGTGAGCGGGGTGCGCAGCTCGTGGGAGAGGACCTGGACGAACTCCTGGCGGATGCGTGACAGTCTCTCCACCTCGGTGCGACGCTCGCGCTCCTCGCGCAGCAGGCGCCGCAGCTCGTGGACCGCGCTGGGGAGCACCCGCTCGTCGATGTGGGCCTCGCCCCGCCGGGCCTTGTGGACGGCGGTCAGCAGCTCGTCGACCGAGGCGCCCTTCAACGCGTAGCCGGTGGCGCCGGCGGTGAGCATGTCGCGGACCGTGTCCACGTCGTCATGGGCGGTGAGCGCGATCACTCGGATCTGCGGGAACCGGTTGACGATGTGACGGGTTGCATCGACGCCGTCGCCGTCGGGCATCCG
>DATKBL010000061.1:0-4900 GCA_035513995.1 Actinomycetota bacterium
GCCAGCACCTCGCCGATCCCCGGCAGCGAGTCGAGGGCCGTGGCGTCGGCCGTGTTGACATTCACGAGCGACGCGCTCTCGCCGCTCGCGGGTGCCGAGCCGCCCGAGGGCGGGACGCCGGCAGCCGGGGCGGCGCCCCGCTTCGGCACGAGGATCTGCTGCCCGTCGGTGAGCACCGCGGCCAGGTTGAGCGCCTCGAGCGCCGCCCCCCTCCGCGCCCCGCCGGCGAGCTCGATGGCGTCGATCACCCGATCGCCCTCGCCGAGCTGGTAGACGCCCGGCAGCCGCACCATCCCGGCGACGTGGACGATGATCGGCGCCTCCGCCTCCGGCGACGGACCCGCCTCGACCGCAGGCTCGGCTGTCACCGGGACGCCCGCGGGACGCGCGCGCAGGACCCACGCGCCGCCGGCGACGAGCAGCGCCAGGGCCACGATCGCGTAGACCGCGAGCTCCCTCGCGGTCAGCCCCTCCAGCCAGTCTCGGAACCCGTCCACCCTCGTCGCGCGGCGTCCGGCCGCGTCTCGGGAGGGAGAGGCCCCGCATCGTACCGGGCGCCGCCGACACGAACGCCCCGCCGCGCCTATCCTGTGCCCGTCCCGCCGAGAGGAGCTCCGAGATGGACATCGTGAACCCCGAGGTCGAGCGCTACCTGCGCGAGCTGTTCGAGGAAGACCACCCCGTCGCCGCCGAGATGGAGGCACGCGCCGAGGAGCACGGATTCCCGATCGTGGGCCGCCTCGTGGGCACCACCCTCGAGGTCCTGGCCCGCTCGATCGGGGCCCGCCGCGTCTTCGAGATGGGATCGGGCTACGGGTACTCCGCCTACTGGTTCTCGCGCGCCGTCGGCGACGGCGGCGAGGTCCGCATGACCGAGGGCGACCCCGAGAACCAGCGTCTCGCCCTCGACTTCCTCGACCGGGCGGGGTTCGGCGACCGCGTCCGCTCTCACGTCGGCGACGCCGTCGAGCTGATCGACGAGACCCCGGGCGAGTTCGACGTCGTCTTCTGCGACATCGACAAGCACGGCTACCCTGAGGCGTGGAGCAAGGCCCGCGAGCGGATCCGCGTGGGCGGCCTCTACCTCTGCGACAACGTCCTGTGGTCGGGGCGGGTCGCCCAGGAGGACCCGGATGACAAGCGTCCCGAGTGGACCGCCGCGATCCGCGAGCACAACGCCGCGGTCGCGGCCGACGAGCGCTACCGCTCGACCGTGGTGCCCACGCGGGACGGCGTCATGGTCGCCCTCCGAGTGAGCTAGGCCGTCACGAGGTTGACGAGGCGGGGCGGGCGGGCCACCACACGGGCCACCTCCCGCCCGTCGAGCGCGCGCCTCACGTTCTCGGAGGCGCGCGCGAGCTCGACGGCCCGCTCCTCGTCCACGTCCGCGGGCACCTCGATCGTGTCGCGCACCTTGCCGTCCACCTGGACCACGAGCGTGACGGTCTCCTCACGGGCCAGGTCGGGGTCGAACGACGGGAGCGCCTGCCGGTGGACGCTCTCCTCGTTCCCCCACCGCCCGCGCCAGATCTCCTCGGTGATGAACGGCGCCATCGGGGCCAGCATCAGCACGAGGGCCTCGGTCGCCTGACGGACCGACCCGCCGTCGTCCAGCACCCGGCGGATCTCGGTGGTCAGCTCCATCAGCCGCGCGACGGCGACGTTGGTCCGGAACCTCTCGTAGAGGTCGGTCACTTCGCGGATCGTCCGGTGGGTGAGGCGCCGAAGCTCCTCGGGGTCCTCGCCCCCCTGATCGGCCCCCGCGAGCGCGACGCGCCAGACCCGGCCCAGCCATGAGTGGACGCCCGCCGGCGAGACCGTCGCCCAGTCGATGTCGTCCTCCACCGGCCCCGCGAACAGCATCGTCACCCGGATCGTGTCGGCCCCCCACTCCTCGATCAGCGGGGCGGGCTCGACCAGGTTGCCCCGCGACTTCGACATCTTGGCCCCCTGCATGATGACCATCCCCTGGTTCAGCAGCCGCGGGAACGGCTCCCGGAAGCTGACCATCCCCATGTCGTGGAGCACCTTCGTGAAGAACCGCGAGTAGAGGAGGTGCAGGATCGCGTGCTCGATCCCCCCCGTGTACTGCCCCACCGGCATCCATCTGTCCACGCGCTCGGGGTCGAACGCCCACCCATCCTCGTCGGGCGAGCAGTACCGGTAGTAGTACCAGGAGGAATCCACGAAGGTGTCCATCGTGTCGGTCTCGCGCTTCGCGGCGCCTCCGCAGCGGGGGCACGCCACATTCACGAACGCCTCGTGCTTCGCGAGCGGCGACTCGCCGGTCGGCGCGAAGTCCACGTCGACGGGCAGGACCACGGGCAGGTCCTCCTCGGGCACCGGCACCTCGCCACACTCGGGGCAGTGGACGATCGGGATCGGCGCGCCCCAGTACCTCTGGCGCGAGATCAGCCAGTCGCGTAGACGGTAGGTGACGGCCGGCCGGCCGCGGCCGGTCTCCTCGAGCCAGGCGATCACCCTCCCGATCGACTCGGGCGAGGGCGTCCCGTCGAAGGCGTCGGAGCGCACCATCACCCCTTCGTGGGGGTAGGCCTCGGTCATCTCGTCAGGGTCGAGCTCGGTCCCCTCGGGCTGGATCACGACCCGAACCTCGAGCCCGTTCTCCCGGGCGAACTCGAAGTCGCGCTGGTCGTGGCCCGGGACGCCCATTACCACGCCCGTCCCGTACTCCATCAGCACGTACGGGGCCACGAAGACCGGCACCTTCTCGCCGTTGACGGGGTTCACCGCGTGCACGCCGAGGCGGATGCCCTCGCGCGACTCGGCCAGCTCGCGGCCGGCCAGCGGCGTGGAGCGGAGGCGCTCCAGCAGCTCCGCCACCTCCGCGGAGGCGCGCCCTCGCTCGGCCAGGGCCGGGACAAGCCCGTGCTCGGGTGCGAACGCCATGAACGTGACGCCCCAGAGGGTGTCCGGTCGGGTGGTGAAGACGCTCACCCGGTCGCCGGTCTCGGCGATCTCGAACTCGACCTCCGCGCCCTCGGAGCGTCCGATCCAGTTCCGCTGCATCGTCAGCACGCGGTCGGACCAGTCCTCCAGCAGCTCCATGTCGTCCAGCAGCGCCTGCGCGTAGTCGGTGATGCGGAAGAACCACTGCGTGAGGTCCTTCCGGACGACCGGCGTGCCGCACCGCTCGCACGCCCCGTTCACGACCTGCTCGTTCGCGAGCACCGTCTTGTCCTTGGGGCACCAGTTGGCCGGGGCCAGCTTCCGGTACGCGAGGCCGCGCTCGTGGAGCTTCAGGAAGAGCCACTGCGTCCAGCGGTAGTACTCCGGGTCGCAGGTGTTGAAGCGGCGCGACCAGTCGAACGACACGCCGTAGCGCTTGAACGACGCTGCCTGGCGCTCGATGTTCTCGTAGGTCCACTCCTTCGGATGGACGCCCCGCTTGAGCGCGGCGTTCTCGGCCGGCAGCCCGAACGCGTCCCATCCGATCGGATGGAGGACGTTGTGGCCCTGCATCCAGCGGACCCTCGCCACGACGTCTCCGATCGCGAACGCCTCCGCGTGCCCCATGTGGATGTCGCCCGAGGGGTACGGGAACATGTCGAGCGCGTAGAAGCGGGGGCGCGGGTCGCCCTCCTCGACCGCCTCGTAGAGGCGTTCCTCGTCCCAGGCGGCCACCCACCTGGGCTCGATGTCCTGCGGCCTGTACTCCATCGGGGTCTCCATAAGGGGACGAGCCGGAAGGTTTGTCATCCCCCCTCTCTGCCGAATATCGTATCGTGAGCCCTCGGCCCCCGGCCGCCTTCGAGGGAATGGGGAAGGACATCTCCGCGGACGAGACGCAGTCGAAGCGCGCATCCGAACCGACGATCCCGGACGGGAACGGTGATCGGGCGACCCCGGAGCCGGTCGAAGGCCCGGCCGAGACGCATCGCGAACCCCGCCGTCGTCTGCCCATCGTGGCGAACAAGATCGGGCACTTCCTGGCCGCGTTCTTCCTCCTCGTCCTCTCGATCGAGCTGATGAAGGAAGGGGCCCAGGCGATCGCTCCGAGGCTTCAGGGCACCTTCCCGGTGGACAACATGGTCAGCACGCTCGGGCTCGGGTGGCTCGGCGCCTATCTGGTCCTCTCGGGCTCGCCGGTGGCGGCCGCCTCGCTGGCGCTCTTCACGGCCGGCGCGACCAGCCAGGCGCAGACCTTCACGATGCTCTCGGGCTCGCGGCTGGGCGCCTCGTTCATCGTCCTGCTCGTCGGCTTCCTCTACGCGATGCGCCAGCGGAACAGGCACCGACGGCGAGAGAGCATCGGGATGGGCGTGCTCGCCCTCGGGATGACGGCCGTGGTCTACGTCCCGGGCATGTTCCTGGGGTACGGGATCCTGAAGTCGGGACTCCTGTCGGGGGTCACGTGGCAGGCCTCCGCGGGCATCAACGGGGTCGTCGACGCCGTCTGGGGGCCGATCACGCGTCTCGCCTCCGACCTGATCCCGGGTCCGCTGCTCTTCCCCGTCGGGCTCGCCGTGATCCTCGGCTCGTTCAAGCTGCTCGACCACGTGCTGCCGGCGCTCGACGGCGAGAAGCACGCCGGTGAGCGCGGCCACTGGATGAAGCACCCGTGGGCGATGTTCGGCCTCGGCATGCTGGCGGCGCTGCTCACCCTGTCGGTCTCGGTGGCCCTCACGATCCTCGTCCCGCTCGCGAGCAAGGGCTACATCGAGCGGCGGGAGGCGATCCCCTATATCGCGGGGGCGAATATCACCACGCTCGCCGACACGCTGTTCGCGGCCATGCTCCTGGGGAACCCGATCGCCGTCCAGATCGTCCTCGCGCAGGCGATCGCGGTGGCGATCGTCACGGTGCTGATCCTGGCCTTCCTGTACCGGCCGCTCCAGCGGTTGATCATGGCGCTCGACGAGTGGATCGTGCGCACCAC
>DATKBL010000062.1:0-2878 GCA_035513995.1 Actinomycetota bacterium
GCCCCGCTTGGCCACGCCCATGCCCGCCTTCCGGTAGCAGCCGCAGAGGATGTTCTGGCGGTGGCCCGGGCTCCGCATCAGGGCTCGGTGCGCCTTCTGGATGGTCTTCGCCTTGGCCACGTTCTCGCCGATCGTGTTCCATTCGCCCGAAGCGAGGCACGACAGGCAGCTGTGGTGGAAGATCCGACCCTCCTTGGACATCCGCACGCTGTGGCGGTGAGCCTTCCTCCGCAGCTTCTCGTCCATGGAGAGGGTCCTGAGGTCACGATTGTCCCGCGCCGTGTTCACGAGCTCGAGGACCTTCCGCTCCTTGGCGGTGGGCGCGGCCGACGCCTCGGGGGTCGCGGCTGGGGTCGAGAGGAGGGCGCTCGCGATGAGGGCCACCAGAAGCGCCCGCGGTGCGCTGTACTTTTGGCTCATTCGCTATATATCGGCCTGGGCGTCGGCCGACCTTGAGTGACCCTATACGATGAAGGGCCGCCAGTCGCGTAGGGGGCCGGGAGCGGTCCGCCGCCCGATTCGTCCCGTTACGAGCGGGGGACGGAGAGGGCCTCCCTCACGAGGGGAGGCAGGACCCGACCAGCCTCGCCCCGCAGCCGAAGGTCCGCGCCGATGTGGGTGTCGCCCCGTGAGACCTCGATCACCGTCGCCCCGGCCTCACGGGCGGCGTCGGGCAGGGCGCCCGCCGGAAACACCTCGCCGTGGGTGCCCACGACGAGCAGCACCCTGGAGCCGCGGGCGAGGGTCTCGGCCTCGGCCAGATCGTGGGGCGCCTCCCCGAAGGCCACGAAGTCGGGGCGGGCCGGGCCGCCGCACCTCGAGCAGCGAGGGAGGAGCGAGGCCATGCTCGCGATGAACGCCGTGCGGAGGCCGAGGATCGCCCGGTCGAGGCCCTCCAGGAACGCCGCCTTGGAGACGGCCTCGCGGTGCCCGCAGGCCAGGCACGAGGTGCGGGAGAAGGAGCCGTGCAGCTCCACCACGCGCTCGCTCCCCGCCTCCTGGTGGAGGCCGTCGACGTTCTGGGTGATCACGGCGTCGAGCAGGCCGGCCCCCTCCAGATGGACGAGCGCCTGATGGGCGGGGCCGGGCTCGGCCCCGGCGAAGGCGGCCCGGAGCTCGGAGAGGAACGACGCCAGGTCGTCCGGCCGCTCCATCGCCAGCCGCGTCACCCCCTCCCAGGTCCCGTACTCGTCCGGGTCGAACCGGTCCCAGATCCCTCCGGGGTCGCGGAAGGTCGGGATGCCCGACTCCTGGGAGATCCCCGCCCCCGTGAAGGCCACGGCCCCCCCGGCGGCCAGCAGCGCGGCCGCCTCGGCGCGGCGGTGCCCGGTCACCCGAGCTCCCCGACGATCAGCAGGTAGCCCACGAGGTTGAATGCCGCGTGCGCCGCGATGCTGGTGATCAGCGACTCGCTCCGCTCGTAGATGTACGCCAGGCCGAAGCCCACGAGGAACAGCAGCGGCATCAGCAGCAGATAGACGTGCACGACCGCGAAGATCGCCGCCGAGATCACCGCTGCCGCCCAGAACGGCAGCGACCGTCGGAGTCCGCCGAAGAGCAGCCCGCGAAAGAACAGCTCCTCGCCGATCGGGGCGGCCAGGACCACCACGACCCCGCCCAGGTAGACGTGGAGGGTCGAGGCCCGCTCGGGAAGCACCTCCTGGCGCGGAGGGACCACCGTCTCGCCGCTGAGCAGGCCGAGCAGCCCGTAGAGCGCGGGGGCCACCACGAAGACCGTGACGGCGAACAGCGCCAGCCCCGAGAGGAAGCCGACGACGAGCCGGCGGACCACGTGGCCTCCCCCGAGGCCGAGCGCGGCCGGGGAGGCCCGCCGCAGCCGAACCCACAGCAGGGTGAGGCCGGCGAGCAGCGCCTCGAAGACCAGGCCGATCAGGACGAAGGAGGTGCGCACGTCGAACAGCAGCGGGAGCGCGAGGGCGGCGAGGGCGGTCCCCGCGAACGCCCCCAGGCCGACGGGGATCGCCTCGAAGGGGCTCCACGTCGGCCGGGGCCGCGTCGTCATCTCCTCGTCCATGCCGCCTCCAGCGCAGGGTAGGCGAGCGCGGCCGCCAGGAAGGCGAAGGCGAGCCCGGCCAGGCCGATCCCGGTGTCGTTGACGACGAACCCCACGAGCGCCGACAGGGCGAGCACGAGGCAGGCGTCGCGCCATTCGGGGTCGCGCGAGAGGTGCCCACGACGGCGGGCCGCGGCCCAGGCCGCCGCGCCGAGCGCGACGATCACGAGCCAGGCGGCGGGCACCCGGGAGGTCAGCTCCAGGTTGATCGCCAGGCGGCGAACGGCGATCTCCAGGAGCGCCACGAGGCCTCCGCGCCCGGCCTCATCGGCCGCCCTGGCGATGTGGGAGACGTCCGGTCCGAGGAAGCGGTGCGCGAGCACGATCGCCGCCGCGCCCGCCACCGCGGTCGCGGCGGCGATCGCGACCTCGAGCGGCCCGAGCCGGCGCCGGAGCCGCAGGGCCCCCCACAGCCCCGCGGCCGCGAAGAGGGTGGTGGCCGCCCCGAAGTTGGAGCCCAGCCCGGGAAGGCCGGCGAAGAGCCCCGAGCCCGCCAGCAGCGCCACCCCGACCCACGGGCGGAGGTGAGCCGCGACGAGCACCGCCCCGGCCAGCAGGACCCCCGCGTAGACGTTGCCGATCCCGTGGAAGCGGGCCCCGTCGAGGGCGCCGCCCCCGATCACCGGCATCATCATCGCCGGCCATCCCTGGAGGCCGTCGAGGACCAGGAGCACGAGCCCCGCGGCGCCGACGAGCGCCACCGCCGCGGGGGCGTCGCGCCGACCCACCACCCAGGCTCCCGCGACGATCGCGGCGGTCAGGATCGCCGCGATCCCGAGCGCGGTCACCCACGTCACCCTCGGC
>DATKBL010000063.1:0-15972 GCA_035513995.1 Actinomycetota bacterium
AGTCGACCCGGGACCGCGCCCCCTCCAGGAACGGTCCACGCTCCACCAGGACCCTGAGGTGCGCGCCCCGGGCGACCACGCCGCCCGGGTCGCGCACCTCGAACGAGAACCGCAGCCTTCGGCCGTCGACCTCCTCGAGCACGGCGGTCGCCTCGACCCGGGCTCCGGGCGGGGTGGGGGCGAGGTGGTCGAGCTCGACGCGCGCCCCCACCGACGTGGTCCCGGGATCGAGCGCGGTCTTCACGGCCGCCACCGCGGCCCGCTCCACGAGGGCCAGGACCATCGGGGTTGCGTAGACCTCCACGTCGCCCGAGCCCACGCCCTCGGCCGTCTGTTCCTCGGCCACCGTCTCGGCGATCGTGGCGCTGATCCCGGGCTCGAGCATCCCCTGTAGGCTAACCCGCGGCATATGGAAGGGGCATCCGGGGTGATCGCGCTCGTGCTGGCCGAGACCGCGGCCGGCAGCGCCGCCGTCCTGTGGCTCACGGGGCTCTGGGGGAAGGTGAAGCGCGGCTTCTTCATCCTCACGACGGCGACGGTGCTCGTCTGCGCGTGGCTCACCGCCCTGGCGGCCGACGCGGCCCGGGCCCCGGCTTTGGGGGAGCCGGCCCGCCTCGTGGTGCTCATCGCGATCGGGCTGTCGGCGCTCTCGGGGCTCTCGCTGCTCGCGCTGATCGCCCGCCGGGGGACCGCGGCGAGGGTGCTCGGGCTGGCGTCGGTGCCGACGGGCCTGGCGCTCCTCGTGGCGATGGCGCGGGTCGCCGAGTCGAGCGGGGTGATGGCCGCGTTCCAGCTCCTGGCCGGGGCCGCGTTCATGGGCGCGGCGACGGTGGGGCTGCTGCTCGGGCACTGGTACCTCGTGGACCGGGGGCTCTCCCGCGAGCACATCCAGCGGCTGGCGCTCGTGCTGATCGGCGCGGTCCTCGTCGAGGTGGTCGCGGTGATCGCCGGGCTCTCCGGCGAGGCCCCCCCGGCCCAGGGCTTCAGCCCGTTCCTCACGGTTGGAGGCGCGGCGTTCCACCTGGCGATCGTGCTGGGGATGGTGGCGATCACCGCGCTGATCGCGTTCCTGATCCGGGCGGCGCTGCGCGAGACGCGGCCGCGGGCCGTCCAGGCCGCCACGGGCTTCTTCTACCTCGCCGTGATCACCGCGTTCACCGCGGAGCTCGCCGCGAAGGTCCGGTTCCTCGGCTGAGATGGACGCCGTCGCGCTGGCGGTGGCCTGGGCGGGACCGGTCATCGTGGCCGGCGCCTGGGCCGCGATCCGCCTCGGGGGCGTGTCGATCTGGGCGGCGATGGGCTGGACCGCCGGCCCGCTCGGCCTCCTCTCGCTCCTGACCGGATGGGTGGAGCCGGGAGGCGGCCTCGTCGTGGTCCCGATCGGCCTGGGCGCGGGGCTGGTCCTCTACGCCGCCACCTTGGTCTTCCTGCACCTGGTCCGGGGCTGGACCCTCCTGACGCGCCACACCCGCGAGGTGTACTCGTGGCGCCGTGGGATGTCGCTCGGCGCCGTGGTGGCGATCGCGTGCCTGGTCGTGGCCCCGGGCGAGGAGGCGCTCTGGCGGGGGCTCGTGCAGGGGCGGCTCGCCGCGGCGATAGGGGACGGGGCCGCCGCCGCCGGGGGATGGGCACTGTACGTGGTCGCGAACCTCGCGAGCGGGAGCGTCCCCATCGTGCTGGGGGCGGCGGTGGGAGGCGCGGTCTGGGCCGCCCTGGCCTTCTGGACGGGAGGGATCCTCGCCGGCGTCGCCTGCCACGTGGTGTGGACGGGCCTGATGATCCTGCGCCCGCCGGTGGAGGAGGGCCCGCCGGGATGATCCCTGAAGATGCCCGCCGGGTCCTGACGGAGGGCGTGCTCTGCTACGCGGCCGCCCCGGGCGCCGACGCGCCTCACGTCACCCCGGTGGTCTTCGCGCTCGAGGAGGACCGCCTGTGGGCGACGACCGCTCGCCGCTCTCGGAAGGCGCGTCTCTGGCGGGAGCGGCCGGACGGCGCCGGGCTGGTCCGGGCCGGCGACCGAGCGGTGGTGTTCCGCGGCCGGGTCGACCTCTACGATCTCCTCGACCCGTCGTCATGGCCGCGGTCGGTCCTGCGGAGCCCGCTGCTGACCCGAGCCGCGCTGCGGTTCTCGCGGAAGAACGCGAGGTTCTTCGCCGGCTACGCGCGCGACGCGTACCGTGTGCCCCTGGGCTGGACCCCGCCGGGGAGGGTGTTCCTCTCGCTGGCGATGGAGTCCGGCGCCCTGCTCGATCTCCCCCGTGGAACCGTGCTCGCGGCCTGGGGCTCGACCGAGCGAGGCCTGGCGAGCGAGGCCTCGTTCCGCCGGCTGCCCTCGGGCGGGGCTCCCGACGCGGGGCTCCCCGCGAACCTCCGCGAGGCGCTGGGGTCCGAGGGGGAGGGCGCGCTGGCCGTCGGCTCGGGTCGCGCGACGGTCCTGCCCGCCCGCTGGCGGCGGTCCGAGGACGAGGGCGCCTACTACGCGGTGGTGCCCACGGCGTTCCTGGAGCTCGCCAACGTGGGCGCTCGAGCGCCCGCGGCCCTGGTCCTCGATCGCGCCTCCCGATGGCGGGCGTCGCGGATGCTCGGGGTCCAGCTCCGGGGCGAGGCCCGCGTCTTCCTCCCGGAGCGGCTCCGGTCGGGGCGAGCGTCCGTGGTCGAGCGCTCGGGGGCGGGCGAGGGCGAGGCGGCGATCCGCCTGCGCCCCGACCGCGTCGTGTGGTGGCGAGGCTGGACGAGCGGTAGCCTGGGCGGCCGATGAGCACGATCCGCGACGCGGTCGTCGTCGACGCGACCCCCGAGGAGGTGTGGCGCGTCATCGCCGACCCCCGGAACCTGCCGCGCTGGAACCGCCAGATCAAGTCGGTCCGCGGGGCCCCCGACCGGGAGCTCGAGCCCGGGGACTCCTACCGCGTGGAGCTCCGATTGCTGGGGGTGTCCGCGGAGGTCCGCGCCGAGGTGAAGGAGCTGGACCGGCCTCGATTGTCGGAGGTCGCCCTCACCGGGCCCGTCGAGGGGACCGTCCGGACGTACGTTCGCCCGATCGGCGCCGCTCGGTCCCGCGTGGAGCATGAGGTGGAGTATCGGTTTCCCGGCGGCGCGCTGGGGGAGGTCGCGGCGCGAGCCGTGCGGCTGATGGGTGCCTCGTTGATCCTGCGGAGGGGCCTGCGAGCGCAGAAGGAGATGGTGGAGGGCCTATGAGACGACGTCGGATCGGGCGGGCGCTGGGTCTGGCCGGCTCCGCGCTGGCCGTCGCCGCGCTCACGGGCAAGGCGCGCGGGCGCGCGCTCGACGACCGCCTCTACGAGGCGATCAACTCCCGGCTCGAGCACCCGACGCTCGACCGGCTCTTCTCGACCCTCACCGAGCTGGGGTCGCTCTACGCGTCGATCGGCGCCGGCGCGGCCCTGGCCGCCTCGGGTCGGAGGCGCGAGGCCGCGAGCGCCGTCGGCGCGGCCGGCACGATGTGGGTTCTCGGGCAGGCGCTGAAGAGGGGGTACCGGCGCTCCCGCCCCTTCGACTCGATCGCGCCGGGACGGCTCCTGATCGGGAAGCCTCGGGGCACCTCCTGGCCCTCGAGCCATCCGGCCGTGTTCCTGACCTTCGCCCTGGTGGCGGCGCGGCGGCTCGACCTCCCCGGTCCGGCTCGCGGCGCGCTCGTCGCGCTGGCCGGCGGCGTGGCGTTCTCGCGCGTATACCTGGGCGTGCACTACCCCTCGGACGTGGCCGGAGGGATGCTGCTCGGAAGGGCGGTGGCCGACGTGTGGACCGCTGCGGACCCGGACGTTCGCTAGACTCGCGATCATGGACCTCCTGGCGACCCTGTCGTGGCCCGTGCTCGACCGGATCAACCTGGGCCCCCTGGCGATCTCCCCGCACGGGATCGGGATCGCCGTCGGCTACCTGCTGGGGACCTGGTGGATGATGCGGGAGGGGCCGAAGCGGGGCGTGCAGGAGGATCACGTCGGGACGATCGTCCTCTGGGCGCTCGTGGGCGCCATCGTAGGGGCGAGGTTCTTCTACGTCCTCGGCCACCTCGACGAGTTCGACTCGATCACCGAGATGCTGGCGATCTGGCGCGGCGGCATCAGCCTCGTCGGCGGGATCTTCGGGGCGATCATCTTCGTCGTCCCCCTGATGCGGAGGTACGGCTACCGGTTCGGCCAGGTGATGGACTCCGCCGCGGCGGGGCTCGCCTTCGGCATCGCGGTGGGGCGCACGGGGGACCTCGTGATCGGCGACCACCTGGGGAAACCGACCGACTTCGCGCTCGGGTGGAGCTACACGAGCGGCACCCTGCCGGGCCCGTACCAGCCCGCGGGGCCGGACACGTGGATCGCGAACCTGGCCGGGCCACACTGCCAGATCATCCGTCCCGAGGGCGCCGAGCTCTTCGAGGGGGCCTGCGACGCCACCGGCCGGCTCCTCCAGCAGGGGCCGGGCGTCCATCAGACGGCGCTCTACGACATGCTGATCGCGGGGGCGCTGTTCGCCTTCCTCGTCTGGTTCAGCCGGAAGCCCCGTCGGGAGGGCGTGCTGATCGCCGCCTTCGGGATCTGGTACGGGGCCGGGCGCCTGCTGACCGACTTCCTCCGCGTGGACAAGACCTGGCCGCTGGGCCTCACCGGGAGCCAGTGGGCGTCGGTCGGCGTGATCGTCGTCGCGGTCGTGGTGCTGACCCGGTTCGCCCTGCGCCCGGCCCGCGCCCCCGCGGAACTCCCCGAGCAGGGGGCCGGGCCGCCGGGGGGCCCGCCCTCGCCCACGGCCGCCGGTCCGACCACGGACTTCGCGCCGCCGCCCGAGCCCTAGGCCTCGCGGAGGCTGAGGGGCTTCCCGCGGGGGCTTCGGATCCGGTTGCCGAGCTCGGCCGCGATCGCCCGGAACGCGTTCCCGGCGGGGGAGTCCGGCTCGCTCACGACGATCGGCGTCCCCTCGTCCGACCCCTCGCGCAGCGAGAGCTGGATCGGCACGGACCCCAGCAGCGGCACCTCGAGCCCCTCGGCGGTTCGGGCCCCGCCCCCCTCCCCGAACAGCGGGGTGAGCTCGCCGCAGTGGGGGCACGCGAAGCCGGCCATGTTCTCCACGACGCCGAGGACCTCGAGGTCGATGTTCGGGTGCTGGGCCATCCGGCCGGCGCGCTCGGCCACCTTCGCGGCCGCCTCCTGGGGGGTGGTCACCACGAGCATCGCGCCGCGCGGCAGGAACGACGCGAGCGAGATCGAGACGTCGCCGGTCCCCGGCGGCAGGTCCACGAGGAGCGCGTCGAGCTCGCCCCAGTAGACGTCCCCGAGGAACTGCTGGATCGCCTTGTGCAGCATCGGCCCTCGCCAGATCACCGGGGTCTCATCGGAGACGAAGAACCCCATCGAGATGATCTTCACGCCGTGGGCCTGGGGCGGGATGATCATGTCGCTGGTCCCCGAGGGCTGGCCGCCCACGCCCATCATCCTGGGGATCGAGAAGCCCCACACGTCGGCGTCGAGGATCCCCACGCGCTGGCCCTCCGCGGCGAGCGCGGCGGCGACGTTCGCGGTCACGCTCGACTTGCCCACCCCGCCCTTCCCCGACGCGACCGCGATGACCTCGGTCGGCCCCTCGGAGAAGAACACGGTCTCCTCGCGGCTCTTGCCCCGGCGGAGCATACGCACCATCTCGGCCCGCTGCTCCGAGCTCATCTCGCCCACGCGGACCTCGACGTCGGCGCCGAGTGGGGCGAGGGCCTCCTCGGCCGACCGGCGCACCTCCGCGTCGGTGCCCGGGATCGGGACGCGCAGCGACACCCTGACGCGATCGGCCTCAACCTCGACGGCCTCGACGGCGCCGAGCTCGTCCAGCGGCTTCCCGATGCTCGGGTCCAGCGCGCGGTGCAGCGCCTCGCGAACGTCCTGGTCGGTGATCATGGCTCCTCTACGAGGGTCGCGGATGCCTCCATAGTATCCTGGCTCCTGCCCGCTCCGACCCCGAGGAGGGCGCATGGACACCAAGGCCCTCGAGATCCACAAGGCCCTCGCCGACAACACGAGGTTTCGCCTGTACCGATACCTGCGGCTGGTGGATCGGCCGGTGTCGGTCCGCGAGATGTCGCGCCGCCTCTCCGTGCATCCCAACACCCTCCGGCCGCACCTGCGACGCCTCGAGGAGGCCGGGCTCGTCCGCCACGAGGTCCGGAAGGGCGATGGGGTGGGCCGCCCGCAGATGCTCTACGCGGGGGTGGAGCCTGTCGGCGACGAGGGCCGCGACTTCCGACTGTTGTCGGAGATGCTCCTCGGGATGATCCAGACCGACCGCCAGACCGAGCGGGCCGCGACGCTCGCGCGCGGATGGGGGGAGTACCTCGTGGCGAGGGACGCGCCGAAGCCCGGCGTGCGGCTGCCCGACCGGAAGAACCTCGCCGTCCTCCAGTCGGCGATGGACCGCGCGGGGTTCGAGCCGCGGTTCCGGAGGCAGGGGAATGAGGTCGAGGTGACCCTCCGCCACTGCCCGTTCAGGGAGCTGGTGGACGATCATCGGGACGTCGTCTGCGCCCTCCACCGCGGGCTCCTCGAGGGGATGCTCGGCGGGCTGCGTCCCCCCCTGGAGCTCCGCGAGCTGAAGCCTTTCGCGGAGCGCGGCGTGTGCACGCTCCGCGCCGCGCCGCCACGGAGGAGGCGGAGCTGATGACGCCCATCCCGGACAATCCAGGTGGGCCCCCCCGCCGTATCACTGGTATGAGGTCGACGGACGCGCACGATGGGCCGCTGACGCCGGCCGCCGAGCGCGATCTCGTGCGGCGGTTGATCTCCGGAGACGAGGAGGCGGTGAGGATCCTGTACGGTCGGTTCGGGGGGCCGGTCTACGGCATGGGCCTGCGGCTCCTGGGGAGCCCCGAGGCGGCTCAGGAGCTCACCCAGGACACCTTCGTGGCGGCCTGGCGGAAGGCCGCGCAGTACGACCCGGCGCGCGGCCGCCTCTCCACGTGGCTCATGGTGATCGCCCACAACCTCGGCGTGGACCGGCTGCGCCGGGAGTCCCGCCGCCCCCTGGCGCTCGTCGAGGACGTCGAGCGGCTGGCCGGGGAGACCCCCGAGGCCGAGGGCCAGATCGTTGATCGCCTGGTCGCCGAGGAGATGCTCGCCGTCCTATCCTCTGCCGAGCGGAGGCTGCTGGGGCTCGCCTACTACCGCGGCTGGACCGCGAGGGAGATCTCGCTCCACGACTCGATCCCGCTGGGCACGGTGAAGACACGGCTCCGCTCGGCGCTGATCAAGCTCCGCCGGGCGCACGGATGGAAGCGCGAGCTCTGATGGACTGCCCGCACGTACGCGAGATGCTTCCCGAGTACGCGCTCGGGACGCTCCGCGCCGGCGACGTCCCCTGGGTCCGCGATCACCTGACCGCGTGTGCCGGCTGTCGGAAGGAGGCGGCCGAGCTGATGGAGGGCGTCGAGGCCGCGGCGCTCCTCGCGGGCCCGGCGGAGCCTCCGCCGGAGCTCGAGGACCGGGTCGTGAGGGCCGTCGTGCGGGCCGCGGGACGTCGGTCCCAGCGCCGCCGCGCGCCGGTGGCCGGGCTGCTCGCCGCCGCACTCCTCCTGGCCCTCGGATGGGGGGCCGCGATGGCAGGACGCGCCGAGCGCATGGGTGACGAGGCCGAGACGGCGCGCCGGGCCGCGGCCGAGGCAGCTCGCGAGTTCGTGCTGTTCGTCGAGGACCTCTCCGGCGAGGGGGTACGCGAGGCGGCGCTCCGCTCCACGTCGTCCTCCGCCGCCGGCGGCCGTGCGATCGTCTTCGACAGCGACGTCCCCGGCGCGTCCGACTGGGCGCTGGTGATCGTGGGTGGGCTCCCCGAGGACGAAGGCCCCTACCGCGCGAAGCTCCGCGGTGAAGGGGGGAGCGTGCGGGTCGGGCGTCTCTGGCCCTCCGCCGAGGGGAGGCTCGCCGCCTACGCGCTGTTCGGGGCGATCCCCGGGGACCAGGAGGACGTCGTCGTGCTCGACGGGGACGGGGCCGTGGTGCTGAGGGGCCCGCTCGAGGCCCGCTGAGCCCCGGGTCCGCGACCGGGCTAAGATGCGGCCATGCCCGATGTGTCGGACCTCGTCGGGATCGGACTTGCGGGCGGCCAGGGCGTGCGCGCTCGCCCACTCACGCTGAAGGCCCCGGGCTACCTCCGCTCCAAGGCCGCGATGGCGTTCCTCGGCCGCCGCCTGATCCGCTGGGTGGTGATGATCCTGTCGGCCGAGGGCGTCCAGAGCTACTACATCGTGGCCCACGGCAAGGAGAACCGCTACCAGATCAAGGTGCTCCTGCGCTACGGGGGGGAGTTCGGCGTGGACGTCCGGTACTCGCCGGTCAAGTACGACGCCCTCTCGACCGGCAGCGCCGACTCGGCGCTGCGAATGATCGAGCACTGGGACATCGACCGTCCGATGCTGGTGTTCCCCACCGACACGATCATCGATCTGGACTTGGAGCCGTTGTATCGACAGCACGTCGAGTCGGGCGCCGCCGTCACGATCGCCGCGATGACCCGCGCTCCGGACGAGGTGGCAGAGAAGTACGGGGTGATGCTGTGCGACCCGGAGCGCCGCGTGCTGGAGTTCGCCGAGAAGCCCACGCTGGCCGCGCTCCGTGACCACTTCCAGCTCCGCGACGAAGAGGAGTTCGATCGGCTGCCCCTCCTGACCAACGCGGGGTTCTACCTGCTCGATCCCGTCGCCATGCGCAAGGTGATGCAGGACCAGGACCTCTCGGCGATGCGGCGCGTCCGGCTCGACTTCGGAAAGGACCTCCTGCCGTGGCTCGCCGAGCGCGGCTATCCCGTGTACGCGCATCCCGTGCGAAGGATCGGCGACCTGGGGAGCGTTGAGGACTACGTCGAGACGGCGGTGGAGGTCTTGCGCGGGGGTTTCCAGTCGGTCCACCGCCTGATGGGTCCGCCCCATGATCCCGAGGCCCGGGTGTGGATCGCCCCGTCGTCGCTCCACGCGCGCGACGAGTGGACCGGCAGGACGCTGGAGGAGAAGATCGCCGAAGGGATGGTCACGATCGGACCCTCGGTACGCATCGGGCGCGACTGCGAGATCGGGCCCGGGGTCGTCATCACCGACAGCAACCTCGATGACGACGTCGAGGTGCGCGGGGGCGCCTACATCTCCCGCTCGATGATCCGCGACGGCGCGATCATCGGTCCCGCGGCCAGGGTACGAAGCTCCGTGGTGGGGTCGATGAGCGAGATCCGCTCTCACGAGAGCACCCCTACCGTGATCGAGGACTACGTCGCCCTCGGCGACGAGGTGATCGTGCAGCCGGGCGTGAGGCTCTCGGGGGGCGTGAACGTCTACCCTCGGCTCAAGATCCCCACAGGCATCGTGACGCCGCCGGGCGCGACGCTCACGACGGCCGAGGACATCCTGGAGCTGCTGTGAGGTTCGGCCTCGCCCTTCCGCACTACGACTTCTCTTTCACGGACGGGGCCCCCGTCACCTGGGAGCGCCTGGGGTCCTGGGGGCTCGCCGCCGAGGACCTCGGGTTCGATTCCGCGTGGATCTCCGATCACTTCTTCCTCTCGCTGGCGCGCTACGGGGGGCGCGATGAGCCCTACGGCACGCCCGAGGCGCTGACGGCCCTGGCTGCCCTCGCCACGATCACCAGCAGGGTGCGGCTGGGCACGCTGGTGCTGAGCGCCGGGTTCCGCCATCCGGCCCTCGTCGCCAAGTCAGCGACCGCGATCGACCTCCTCTCGGGTGGCCGGCTCGACCTCGGGATCGGCGCGGGCTGGTACGAGGACGAGTATCGGGCGTTCGGCTACGAGTACGAGGATGTGGGCGGCCGGTTCGACGTCCTCGAGGAGGCCCTGATCGTGCTGGGGCACCTGCTCGGGAACGGGCCGGCGACCTGGCGGGGCGAGCGGTTCTCGCTCGAGGGCGCGTACAACCGGCCGCCGCCGGTGCAGCGCCCCCGGCCCCCGATCTGGGTGGGGGGGAAGGGAGGGCCGCGCCTCCAGCGGCTCGTGGCCCGGCACGCGGACGGGTGGAACACCGTGTGGGCGTGGTCGCCGGATTTCTACGCCGGGAAGGTGGAGGAGCTGCGGGAGACCTGCGAGAGAGAGGGGCGCGACCCGGACGCCGTCCGGCTCTCGGTCGGCCTCTATCTCGCGATCGGGCGCGACGAGCGCGAGGTGAGGACCGTGCTCGAGCGGTACGCCGAGCGCGTGCCGGGCGGCCTCCCGAGCGCCGGGAGTCTCGAGGAGTGGCGCGCCGACCGGCTGGCCGGGACCCCCGACGAGATCCTGGAGCGCCTCGGGGCCTTCGCCGAGCTCGGGGTCGAGGAGGTGATCGTGTCGCCGGCGGCCGTCCCGTTCGCGGTCCACGACGAGGACGCGCTCAACCTCTTCGCCGAGAGCGTCATCCCCGCCGGCCGCGGCCTGTGATGGACGAGCTCGAGGCCGCGGTCCGGGTGCTCGAGGAGCAGGGGGAGCCGCTCCACTGGACGGTGATCCAGGACATCGCCCTCCAGCGCGGGTACCTCGACCCCTTCACCCGGAAGGACATCCGGCGGCGCCTCATCGCGGCGCTCGCCGACGCCGCCAAGCGCCCGGACCATCCGATCCGCAAGGTGGAGAAGGGCGTCTACGCGCTGACCGAGCGCTGAGGGCGCACGCGGCCGCCGCGCACATCCACGCCCTCGGATCGAAGCCGCCTCGCCTGCTCGGCCTCGTGGCCGGACACGAGGACCCCGTCGGCCCTGACCACCCGCCACCAGGGGAGACCCTCGGTCCCGGCGAGGACGTTCCCCACCGCCCGCGCGGCGCGCGGATGCCCGGCCTCCTCGGCGACCTCGCCGTAGGTCGCGACCTCGCCATGGGTCAGCCTCCGCAGGACGGCGACCACCGACTCCTCGAACGAGGGCACGCTCAGTCGTACTCGATCTCGGAGAAGCGCATCAGCTTCTCGAGCTGGTGCCGCGCCTCGACCAGCCGGATCGTCCCCGACTTCGAGCGCATGACCATCGAGAAGGTCACGGCCTCGCGCTGCCTGTAGCGGATCCCCTTGAGCAGGAAGCCGTCGGTGATGCCGGTCGCCGCGAAGAAGACCTCTTCGCCGGAGATGAGGTCCTCGGTGGTGAGGACCCGGTCGAGGTCGTAGCCCGCGTCCACGAGGGCCCGGCGCTCGCCCTCGTCCCGCGGGTGGAGCCGTCCCTGGATCGTCCCGCCGAGGCACTTGAGGGCCGCCGCGGTGATCACTCCCTCGGGCGTGCCCCCGATCCCCATGAGGATGTCGGCGCCCCCGTCCTTCGACGCCGCCGCGATCGCGCCGGCGACGTCGCCGTCGGTGATGAAGCGGACGCGAGCGCCGGCCCCGCGGATCTCGGCGACGAGGTCCTCGTGGCGATCGCGGTCGAGCACGACGACGGTCACGTCGTCCACATCGATCCCCTTGGCTTCCGCGACCCGCGAGATGTTCTCGGCGGTCCCGGCCTCAAGGTCGATCGCGTCGGCAGCTTCTGGCCCGACGGCGATCTTGTCCATGTAGACGGCCGGGCCCGGGTCGAACATCGTGCCCCGCTCCGAGACCGCCACGACCGACAGCGCGTTCCCCATGCCCTTGGAGAGGAGGCGGGTCCCGTCGATCGGGTCCACCGCGACGTCCACGGGCGGGCCGTCGCCGCTCCCCACCTTCTCGCCGTTGTAGAGCATCGGGGCCTCGTCCTTCTCGCCCTCCCCGATCACGACGATGCCGTCCATCGAGACGGTGTCGAGCATCAGCCGCATCGCGTCCACGGCGGCCTGGTCGGACGACTCCTTCTGGCCCATGCCGGCCCACCGGCCGGCGGCCATGGCCGCGGCCTCGGTGGTCCGGACCAGCTCCATCGCCAGGTTCCGATCGGGCTTCTGCTTCATCGGAGCTCCTCCAGGACGCTCGTGGGGGGCGCCCCCTCGTGCAGGATGCGGTACACGGTCTCATGGACCGGGAGGTCGAGGTGCTGGCGACCGGCCAGCTCGTGCACCTCGCGGGCCGACCCCGCGCCCTCCACGGTCAAGCCGCGGGCCTCCATGTCGCGGAGCGTGTGCTCCGGCTCCGCCCCCATCCCGATCGCCTCCCCGTACATCCGGTTGCGTCCTCCGAGCATCGTCACCAGCAGGTCGCCCACGCCCGCGAGCCCGTAGGCGCTGTCCCGTCGCCCGCCCATTGCCTCGCAGAGGTCGGCGATCTCGCCGAGGGCCCGGGTGAAGAGGGCCGCCCGGGGGTTCTTGTTCTCCTGCTGGAGGTGCCGGGACAGCCCCTCCAGGATCCCCGTGCCGATCGCCGCCACGTTCTTGGCCATCCCGCAGATCTCCACGCCCACGGAGTCGTCGGTCGTGTCCACCAGGAAGCGATCGGAGCGGAACACCTCCGCCGCCTCCTTGCATGCCCCCTCGTCCTCGCAGGCAAACGCCACGGCGGTGAGCAGCCCCTCGGCAATCTCGGCCGCGAGCGACGGCCCGCTCATCGCCACCACGGGCATCGGGGGGAGCTCCCGCGCGTAGACAACGCTCGTCCGCTCGAGGGTCTCGGGCTCCAGCCCCTTGGCGATGGAGAGCGCCAGCCGGGCGCCCTCGACGACGGGGGCGACCAGGCGTCCCAGCGAGCCCGCCCCGGCCGAGTTGGCGCCGAGGACGGCGATCTCCGCGTGCTCACCGGCCTCCTGGAGACCGTCGGGGCCCAGGACCCGCAGCTCGTGCGGCAGGCGCTCGGGGAGGGCGGGGTGGCGTCGCTCGTCGATCAGGGCGCCCAGGACGGCCCCGTCGTGCTCGCTGCCCCAGAGCATCACGTCCTCGCCCTTGCGGGCGAGGTGGATCGCGAGCGCGGTCCCGGCCGCGCCGGCTCCGAAGACGGTCACCCGGGCCACGTACGGAGCATAGCAGGGGCGTACCGAGGCCCTCCTCAGAAGCTGAAGCTGGCGGCACCGCCGGCGAGGAGCTCGACGACCTCCATCGAGGTCCCCACCCTCGCGCCTTCGATGAGGTTCTCCTCCCCGATGCCGCGAGGCTTCGTGCACGACTGGCACGCCCAGATCGCCCCGCCGTTCGCCACGTACTCGGCCATGACCTCCGGGAGCGGGGGGAGCCCCTCCTTGTGCACGCCGTCGGCCCCGCCCTTCGCGGCGAGGTGGACGGCCTCGACGGTGAGCAGGATCACCGCGTTCTGGCCGGCCACGGCGGCGTTGTTGCCGAGGACGAACGGCAGCGTCGCCCTCTCCGGGTCCTCTGCTCCTCGACTTGCGTGGATCACCAGCATGCCCATGCGGTCCTCCTCACGTCTTGCGGATCACGATCCGGTCGCGCTCCGGGCCGGCGTCCTCGGCCTCGATGTCCAGGTCGCGGAGACGACAGAAGGCCCGCAGGCTGCTCCGGCCGGTGTCGGTGGTCGTGCGAACCTCGACGGTGCCGCCGGCGGGCAGCTCGTCCACGAGCCGCCCGATCTCCTTCAAGGTGGGGCCGCCGCAGCCGACCTCGCCGGCGTCGTAGTAGCGATCGGCTCCCATGATCGATCCGGGCATCGCGCCTCCTTCCGTCTCCATTCTCGCCGACCCTGCGCGAGGAGGCATAGGATGACCCCGTGCCCAGGCCCCCGGCGACCGTGGACATCCGGGAGGTCCAGGTCATCAAGCACGACCGGACCTTCTTCGTCTCGAACCGATTCGGGGACGTCCCCGAGGGCAACACCGCCGCGCTCGGGCTCTACGACGCGGACACGCGGTTCCTGTCGCGGCTCGAGCTGACGCTGAACCAGCTCCGGCCTCTCCTGCTCCACTCCTCGACCGAGAAGAACTACTCGCAGATCGTCGAGCTCGCCTACCCCGTGCGCCACATGCTCCAGGCGGGGTCCGAGCGGCAGGACAACATCTCGCTCCAGCGCAGGCGCGTTCTGTCCGGGAGCCTGTTCGAGGGGATGCGGGTCCGGAACTTCGGCCTCAAGGACCGCCGCATCCGTCTCAGCATCTCCTTCGGCGCGGACTTCCTCGACATCTTCGAGGTGCGCGGGCTCGACCGGGAGAAGCGGGGGGAGATGCGGCCGCCGCGGGTGGAGCGCAACAAGGTCGTCCTCGGCTACCGGGGCCTCGACGGGGTGCTGCGGACGACCACGCTGCGGTTCTCGCCCGCGCCCGACGAGGTGAGCGAGACCGAGGCGTCGTTCGACATCGAGCTCGGGGCGGGGGAGACGGCGGAGGTCACCCTCGAGGTGGTGCCCGAGATCGGCGGGGTCTCCCCGCCGCGTCGGTCGATGCGCGAGGTCGAGCAGGACCTGGAGCGCGAGTACACCTCGTGGCGGAAGCGTGCCACGCGGTTCCGGGCGAGCAGCAGCCAGCTCTCGGCCTTCCTCGACCGGGCCGTGCTCGACCTTCGGATGCTCACCTCCAGCGACGAGAACGGGACGCGCCACATCGATGGCGGGGTCCCCTGGTACTCGGCGCTCTTCGGGCGGGACTCGCTCATCACCGCGTACCAGGCCCTGACGGTGGGCCCGCAGCTCGCGTGGGACACGCTGCGGCGGCTGGCGGCCCTCCAGGGGAAGGTCGACGACCCTTGGCGAGAGGAGGAGCCGGGGAAGATCCTCCACGAGCTGCGCGTGGGCGAGCTCGCCGGAGCCGGGGAGATCCCGCACACGCCCTACTACGGCTCGATCGACGCGACGCCGCTCTGGCTGATCGTCCTGGTGGCCGCCTACCGCTGGACGGGCGACCGGGAGGCGCTCCGGGAGCTGTGGCCGAACGCGCTCGCCGCCCTCCGCTGGATCGACGAGCACGGGGACCGCGACGGCGACGGGTACGTGGAGTACGAGCGAAGATCGCCGCGGGGCCTCGACAACCAGGGATGGAAGGACTCCTGGGACGGCATCCCGTGGCCGGACGGCACCCCGGTCGATCCTCCCATCGCCCTCGTCGAGGTCCAGGGGTACGTCTACCAGGCGAAGACCCTCATGGCGCCGCTCGCGCGCGAGATGGGCGACGAGGAGCTGGCGCGGCGGCTCGAGCGAGAGGCCGCCGAGCTGAAGGAGCGCTTCAACCGTGACTTCTGGCTGGAGGACGTGGGGTACTTCGCGCTCGCGCTCGACGGGGAGAAGCGCCGGGTGCCCACGGTCACCTCCAACCCGGGCCACTGCCTCTGGTCGCGCATCGTGGACGACCGACTCGCCCCGCACGTCGCCAAGCGCCTGCTCGAGCCGGGGCTCTCCTCGGGGTGGGGGATCCGGACCCTCTCCTCACGACACCGGGCGTTCGACCCGATCGGCTACCACACGGGGACGATCTGGCCGCACGACAACTCCCTGATCGCCCAGGGCCTCAAAAGGTACGGCTTCGACGCCGAGGCGCAGCAGGTGCTCGACCAGCTGATCGCCGCGGGCGCGTACTTCCCCTACTCGAGGTACCCGGAGCTATTCTGCGGGTTCGCCGCCGACGAGGTCCCGGTGCCGGTCCAGTACCCGGTCGCGTGCCGGCCGCAGGCGTGGGCGTCGGCGACGCCGCTGCTGATGGTTCGCGCCTACGGCGGTCTGTCGGCGGACTCGGCGCGAGGCGCGCTCACGGTCGTGCGTCCGGGATTGCCCTCGTGGCTCGACAGTGTGGAGCTGCGCGGGATGCGCGTCGGGGATACACGCCTCGATCTCGCCTTCGTCAATAGCGACGGCGTGACGGCCGTCCAGGTCTCCCGCAAGGAGGGCGATCTGGAGGTGGTGATCCGCCAGTGATCAAGCGTACCGACCGCAATGGGTGCAGCGGTACCAGGTGCCTTCGGCCTCCAGCGTGAACACGGCCCGCTCGCCGCACTGCGCGCAGACGCGCCGCTGACGCCCGCGTCCGAGGGCTTCATCGCCCGATCCCCCGGTCCGCGCGAGGGCACGGAGGTAGGACCGGAGCATGTCGGGCTCTCTGAGCTGCTCTGCGGTGCTCGCCATCTCGCTCACCCTCCTTCCCGTTAGCGCAAGGGGGTTGTACCCACCGATCGGCGGCGATGAACCCG